>JBDRJH010000433.1:0-21202 GCA_043815125.1 Verrucomicrobiota bacterium
CCCAGCCAGCGGCCCGCGCCGCCGCCGCCGTCACGGCCGGCGCCGGCCGGCGCCTCGGCCGCGCCCTGCGGATAAAGAATCGTATCGGCCGAACGGGCCGTGGAGTCGGTGGCAGCGCCCTCGGCAGCGATCATCGGCTGCGCCGTCTCCAAAACGGCGCAGCCGAATACCACTACTATCAGCCGGCGGGTGACGCCGGAAGTTGGACCAAAAGAGAAACGCGGGAATGCCACGCCCCCTCATCAGCGAACAACATGCCAAGGCGTTTTCGACTATTGTTAACCTTTGTCCAAAAACAGATTAAATATTTCACGTCACATCCAAACCCTCCGGCGCGGACGTGGTCAGGCCCAACGTGCGCCGCCCCCCGGCAAGTTCTGCCGGTCGGTCGCCCGCAGCGCCCGTTTGGCGACAGACCTCGGGACAAGCGTGCTTTCCGGACTCGGGTCGCTGGCGCTCCCCGCTACGCCAAGTAGCCGCGAGCGCCAGCGAGTGGACGCCCGCGAATGGACGCTCCAGGCGGAGACGACGTCAGGGCTTGGCGCGTTCGAGGTTGAGCCAGGCGACCTCGCGCGGGGACAGTTGCACGCGGAGGCATTCCAACGAGCTCACGGTCTCGGCGATGGTGCGCGGGCCGATCAGCGCAAAGCTGGGGAACGGCTGCGCGAGCACGTAGGCGGCCGCGATGGCGATGGGGGAGACGCCTTTCTTCGCGGCGAGGGCGACGGCGCGTTCGCGGCGTTCAAAGTTGTCGTCCGAATACCAGCAGCGCGTGAGTTCGGCGTCGCCGGTCTTGTCGCGTCCCGCGCGGTCGGTGAAGAAGCCGCGCGCCTGGCTCGACCACGCGAAGTGCGGGAGCTGTTGTTTTTTGAGCCACTTGCGCGAATCGGGGTCGCTGGCCGCGACGCAGCCGGACCAGACGGGGTCGACCATGCGGGCGAGCGAGAAGTTGTTGGAGAGCGCGCCGAAGCCCTGCAGGCCCTTGCGCTTCGCGTAGCGGTTGGCGGCGGCGACACGGGGCAGCGTCCAGTTGGAACCGCCGAAGATGCCGATGCGGCCGGCGCGCACCTGCTCGTTGAGCGCGTCGACAAATTCGCCGACGGGAATGTCGGGGCCGTCGCGGTGCAGGAGATAGATGTCGACGCGATCGGTTTGCAGGCGTTCGAGCGATTCCTGCAACTGCCCCGCGATGGCCGCGGGCGTGCAGAACGGCGGATGGCCGCCCTTGCCGATGACGACGACCTGGTCGCGCAGGCCGCGGTTTTTGATCCACTGGCCGGGGAGGCGTTCCTGCCGGCCGTGGTAGTAGAGCCAGGCGGTGTCGAAGGCGTTGCCGCCGCGCTCGAAATAATCGTCCCACATGGCGGCGCCGTGCGGCATGGCCATCTGGTTGTCGCAACCCATGACGAGCCGCGCCACCGGCAGGCGAACGCCGGGGACCTCGGCGCGCGGGATGGGCGCATCGGCGCGGACGGCCAGCGGGCGGCGCTTGATGGTGTGGGTGTAGGCGACGAGTTTTTCGGACTCGTAAACGAGGCCGATCGCGGCGCGCCACTGGTCGAGCGCGGCGAGGTTGCCCAGAGTGTCGGCGGTGCTCATCTGCGGCACGTCGGGCAGGCCGGCGCGCACGGCGTCGGCAAAGGCGTCGGCCTCCAACGCGTAGAGCGGGCCGGCCTCGACGACGATCTCCTCGGGCGCGGCGGCTCCGGGGCGGTGTAGAAGGATTTTGGATACACCGCCGTCGCGGTTCACGACCCAGGGCGACGGCACCAGCAGCCAACCGTCGGTGCCGTAGATGCGCACGACGTTGTCCTGATTGAGCCCGACGCCGCAGGAGACCTGCGCGATGATGTCGTTGGGGAATTTCAGCGTCGCCGCGGCGTGGACGTCGACGCCGCTCTCGGGATGCAGCACGCCCGCGCCGCTGACGGCGGTCGGGTTGAGAAACGGTTGCCCCGCGGCTGCGCCGGCGACCAGGCGCGCCATCGACACGGTGTAGCCGCCGACATCGAGGATGCCGCCGCCGCCGGCCGCGTTGGCCCAGAGACGCGAGGCGGGATCGTAGTCGCTCTTAAAACTGAACGCCGCCTGCACGAGGCCGACCTTGCCGATGGCGCCGGCTCGGATCAGTTCGACGAGCTTCGCGGTCTGCGGATGGCAGCGATACATGAACGCCTCCATGAGCACGACGCCGTGCTCGCGCGCGGCCTGCACCATGACCATGGCCTCGGCGTGGTTCAGCCCCATCGGCTTTTCGCACAGGATGTGTTTGCCCGCCTCGGCCGCGCGCACGACCCACTCCGCGTGCTGTGGGTGCGGCGTGCCGATGTAGACGGCCTCGACCTCGGGGTCGGCCAGCAGCGCCTCGTAGTCGCCATGGGCGCGGACGATGCCGTGGGCGGCGGCGAACGTTTGCGCGGATTCAAGCGAGCGGCTGCCGACGGCGACGACACGGCCCGATTGCGAGGCGGCGACACCCCGGGCAAACACGGCGGCAATGCGACCGGTGCTCAGGATGCCCCAACGAAGAGGAGTGGATGCAGGGTTCATGGGACGGGGGAGAACGCCGGCCAGCCTGGGCTCCCGTTATGGTCATGCCAAGACCGCAGGCACGGGATTTATTGTAGATTAATTGAATAAGTTGATTTTTTTAGCATTAAAAACAGCCATGCTACAATTCTGGCAGCATCCCTCGCGTCTGCACCTCGCCGTGTCGATGCCGCGCAGCTCGCGGCGCGGCCTGAGCTTGGGACGCCACAGTCATCCCTTTCACGAGATCGGCTTCGTGCTGGAGGGCGAGTGCGAGTGGCACCTGACCGCCCGGCGCGAACGGCTGGCCGCCGGAGATCTGTTGATCGTGCCGGCGGGAACACGACACCACGAAAAAACCCCCGGTCGCGCCCAAGCTCGCCTCGGCTGGATCGGCTTCGACTTCGCCGACGGCCATGCCGAGCTCCCGCCTTCCCTGAGCGGGGTGCTCGCCACCGGCCCTTATCGCGACGAGGTCCGGCACCTGCTGACCGTCATCTGCACGGAGCGGCAGCACCAAAAACTGGGCCACGCCGAGCGCGCCGAGTTCGCGCTGCGCGAGTTGCTCATCGTGCTGTGCCGGCTGCACTCTCCGGCCGAGGTTCAGGCGGAGTCGCCCAAGGCCACCCGGGTCGCGGAGCTCACGCGGTCCGCCGCCCTCACGTTGTCCGGCAATCTCGCCCAGCCGATGCGCATCCGCGACCTCGCGCACTACCACTCGCTGAGCACGGCCCATTTTTCCGCGCTCTTTCGCAAACACCAGGGCGTCAGCCCCAGTCGGTATTTGCAAAACGCCCGCCTCGCCCGCGCCAAGACCCTGCTCGCCGAGGGCTCCCTCAACATCAAGGAGATCGCCGCCGCCTGCGGCTACGTTGACGCCGCCCACTTTTGCCACGCCTTCAAGGCCGCCGCCGGGCTCACGCCCAAGCAGTGGCGCCACGCCGCCTCCTCGCCCGCCGCCGACCTCAGCCTCGCGGCAGATCCGGCGGCAAGTCGGCCGTCGCCACGACCGAAGACGCCCCGCCCGCCCGCCCCCCGTGGTCGCGCCCGTCCATCGCGGTGAACTCCAGCACCAACCCGCCGACCCACCGGCAGATCAGGTTGTAAACCAGCGCCAGCAACGCCCCCACCACAAAGCCCATCACGCCGTAAGCCACCGGGATCATCAGCGCGAAGAACAAACCCATGCCCGCGAAAATCCCCAGCCCCGGCAACATCGGCCCCAGGCCCGGCCCCGACGACTCCACCGACATGTTCACCGTCGAGTGGGCGGCCAGCGAGGCGAACGCCCCCATCAGCAAAAAGAATGGCACCAACAACAACGTCAGCGCCGCGTAGAGCGCCCCCAGCACCTTGCCCGCCGCGATCGGATCGATTCGTTTTAATTGGAGCTTCATGATGCCGCCAGCCAACACCCGCCCCGCCCGCGCCCGCAACCCCCAACCCGCCCGGCCGTCCCCAGCCCGACGTTGCGTTGATGACCGCGCTCGTTTCCATTCAACCACCCACAACCCTTTTCCCAAATCATGAGCCTCACACCCGAACAATCCTCCGCCGTCTCCTCCTGGGTCGCCGCCGGCGACAATCTCTCGACCATCCAGAAAAAGCTCCGCGAAGAATTCGACATCGCCATGACCTACATGGATGTCCGCTTCCTCGTCGACGACCTCGACCTCGCGCTCAAGGACAAACCCGAACCCAAGGGCGACGTGAACGACGTCTCCAAGGCCGCCCCCAAACCCGCCCCCGGCGCGCCCGCGCCCGCCGCCGGCGCCGCCGACATCGAGGACGACGCCGTGCCCGCCACCCCCGGCTCCGTCATCGTCGAGGTGGACAACGCCACCCTCATCCCCGGCGCCATCGCCAGCGGCAGCGTCACCTTCAGCGACGGCGTCACCGGCAAGTGGATCGTCGACAACACCGGCCGCCCCGGCTTCACCGAAATCAGCCAGCCCGGCTACCGCCCCACCCCCGAGGACGGCCAGGCCTTCATGACCGAGCTCAGCGCCGCCCTCCAGCAAAAGGGCTTCTGACGCAAACCGCCTTGTTGACCACGGATTACACGAATTAACACGGATCCGAGTTCGGAATCATCCGTGCCCATCCGTGCAATCCGTGGTTAAAAACCTCCCCCGCACCCCGCCCTCAACCCCCGCTTAACGCCCGGCGCAAGCGCGACTGATTCGCCCGTTCACCCGCGCTTCACGCCTTGCGCGTTGACAACCCCGCCCCTTTCCCGGCGCGCTTGACGGCATCTATGACCGAACGCGTAGCCACCTTTGCCGAACCCGACGTCGTCCTCATTGGCGGCGGCATCATGAGCGCCACCCTCGGCGTGCTGCTCCATCGGCTCGATCCCAACCTCAAGATCCAGATCGTCGAGGCCCTCGCCGAGGTCGCCAGGGAAAGCTCCAACCCCTGGAACAACGCCGGCACCGGCCACGCCGCCCTCTGCGAGCTCAACTACACCAAGCCCCGCGCCGACGGCACCGTCGACATCGCCAAGGCCGTCGAGATCAACGAAGCCTTTGAGCTCTCCAAGCAGTTCTGGGCCAGCCTCACCCAGGCCGGCATTCTGCAAAACCCGCGCGACTTCATCCACCGCGTCCCCCACATGAGCTTCGTCTGGGGCGACGCCAACTGCGCCTTCCTCAAAAAACGCCACGAGGCCATGAGCGCGCATCACTTCTTCGCCGAGATGCAGTTCTCCACCGATCCGCAGGTGATCGGCCGGTGGGCTCCGCTCCTCCTGGAAAACCGCATCGTCAACCAACCCCTCGCCGCCACCCGCGCCGAGGGCGGCACCGACGTCAACTTCGGCGCGCTCACCTCCGGCCTCGTCGCCTACCTCCAGGCTCAA
Organism: Verrucomicrobiota bacterium; assembly: GCA_043815125.1. Taxonomy (GTDB): domain Bacteria; phylum Verrucomicrobiota; class Verrucomicrobiia; order Opitutales; family Opitutaceae; genus JAUWBF01. The sequence goes on from JBDRJH010000433.1 coordinate 5,390, forward strand.
CCCAACATCAAACTCGCCACCCACCACCAGGTGCGCGACATCGAACGCCTGCCCGACGGCCGCTGGGAACTCACCGTCCGCAACCTCGAGAAAAAACTCAACCGCTCCATCGTCACTCCCTTCGTCTTCGTCGGCGCGGGCGGCGCCGCCCTCCCCCTCCTGCAAAAGTCCGGCATCCCCGAGGGCAAGGGCTTCGGCGGCTTCCCCGTCTCCGGCCAGTTCCTCGTCTGCAACAACCCCGCCATCGCCGAACGCCACCAGGCCAAGGTCTACGGCCAGGCCGCCACCGGCGCGCCCCCCATGTCGGTGCCCCACCTCGACACCCGCATGATCGACGGGAAAAAGTCGCTCCTCTTCGGCCCCTTCGCCGGCTTCTCGCCCAAGTTCCTCAAGTCCGGCTCGCTCTTCGACCTGCCCGGCTCCGTGCGTCTCAACAACCTTGTGCCCATGCTCGCGGTCGGCAAAGACAACCTGGACCTCACCAAATACCTCATCGAGCAGGTCCTGCAAAAACCCGAGCAACGCATCGCCGCCCTCCGCGAGTTCTTCCCCGCCGCCACCGCCGACGACTGGCAACTCGAGACCGCCGGACAACGCGTGCAGATCATCAAGCAAGACGCGAAAAAAGGCGGCGTCCTCCAGTTCGGCACCGAGATCGTCTCCGCCGCCGACGGCTCCATCGCCGCCCTCCTCGGCGCCTCCCCCGGCGCCTCCACCGCCGTCGACGTCATGGTCAAGATCATCGAGCGCTGCTTCCCCACCCGCATCCACGTGTGGAAGGACAAACTCCGCGAGATGCTCCCCGCCTACGGCCACCAACTCTGCGACGACCCCGACTTCTACCGCCAGGTCCGCACCCAGTCCGACCAAGTCCTCGGGCTCGCCGACTGAACCGGAAAATCAACCACGAAGGGCACGAATAGGCACGAAGCCTCCGGCACCGGCAAAGTTCCGTCGGCTCGGGCTAGGTGCGGATTTTAGAACCGCCAAAAGCGCTAAATTTCGCAAAAACTCCGATCCGAATTTCGCGCCCCCTTGCGCCTTTTGCGGCCCCCCCTCCGGTTCCGCCCTTCGTGCACCTTCGTGCCCTTCGTGGTTAAACAATCCCGGCCCGACAACTCCGCCGCCAAACCAAGGCTTGCCATCGCTGTCTCCGGCCAAAAGGTCACCCCTTTCGCCGATGACCGAACGCCAGCTCACGCCACCGTAGCGTATCCACCGCGCCATGACTCCCCATAGGGAGCCGGGCCCGCCTGCGCGCAGACCCCGTAGGGCCTCACCTTGGTGAGGCCGCGAGCGACCAACCGGGGCAGCGACGTTCCCTCCACGGCACACGCCAAACACGGCAAGGACACAAGGTCCGGCCCTGCACCCGTCGCCGCCCTCCGTCCCTCCACTCACTCCCTCCCTTTCCACTCACTCCCTCATTCCCTTTCCATGTCCGCACTCACCTACAAACAACAATGGTTCGGCAACCCGGTCCGCGACCTTGTCGCCGGCACGGTCGTCGCCCTCGCGCTCATCCCCGAGGCCATCGCCTTCTCCATCATCGCCGGGGTCGACCCCAAGGTCGGCCTCTACGCCTCGTTCTGCATCGCCGTGGTGATCGCCTTTGTCGGCGGCCGCTCCGGCATGATCTCCGCCGCCACCGGCGCCATGGCCCTGCTCATGGTCTCGCTGGTCAAGGAGCACGGCCTGCAATACCTCTTCGCCGCCACCCTGCTCACCGGCGTCATCCAGATCATCGCCGGCTGGCTCAGGCTCGGCAACCTCATGCGCTTCGTCGCGCGCTCCGTGGTGATCGGCTTCGTCAACGCCCTCGCCATCGTCATCTTCCTCTCGCAGCTCCAGGAGTTCCACGGCCAGGGCCCGCTCATGTATGCCTGCGTTGTCGGCGGCCTCGCCATCATCTACGGCCTGCCGCTGCTCACCAAGTCCGTGCCCTCGCCGCTCATCTGCATCATCGTGCTCACCGGCCTCTCCATGTGGCTCGGCTGGGGTGAAAACAACCTGCTCAACACCGTCGGCGACATGGGCCAGCTGCCCGACGCCTTCCCCGCGTTCCTGTTGCCCGACATCCCCTGGAATCTGGCAACCCTCTGGATCATCCTGCCCTACTCGCTCTCGCTGGCCGTGGTCGGCCTGCTCGAGTCGCTCATGACCGCCACCATCGTCGACGACTACACCGACACCGGCTCCGACAAGAACCGCGAGTGCCAGGGCCAGGGCATCGCCAACCTCGTCTCCGGCCTCTTCGGCGGCATGGCCGGCTGCGCCATGATCGGCCAGACCGTCATCAACGTGAAGTCCGGCGGCCGCGGACGCCTCTCCACCCTCTGGGCCGGTCTCTTCCTGCTCATCCTCGTCGTGCTGCTGGGCGACTACGTTTCGCAGATCCCCATGGCCGCGCTCGTCGCCGTCATGATCATGGTCTCCATCAGCACCTTCAGCTGGGCTTCTCTAAAGAACATCCGCGTTTACCCGAAGACCGCCACCTTCATCACCTTCACCACCGTCGCCGTGGTCGTCGGCACGCACAACCTCGCCCTCGGCGTCGGTTGCGGCGTGCTCCTGAGCGCGCTTTGCTTCGCCGCCCGCATCGCCAAGCTCCTGCACGTCACGTCCCACCTCTCCGCCGACGGCGCCACCCGCACCTACCACGTGCGCGGCCAGCTCTTCTTTGCGTCCACCACCAGCTTTGCCGCCGCCTTCGACTACAAGGAAACCGTCAAGCGCGTGGTGCTCGACGTCACCCACGCGCACTTCTGGGACACCACCTCGATCAACGCCCTCGACAAGACCGTCATCAAGTTCCGCGAGACGGGAGCCGAGGTGGAGCTCGTCGGCCTCAACGCCGAGAGCCGCGCCATCGTCGAGCGCCTCGCCATCTACGACAAACCCGGCGCCACCGCCACCGGCGGCCACTGAGAAACCCGCCGCCCCTCAGCATCATCGGATGTGGACACAGACGGAGCCGTAAGGCGGAGATGGTCAGCCAAAGGCTTGCCCGAAGGGGCCTGTTGGCGGGTGCCCCACGGGCGCCAACAGGCACAACCCACGGAGCTCCGACACAGAGCGGCACAGAGTTCAAACCAGCCGAACCATAAAAGGCGCGTGATCGACCACAGCCCCAAACAACAAGGCAGCCTGCTTGCAGGCGCGTTACGTGTCCTCCGAACATCCCGGTCTTTTAACCGCAAAAGGCGCGAAGGTTCGCAAAAATTCCGATCCGGTTTTCGCGAGTTTTTGTGCCTTTTCCGGTTATCCAACCTCAGCTCCGGGCTCCCGTTCCGACCTTCGTGAGCTTCGTGACCTTGGTGGTTAAAAAACTCCGATGTAGTGGCACAGGCATTCCTGCCGGTGCGCCCCGTCGGCGCTCATGCTCTTGCCAAATCCGCGAACCCCGGCTCATTCTTCAGACATGGCCATCGTGACCAAAGCCAAGAAGCTCGCCAAGAACGCCGTCCGCCCTTCCCGCGCCGTCGTCAAAGGGCTCAGCCCCCGGCGCACTCCCCCGCCGGCCGCCGGCACTGTCGGCGATCTGCTGAAAATGGGCGCGGACTTTGGCAAAGGTGCAGATTGGGATGTCATTAAAAACGCCCACGCCGCCCGCAACCTCTGATGCTGCTCGATACCAACTTCCTGATCACCTGCCACCGGGGAAGTAAGGACGTTCCAAAAGATCAGGCCCGGGCATTTCTGGAGGCGCAGGGGGAAGACACCCCGTTTTATATTTCCCGGGTAGCCTGGATGGAGTTCATGGCTGGTTTCGCGACGTCCACTGCCGCCTCCCCGCATCTTAAGAAGTTCACGATTTTGGAAGTGGATAACCTGATCTGGTGGGACGCTTCACGCGTCGTTCGCAACCTCGGATTACGCGGCAAGAAAATCGGCGCGGCAGACAGCATCATTGCAGCAACCGCACTCAATTACGGCCTGCCACTGGTGAGTAATAACACCAAACACTTCAGCCTCGTCCCGGGACTGGACCTGCGAAGTTACTAAAGCCGCAAGCCCCCTCATCTTTCTCCGTTAACCACGACGGAGCCGACAGGCGAAGATGGTCAATCGGCTGCGATTGGCCCTGGAGCGTAAGCGTAAGGGTGACTGACGCAGGTGCCCCCTGGGCAGCGGAGGGAACAAATTGCACGAAGCACTCCCACAAAGCAAAGGTCAGCGCAGGGGTAACACCCAATTTCAGACGCCCACCCGTAGAAACGTCGAATGTCCCCGGCCCCGCCCCTTCGACTTGAGAACATTAGACTTTCGACCGGCGAGGCGGTGCCTCGCCTTCCATCAACCCGTAGCGCCGAAACCGCGCGAGCAGACGTTTCTCGTTCTTCTTTCTCAACTCATGCTCCCAAATTCTCAGCACCCGCCAACCCTTGGCATTGAGCGTTCGGTTCACGAGCCGGTCACGGGCCTGATTCCGTGCGATCTTCTCCCGCCAAAACTCCGCGTTCTGCTTCGGCTGAGTGGCATGCCGCAGACTACATTTCGTTGTTATACTCGCGCCCGCATTCATCCACGACAGCCCCCGAGTCCAAAACCGTCACGGGCACGACGTATTCGCCCACGGTGATCGCATCCTCAAAGTCCCGGTCGCCGTCTAGAAATTCCTGAAGTCGCGTTTGCAGGAAATCCACCATTTCAAGCTGGGCCTCGCGCTCGGTCGCAAAAACAACAGGCCAGTTCCCCCCATCGCGCACAGCAACCGTTTGCCCCTGACACAGGGTGTCGATGTAGATGCAAAAGCCGCGATGAACCGCCTTCGAAGAAGATGATGCACTCATGACGCGGCCCTCTGCGACTGCATCTGGTCCTCAATCTCCGCAATGAGCCGGTCATAGTCCGCAGCAATCTTACGGGCCTCTTCGGTATCGTTGCAGTCTTCGATCAGGAAGTTCTCGTGTGGCGTTTTGCCGGTTTCAAAATACTTGGCGGTGCCGTGCCATGCTTCGGCTCGGCAGCGGAGTCCGTCGAGCAGTTGGCCGAGAGCGTTTTCGTCGAGTCGAATCGTGTAAGGTTTGCCCATGCTGGGCTAATTCACCTGGCCAGGTTTAGAGCGCGCGGGAAGCACAAATCGAAAACAAGAGCTTCGCTTTGCAGAAACGAAATGCCAACGTCCCCTCCCATGAGCACACGTAAGCCGTGGACACGAGACGAGTTACTCGTCGCCCTGAATATTTATCACAAGCTTACGTTTGGACAGTTTCACCACCGGAACCCGGTTGTAATCGCGGTCGCCACCAAGCTCCCCGACCGCAACCCCAACAGCCTCGCGATGAAGCTAAGCAACTTAGCCTCTCTAGACCCCGCTCTAAAGTTGCGTGGCATAAAAGGCTTATCCGGAGCCAGTGCATTGGATCGCGCCGTTTGGAAAGAATTTCATGAGAACCTCAACGAAGCTGTGCCTGCCAGCGAGCAAGCAGTCCGACAACTCTTTGAGGCTCCCGAAAACAGCGAACTCGAAGTTATCCCCAAAGAAGGCGTTAAAGTCCGCAAACCGCCAGCTAGCGCAGGCACCGAAAGCACCGTTCAAACGAAGCAGCGACGCGGGCAGGAGTATTTTCGTGACGCTGTGCTCAATAACTTCGGTGGTCGTTGCGGCGTGACCGGACTCAGTGTGCGCGAATTACTCATCGCATCCCACATCCTGCCGTGGAGCACCCATCCTACCGAGCGACTCAACGTCAGGAACGGACTCGCCCTTTCACGTCTGCATGATGCTGCCTTCGACCGGGGACTGATCACGTTTGATGACAGCCTCCGACTGGTGCTTTCCGCCCAACTCAAGAATGCACTGCCCGAACGGGCCGTCTCCGAAAGCTTCGGCGCATAAGAAGGAAAATCTATTCGGGTGCCGGATGACGCCGCGCTGCCAGACCTTCAATTCTTGGCGACTCACAGAAAGACGATCTTTCAGAAATGAGCCCCTTGCGTGTGGTGACGTGGAACTGCCGACAGGGCTTCGATGCCAAGGCCGATGCGTTGCTGGCATTGCAGCCGGACATCGCGGTCGTGCCCGAGTCACACCAACATCCCAAGGTCGCCGAAACATCGCTCTTCGGTGGCGGCGTGCCTCACTTGTGGGCCGGATCACTCACCAACAAAGGGCTCGGATTGTTCGCCCCGTCGGCGGAAGCACTCATCCAGATCGAACCAGTCAGTTATGATGACGCCGGAGACTTCGGTTTGGCCGCGGTGGCCACGCATGTGAATGGACCGACCAAGGTGATCGGCGTGTGGACAGTCCCCGCCAACCAAGGCCCTAACCGTTACTTGACCGCTGCGCAGAGAATCATGCGTCGCTACGAAAATGTGCTTTCAGGCGGAGACACCATCGTGGCCGGAGACCTTAACGTGTCGGGCAAGACCGATCCCAGAGGCATGCAGGCGTTTGCTGCCATGCTTCATGACCGGTTCGGCTTGGTGTCGGCATACCATGCATTTCATGGCGTAAAAATCGGCGACGAAAAAGACGACACCCTCTGGTGGCGCGGCCACGAAACCGAGGGCTATCACTGCGACTTTGTTTTCGTGCCAACAAAATGGCGCATCGTGGACGTGCAGATCGGAGCGTTTGCCGAATGGGGGTCGTTCACCGCTTCAGCCCGAAGTGATCACGCTCCGGTAATCGTCACTTTGGAGAAATAGAATCGATCTGCGCTCCTGACACGACAGCGATCTCCATCTCCGCAGCGGGCAGGCTCCACGGAATTGGCCGAGATTCCGAAAAATCGGGGTCAACGCTAACGCGACATCGGACACGGCTGGGGGCAGCAGCGGCTACATTTTCCGATCCGTGATGATTGGTGCAATCCGTGGTCAAAAACTCCGATCATCGAAAGCGCGCCGCGCTTCCGCTACGAAATCAGCCCAGCGTCTTCAATGCGGCGGCGGGGGGCAGGATTTTGGCGGGGCGGCAGAGCTTGGCGGGGAAATGCGCTGCGTTGCCGGTGACCAGCACGCGGTCCGGCGTGCCCAGCGCGGCGGCCAGAAAGACTTCGTCGTCGGGATCAGGCAGCGCGGGCGCCGTGCCCACGGGAACCTGATGCGCCGCGTCGAAGGCCGACAGCAGCGCCGCCACCGTCGCGGGACGAAACTTGAACTTCGGCCGGAGCAACACCTCGCGGTATTCGGCCAGCATCGGCGCGCTCCACCCCAGCACGATCCGGCCGTCGATGGCCGCGCGCAGCACCCGGTCGCATGTGCCGCCGGCGGTCAGCGCGGCCGACACGACCACGTTGGTATCCAATACCCAGACCGGTCTCATGCCCTGCTAGTTTTTTTAGTGCGACGCTTGCGACGATCACCCCGGGCGGCGGTGATCTCGGCGGCGATTTCCGCCTCGCTCAACTCCGACGCTCCACTGCGGGCGGCCTCGGCCTGCGCCGTGTCGAACGCACGCCCCAGCAGCAGCCGACGGACGGCGTCCAGATCGGCCTCGATGCCCTGGCCGCTGGCGGGAATCAGGTAGGCGGCGGGCGTGCCGTTTTGCGTGATGACCTGCGGCCCCCGGGTGCGGACCTGCTTCAAGACCTGCCCCGGTTGCTTGGACAGTTCGCGTGTCGAAATAAAGGAGACCATGCGCAAACCGTCGGACAATTGTCCGACAGTGTCAACCCCGCGACAGCGACGGTAGACGTAACGAAAGCGCTTCGCGCATGAACGGACATTTCCTGATGTAGCCGCCACCGGAACGCCCCGGCTTGTCGGGGCTGTCACTAGGGGCGTGTTGGACGTGAGTCCGCCGGGGGCGCTGAACACACGGGCGACACGCCCGTGGCTACAGTTGCCGAACTCTGTGACTCCTCCGGATTTTCTCTGTGTCACCACTCCGAAAAACGAAGGCGCGCCGCGCTGCCGCCACAGGGTCAGCGGCTACGACTTCGGCAGGAGGATGAAGCCGGTTTGGGCGTCGCCGATTACTTCGCTGCGGCGACCCGCGTGCTGAACGTGCCAGAGGCCGATCAACGCGCAGAAGAGGGCGTCGACTCGGTCTTCGGCGGGTTTGGCCCAAGGCGCGGTCAACCACGCCTCGCTCTCCGGGCCGAGGTCCAGCGACGGCAGCTCGGCGGCGCAGAAGGCGCGGATCAATCCCTGCAGGCGGACGAACTCGAGGCGGCGGTCGGCGACGCGACCCTTTTTGTATTTGATAATCCGTGACAGCCCAAACAGCCGGACCATCGCGGGGTGCGGATAAACCTCGGCGGCTTGTCGGCGAGGCGCTTTTGGGCCGGTCGCCCAGCCGGCGGTAAACCCGAGATCGGCCTGCAGGCGCGCCAACACCCGCGGTGGTCGCGGACACTTGGTGAGGTTGGCCGGATGGCAGGCGGCGTGCTCGCGATGGAAGAGCGTGTGGGTGAGCCGGTCCACCGGCCGGGCGCCGGTGAGGTTGGGGCAGACGATCGGCGCGTCGATCGTGGCCAAGGCGGCTTCGTCGCCACGCAGCTCGGCGGCGATGGCGGCGGCCAGCGCGTCATCGCCCTGTGGATACGCAAACCCGGCAACGACCGCCCGCCGCGCGGGACCGCGTCCGGCGGTGCGGATAAAGCACACGCCGTCGGACTTGGTTTCGCCCCACGCCAGATCAACGCCGATGATGAGCATGTGGGTTATTTTTTCGGAGTTGGGCCACGGAGTTCACAGAGCTCGGACACAGAGGACACGGAGTCCATACCATGAGGATCTTGAAGCCGAACGCCAGCTGCTACAGGTTGCGATCATGAAGACACAGGCCAAGTCGGTTGCCGCCAAAAAGCCTCGGGCTAGGACCAGCACGAAGCAAATTGAGGTCTCCGCCGCCACTCGCACCAAGATGAATGCTGTAGCCTCAGCTTGGAAAAAACGGAAGGCTTGAGCCCAAGCGGTCAGTAGTCCTGCAGGGTCAGGCCGGAAACGCGGCCGAGGTGCCTGACGTTGTTTGAAACCAGCGGCAGTCCGTGGGCCAAAGCCGTGGCGGCAATCCAGACATCGTTGTCTCCGATGTGAAGGCCTTTGCCCTTGAGTAAGCGACCGATCCGAGAGGCGTGTCAGGCAATAGCCTCGTCGATTTCAATGACGGTAAAATCCCGCAATTGGCGCTTAACCGCGATCAACGTGTCCGCGCCCTCTGCGAACTCCATCCAACACACGCGAGACGTGTAGAGCGGACCGGGATTTCCCCTTAAAAATTCGATGGCGCGGGCCTTCATCGCTTTACCGGACGAGCCAGCAAAACAGATCATAAACTCCGTGTCGTAAACCATCGGTCAGCGACGACGGCTGCTACGGGATTCGACTGCCTTGATGACCAAGCCCATATCGATTCCTTCACCAAAGGTATCCACCTTGGACAGCAGATCTTTGGTCGTGCCCTTGGCGGTGGGCAGCGGCGTGAGCCGGGGCTTTTTGTCCAAAACCCGCACCGGACGAGCAACACTGCGTTTAGCGGCTTTCTTGGTCTTGGTCACGGTGGCCATACCTCAAAGACTGAACCGCCCGTCACGGAATTGGCAAGTGCTCACAGGGACCGGTCGAGATGTAGCCGCCCTTGTCCCCAAGGGCGGGTTTGAGGTTGGTCCCCTGACAATGTCGAACGCACGGGCGGGGACGCCCGTGGCTACACTTCCGAACTTCGCCCCCTTCCCCTCCTTCGCGAGACAACCCTCCGAAAAAAACCTCAGAGGTCCCCGAGTTGCGGACGGAGAACGATCTCCTCGACGACGGTGTTGCGGCCGAGGCGGTAGATGTCGAGGAAGGCGCGGGCGACGTCCGCGGCGGGCATGATGCGCTCGGGCTGCACGCCGCTCGACGACCACGAGGGCGACCAGGTCGCGCCGGGGCACACCGTGCACACGCGCACGCCGCTCTCACGGGTCTCGGCGCGCACGACCTTGGCCAGACCGGTGACGCCAAACTTGGCCGCGCAATACGCGCTGCTCATCGGATACGCGTCGAGCCCGGCGATCGAGCTCATGAAGAACACGTCGCCAAACCGGCGCGCCGCCATGCCGGGCAGGAAGGCCTTGGTGAGCAGGAACGCGCTGCGGAGGTTGGCCGCGACGATGGTATCGAATTGTTCGATACTGGTGTCGAGAAACGCGGCCGGGGCAAATACGCCGGCGTTGTTGATCAGCACGTCGACCCGGCCAAAGCGCACCTCGACGGCGGCGGCGAGTCGGTTGACGGCGTCGGCGTCGGTGACGTCGCAGGGGAAGGCCGCGGCGGTGGCGCCGGACTCCTCGCACTCGGTGGCGACGGCGGCGAGGTTGGCGGCGTTGCGCGCGACGAGCGCGAGCTGCGCGCCGGGGACCTCGCGCGCGAAGACGTTGGCAATGGCGGCGCCGATGCCCTGCGAGGCGCCGGTGATGAGGATGACGGGTTGGTTGGACATGCGGGTGTTTTCCATGGATGACGCCCGCCGCCCAAAGCGCGAGCGCGGGACGCGAATCGTCCGTTCGGATGAGCCGTTTTGATACAAAAACGTCCCGATGCGACAAACAGGAAACAGCGGCGTTAAATCCCCATGACACCGGCAGTCGAACGTTGAAGCGCCAATGCTCCGCCTTCCTAACGGTTCCTCATCGGCTCTCCCGGTCAATGCGTGATCGCGAGTCGTAGTTAGTAAGGTTGGACGCCGTCGGTCCCCGTGGCCGGCGGCGTTTCCCGTTGCACGTCTGTCATCGTCCGCCCGATCCCTTCGTTTATCTCTCATCACTCTTGTTGCATGGAGCAACCCCCCGTCCCACGCCGTCGCCGGCGACGCACCCTCAAGCCCGAGCCCGCCCCCGGACCGCGGCTCAACCTCAACTGGAAACAACTGCTGGTCGGCGGCGGCGTTCTCCTGTTCGTGCTCTATTTCGGCGGAGCCCTCGCCATGGCCCGCTGGTATGCCCGCACCCCCCACAACCGCATCGGCTACCTCGACCTCGTGCTCCCCACCCGCTGGGCCGACATCTCCGGACTGCGCGGCCGGGCCCTGCTCGACCAAAGCCGCGAGGACTTCGCCGCGGGCAACTTCCAATACGGCTTCGCCAAACTCCGCGCCGGCCTCGGCCAGGCCCCCGACCAGGCCTCCGAGCGCCTGGCCCTCGCCCGCATCTACCTGCTCATGCGCCTGCCCGTCCAGACCGAGCAAACCCTCTTTGCCGGACTCCGGGCCGGCTACCCGGGCGTCGACTACTTCACCGATGCGCTCAAGACGCTCGATGAAATGGACAACCCCGAGAGCGTCCTCGATTTCGCCCAAAAGGCCTCCGCGCTCGTCGCCACCCGCCGCCCCGACGATCACGCCGCCCGCGAACTCCTCCACCTCCGCGCCATCGACGCGCTGCTCGGCCTCGGACACGTCGAAGACGCCCTGCAACGCGCCCGCTCCGGCACGCCCCGCAACCCCGGCCTCGAGAAAACCATCGAGCTGCGCATGTTCCTCGACGAAGGCCGCAAGCAGGACGCCCACCGCCTCCTCGCCGACTGGCTGCGCGACGAACCCAAGTCCAAGACCGCCCTCACCAAGGCCGTCTCCGTCTACCGCGACACCGGCGCGGTCGACCTCATGCAGGACGCCCTTCGCCGCCTCGCCGACCTAGATCCGGTCAACCCCGCCCTCGCCGCCCGCGCCGTCGTCGAGAACCGCGCCGCCGCCCAGGACCCCGCCGCCGACGCCGCGCTCGAGCACTACCTGTTCTTTTTCGGCGCCACCCCCGCCAACATCTACAACCTCGGACACCTCTGCGCCGACCGCGGCCACACCGCCGACATCGACCGGCTCGAGGTCCACGCCCGCGAGCACGGCTTCAACCCCCGCCCGCTCCACCTCGCCAAAATCAAGTCGCACCGCCTCAACCACGACTGGCCCGCCATGGAACGCCAGGCCGCCGGCTTCGCCACCCTCCACCCGAACGCCTCCGCCAAGGAACTCCAGTGGGTCGAGATCATGCGCCTGCTCGCCGCCGTCTGCGGCGGCGACACCAGCGGCGTCAACGCCCGCCTCAACCAGCTCGCCTTCGAACGCCCCGGCTCCATCGACCTCCACCAAAGCATCCTCGACCCCCTGCTCGCCGCCGACCGGCTCGACGAGGCCGGCCAGATCCTCGCCCTCGCCTCCGGAATGTATCCGAAAAGCCAATACCTAGCCCGCGTCCGCGAGGAGCTGCGGACCCGCGCCGAGCTGCGCGACCGCCTCGCCGAGCAGGCCAGGGCCGACACCCCCGCGCCGGCGCAAGTCACCGCCGCGGACATTCGCCGCGAGGTCGACGCCCTGTTCGCCGGCGACGAACCCGGCAAGGCCCTGCTCGCCCTCCGCCGCGCCCGCCGCCAGCACCCCGCCCTCCTGCCACCGTCCGACCCCTGGGCCGCCCGCCAGGAAATCACCCTCGCCGAGGCCAACGACGACCTCGCCCTGCTCCAGCTCTATCTGCGCGACCACCTGAAAGGCGCCGCCATCACCCCCGACGCCGCCCTCGCCCTCGCCGTCGACTGGCGGACCCACGGCAGGAAAGCCACCGCCCTCTTCGCCCTCCAGACCATCGTGCAGGCCGCGCCCGACCACGCCGAGTCCCTGCGCCTGCTCTCCGAGTGGACCCCCCGGCCGGAACCCGCGGCCGACGCGGCGGACCCCGCGGCTCCGCCGGCCGACGACCCCGCCGGCGCAGACGTCGGCGCAGATGCAAATCGTTGACGCCCGAATTCACAGGATCTTGCGCCCGCGGCCACGGGATCGTCACACGCGCGGCCCAACATCCCGCGGGTGTTCCAACAGACCTACATTCATCAACGCGGCCTCCCGACCGCCGCCTACCACGAGCAACTGCTGCAGGAATGCCTCTACCCTCACGCGCGCCTGCTGCGCGGGATCTGGCAATACCTGTTCCCCGAGGTCTTTTCGCCCGACATCGACCTGATCGACGCCGTCGCCTCGCTGCGCCGCCGCAGCCAGTTCAACGACTGCCTCTACGCCTACCACCACCACCCGCTCAACAAGGGCCCCGCACGCAAGCTCCTGCGCATCCGCCTCTCCATCCGGCGCCTCAAACGCGTATTCGAAGAGTGCATACCACCCGCGCCGGACTCCCGGCCTCCCGTAACCAAAACGCCTTAATCGACGCGGTATCTTAACACTAGGCGGCTTCCCCGGACCCTCCCCCGCTGCTACCACCACACTTTCACCGACACCCAACGCACATGAAATTTCGGCACGCCCTCCAATGGACACTCACCGGCACCCTCGCGGCCCTCTCCGCGCACGCCGCCGACTCCGTCGACACCACCCGCGACACCCTCGCCCGCTGGGCCGAGGCCCGGCAACTCATCTCCCGCGAGAAGACCGACTGGCGCGTTGAGCAGTCCATCCTCGCCGAGACCAAGACCCTGCTCGCCGAACAAGTCACCCGCCTCGAACAAAGCCTCAAGGAAATCGCCGAGACCGCCAGCTCCGCCGACGAGGAACGCGCCGGCCTCGCCAAGGAACGCGACGAGCTCGGTGCCGCCACCGACGCCATCAAGGCCCCCCTCGCCGACATGGAGACCCGCGTGCGCGCCATCATCAAGACCCTGCCCGCCCCCCTCCTCAACAAGCTCCAACCCCTCATCCGCCGTCTGCCCGACGACCCCGCGACCACCAAGCTCTCCGTCGGCGAACGCGTGCAGAACATCGTCGGCATCCTCAACGAGGCCGACAAATTCAACAACACCATCACCTTCACCAGCGAGATCCGCGAGGTCTCGCCCGGCAAGGAAGTCGAGGTCCGCACCCTCTACTGGGGCGTCGCCATCGCCTACTACGTCGACGCCTCCGGCCAATACGCCGGCATCGGCCGCCCCGCCGCCGACGGTTGGGAATGGCCCCAGCTGCCCGAGTCCTCCGCCGCCATCCAGAAGCTCTTCGCCATCTACGACGGCGTGGCCGACATCGAGTTCGTCGAGGCCCCCGTGCGCATCAACTGAGCAACCCTTTAAACGGACCAACCCACATGCATCCCACCCGCATCCTCCCCCTGGCCCTCGCCCTGCTCGCCGCGCCGTTCCTGCACGCGCAGGACACCTTCAAGGACGCCACCGCCGCCGCCGGCCGCGACCTTGAGCGCGCCCTCGCCGAACTCTCCGAGACCCGCGAAGCCATCGCCTCCGAGAAAATCCCCGCCGTGCGCGAGGTCTCCCGCCTCGAGGACGAGGTCGCCCGCCTCACCCGCGAGCACAACCAGCAACTCCGCCTGCGCGACAACAGCAGCCTCAGCCTCGACCGCCTCCGCGAACAGACCAAGGCCCTCAAGGCCCAGAACGAATACGTCGCCGGCCTGCTCGACGAGTTCGTGCGCTCCTTCGAAACCCGCGTCCACTTCAGCGAAAGCCAGCTCTACGCCAAGTCCACCGAGGAAGCCCGCCTCGCCCTGCAGGACGGCGACCTCGACCAGGCCGACCAGTTCTCCCGCCAGCTCGACGTCGTCGCCGTCGCCATCGGCCGCCTCCAGCAACTCGGCGGCGGCTACACCTTCGAAGGCAAGGCCCTCGCCCCCTCCGGCGAGATCGAGCCCGGCACCTTCGCCGTCGTCGGCCCCTCCGTCTACTTCAGCTCCAAAGGCTCCGACCTCGCCGGCGTCAGCTACAACAAGCTCAACGCCGCCGAAGCCGCCATCGCCGTGCCCGGCGCCCAATACGCCGCCGGCATCCGCGCCCTCATCAACGACGGCCAGGGCAGCCTCCCGCTCGACCCCACCCTCGGCAAGGCCATCAAGATCCAGGAATCCTCCGACACCGTCGGCGAGCACCTCGCCAAGGGCGGCGTCGTCGGCTACGTCATCGTCAGCCTCGGCGTGCTCTGCCTCATCGTCGGCGCCTTCAAGCTCTTCGAGATCTCCCGCTTCATCACCCCCACCACCGCCAAGCTCCGCGAGGTCCTCGGCCACATCGAGGCCGCCAACCTCTCCGCCGCCAAGTCCGCCGCCGGCACCGTGCCCGGCGCCTCCGGCGAACTGCTCCTGACCGGCGTCGAACACTGCGACGACAAACGCGGCACCCTCGAGGAAGTCCTCTACGAACGCATCCTCTCGGTGCGCCCGCAGCTCGAACGCTTCCTCGCCTTCATCGCCGTCACCGCCGCCGCCGCCCCCCTGCTCGGCCTGCTCGGCACCGTCACCGGCATGATGAAGACTTTCAGCCTCATCACCATCTTCGGTTCCGGCGACGCCAAGTCCCTCGCCTCCGGCATCTCCGAGGCCCTCGTCACCACCGAGCTCGGCCTCATGGTCGCCATCCCCGCCCTCATCATGCACGGCCTGCTCTCCCGCATGGCCAAGCAAAAGCTCGGACGCCTCGAGCAAACCGCCGTCAGCTTCATCAACAGCGTCGTCGGCATCCGTCACAAGCAGTCGACCGCCGCCTGACCCCCATGCTCGCCAAGATCATCGACATCTGGGTCAGCGGCGGGTGGGTCATGATCCCGCTCGCCCTGCTCGCCGTGCTGATCTTCGTCACCGGCTTCCACCTGGTGTTCTTCCTGCGCGGCGACGCCGTCCGCCTCGGCGACTCCACCGCCTGGTTCGACTGGGTGCGCAACCCCGCCGGTGCCGAGCCGCGCTTCGCCCACATCCTCAGCTACGTCACCGAAAACGTCAGCACCTCCGGCCACATCCAGAACCGCTTCGAAGAAATCCGCCAGTCCTTGATCCGTCCGGTCGACCAGCGCCTCGTCTTCCTCGGCGTGCTCATCGCCGTCGCCCCGCTCATGGGCCTGTTCGGCACCGTGCTCGGCATGCTCGGCATCTTCGACGCCCTCGCCGCCGGCGGCGGCGGCAAGGAGACCACCGGCCTCGTCGCCCACGGCATCTCCCA
>JBDRJH010000434.1:0-5793 GCA_043815125.1 Verrucomicrobiota bacterium
GTCGACGCCGTAGCGGTTGTTCAGAGCCCGTGAGACGGTGCCCACGCTGATGCCGAGGGCGGCGGCGACCTGCTTGATGCCGGGGGGGCGGGGACTCGGGACGGTGGATCGGGACGTGCGCGACATGTTGAAAATAAGAAAAGGAACGGTCCGGCGCCCCGGCAAACCCCTTGGTCAAAGGAGCTTTGGCCAGGCGCCGAAACCGCTCCGATAACTTGGGATTATTTTTCGACTTGTCACTTCGTAAATGTTTTCGTTAACGTTTACGAACACTTCAACCCCACCTCGTTTATGCCCCCCATGTCATCACCTCGTTCCAGGATTCTTCAGGCGGCGCTGTTGTCGCTTTCGTTTGTCGGGATTGCATCTCTCTCCGCCCAGAGCACTTGGGTCGGAGGCACCGGAAACTGGTCGACGGACGGCAACTGGAGTCCGGCCACCGCGCCGGTCTCGGGCGTCTCGACGGTGCTCGATTTCACCCACACCGGCACGGCCTACACCACGACCGACGACATCGCCGGCGATTTTCAGCTCAACAGCCTGCGGTTTAGCGGTGGCTCGGGGGGCAATATCTCGCTGGCCCGCAGCACGACCCAGTCGCTGGTCTTCGTGGCGGACGGCTCCACCGGCCCGACCATCGTCTTCGACTCCTCCACATCCGCGGCCAAGACCATCAATGTCGCGATGGTGCTCAACGCCGACACCACCGTCACCAGCTCGATCGCCAACGCCGCCGGCAACCTTCAGCTCGGCTCCATGAGCGGCGCCGGGGCGCTCATCGTCGATTTCAGCACCAGCGGCAGCGGCACCGTTCTGCTCGCCGCCGCCTCCACCTGGACCGGCGGGCTCGACCTGCGCGCCGGCCGCGTGGTCGTCGGCAACACCGGCTCGCTCGGCAGCGGGGCCGTCACCCTCTCCGGCGGCGTGCTGCGCACCACCAACGGCGCGACCGCGCTGTCGTTCTCCAACGTGCTCAACTTCGCCGGGGACACGTCCTTCTTCGAGGGCGCCAACGCCAACCCGCTCACCTTCACCGGCGGCGGCTCCGTGCAGGGCTCCGGCGCCACGCACACCGTCACCCTCGGCAACGCCGGCTCGACCCTCACCCTCGGCGGCGCGTTCACCGGCGCGGGCAACGGCCTGACCTTCGCCGGCAGCGGCACCGTGAATCTCGGCGCGGGCTCGTCCGACACCGCGGCCAACACCTACTCCGGCGCCACCACCGTCTCGTCCTCCGGCGTCGTCCTCAACCTCGACAAGGCCGCCGGCACCGACGCCGTCGCCGGCGACCTCGTCGTCGCCGCCTCGCGCGTCAACTGGCGGCGTGGTAACCAGATCGCGGATACGGCCGCCGTGGATGTAGCCGGCGGCACGGTCGACTTCGCCGCCTCGTCCTCGGGAGACGGCGTCGACGAGACCGTCGCCTCGCTCTCGCTCTCCGCCGGCACGCTGGCCACCAACCCCTCGGGCAACGCGTCCACGGGCAACACCATCACCGTCACCGGCGCGACCACGCTCACCGGCGGCGCCTTCACCGTGAACCGCGGCTCGACCCTCTCGACCGGCTCGCTTGCCGTGACCACCGCCGGCTCGCGCAACGTCGGCGGCACCCTCGAGGTCGGCTCCGGCGGACTCGTCATCAACCACGACGGCACCGGCTCGACCCGCAACGCCTTCACCCTCTACGAGACCGCCACCGCCTCGGCCGGCGTGCTCGTGCTCGGCGGCGACCTCACCTTCAACAACAACACCGGCGTCACCTCCAAGGTCTGGATCACCCGCAGCGCCGGCACCGGCTACATTGATCTCGCCGGCGGCGACCGCACCTTCACCATCAACGACGGCGCGGCCGTCGACGACTTCGAGATCACCGTGCGCATCACCAACGGCGGCATCATCAAGGAGGGCGACGGCGTGCTCTCGTTCCTCAACACCGCCTCCGACTACGCCGGCGACACCGTCATCAACGCCGGCACCATCCGCGCGGGCGGCTCCGCCCAGGTCTTTTCGAACAACTCGACCTACGTGCTGGCCGACGCTGCCGGCGCGACCCTCGACCTGGCGGGCAACAGCCAGAGCGTCGGCGCACTCGCCGGCGGCGGCTCCACCGGCGGCACCGTCGCCCTCGGCGCGGGCACGCTGACCACCGGCGCCAACAACGCCTCGACCACCTACTCCGGCGCCATCACCGGCACCGGCGGGTTGATCAAGACCGGCACCGGCACCTTCACCCTGTCGGGCGACAAGGCCTACACCGGCGCCACGCTCGTCAGCGACGGCGCCCTCGTGGTCAACGGCGTGCTCGCCGGCGGCCCGGTGACGGTCGACGGCGCGGGCGCTTCGCTGACCGGCTCCGGCGCGGCCAACGGCATCACCGTCACCGCCGGCAGTTTCGGCGCGGGCGACGGCGTCGGCACCTTCACCTCGCAGGGCGACGTGCTTTTCGGGGCCGCCTCCACCTTCGCGGTCGAGGTCGCCGCCGCCGGCTCGTTCGATCAGCTCGTGGTCAACGGCTCCTCCTCCGTCGTCACCATCGAGGCCGGGGCCTCCCTGGACCTCTCCGGGCTGGCCGGGTTGCCGGCCCTCGCCGAGGGCACCGAGTTCATCTTCATCGCCAACAACGGCTCCTCCTCGATCACCGGCACCTTCCTGGACTGGGCCGAGGGGCAGAGCGTGACGCTCGGCGTCAACACCTTCGTCGCCAGCTACCTGCTGGGCGGCGGCGTCGGCAACGACTTCGGTTTCACCGTGGTCTCCGCCGTGCCCGAGCCCTCCGCCGCCGCCGTCCTCGCCGGCCTCGGCGCGCTCGGCTTCGCCCTGTCGCGCAACCGCCGCCGCCGTTAACCCCCGCCAATCCCCATGCGTATTCAAAAATTACTGACACTTTCGGCCATCGCCCTGGCGGCGGCCTCCGCCTCCCTCGCCGCCGAGCTTTCGCTCACGCCCGTCCAGGATGTGCTGGTCTGCAGCAGCGACATCTCGGTGGACGTGCGCAATCTCGGCGTGTCCAACCGCGGCGAGGCCTTTGTCCGCCGCACGCTCCTGCAGTTCGACCTGCGCGAGGTCGGCCGCTCCGGCCGGACCATCGAAAAGGCCGCGCTCGAGCTCATCCCCAGCGGTCTGCTCGGCAAGGAGGGCGGACTCGTGCCGATCACGCTCTGGGGTCTCGCCGACGAACTCGCCTGGAGCGAGGAGTCGCTGTTCTGGAGCAACGCGCCCCGGCGCGACGACCTGCTCGAGGAGGGCCATGCCCGCGCCGGACTGGTGCGTCTCGCCTCGGCCAGCTTCGACGCCGACGGCAACCAGATCGTGCGCCGCGATCCCGTGGTGTGGTCGGGCGACGACCTCGTCACGTTTCTCAACGGCGCGCGCGGTCGCGTGGTCACGCTCATGCTCGTCAGCGAGGGCACCCTCAAGACGCCCGGCGTGATCTTCTTCTCCAAGGACAACCGCGCGGCCGCCAAGGCGGTCTATCCCCGGTTGGAGCTGACCCTGCGCTGATCATGATTCCCGTGCCGACCATCGACCCGTCTCCATTGGAGCTGGACGTGCTCCTCGCGGACTCGGACCGGTTCGTGGCGGTGGCTCCGGCCGCGGCCTACCGCGCGGATGCCGGCGGGTTGTTGTGGAGCGCCCCGGTGGTCGTGCCGGCGTGGACGCGCTGCGTCTACTACGCGCCGTTCCAGCGTCATGCCATCAACCCCGACCTCGACCTCTGGCCCGAGGGCTACAACCAGTGTCACCCGCTGCCGGTCCGCGATCTGCGCGACCTCAAGCGCGGCGGGCTGTTCACGGTCTTCGAGCTGGAGGACGGCCGCCACCTCGCGTTGCTGCCCCTGGTCGGGTTCAATTCCGTGGCCTGGCTGCGCGGCGACGCCGCCGGCCTGCGCCTCGAGGCCGGCACCTTTGGCGCGGATCCGGAGTTCTATGGCGAACTCCCGCTGCTGGCCGGCGTGTGCGACGCCGATCTCTACCGCGCCTGCGCCCGCGTCTGGGAGCTGGCGCTGGCCCATCCGGCGCTGGCCGGGGTGGGGCGGTTGCGCCACCAGAAAGCCTATCCCGAGGTGTTCGAATACCTCGGCTGGTGTTCCTTCGAGGAGTTCAAGCTCAACATCGACGAGGGCGTCATCGTCGACTCGATCCGCCGTCTCGCCGCGTCCGATCTGCCCGTGTGCTGGGCGTTGGTGGACGACGGTCATGTCGACGACGGCAGCCGCGCCGACGACCCCGCGCCGGAGACCCAGGAGGGCGCGGTCGGCCAGGTGTCCGGCGCGCTGGAGCAACGCCGCCTGCACGGCGCCCGGCCGCATCCGGAAAAGTTTCCCCGCGGCTGGTCGCCGGTCTTTGCCGCGGCCGCCGGCACCCGCCTGCGCTGGCTCGGGCTCTGGCTCAACTTCAACGGCTACTGGGGCGGCATCGCCGCCGACCACGCGCTCGGCGCCAAGGTGGA
The DNA here is from genome assembly GCA_043815125.1 of Verrucomicrobiota bacterium. Classification (GTDB taxonomy): domain Bacteria; phylum Verrucomicrobiota; class Verrucomicrobiia; order Opitutales; family Opitutaceae; genus JAUWBF01. The sequence goes on from JBDRJH010000434.1 coordinate 4,451, forward strand.
CGAACACCTGGTGGAGGTCGGTCCCGGCATGAAGCTGCCCGGCGAGGGCCCGCGCGACGGCGAGGTGTTTTTCGACGCCTTCACCAAGCCCGTGAGGGAGGCCGGTTTTTCCTTTCTCAAGGTCGACAACCAGGCCGGCAACATCCGCAAATACGCCGGCCGCGTGGCCAACGCGGCCTTTGCCTCGGCCGGTTGCAAGCACGGCCTGGAGCGCGCGGTCGAGCGCCACTTCGACGGCCTCATCAGTTGCATGGCGCACAACAACGTCTGCGCGTTTCACCAGCCGCACTCGCAGGTCATGCGCAGCAGCGAGGACTACAAAAAGGAGGACGAATGGCGCGCCCGCCACCATCTCCACAACTCCTTTGGCAACATGCTGTGGCTCGGCCAGACGGTCTGGGGCGACCACGACATGTTCCACTCCAGCGACCGCGTGGCCGGTCCGCTGATGGCGCGTAGCAAGGCCATCTCCGGCGGCCCGGTCTATCTCTCCGATTCGCCGGACAACTTTGTCGCTGATCTTATCCGCCCCCTTTGTTTTTCCGACGGCCGCATCCTGCGTCCGCTGGCGCCGGCGGTGCCGCTGGCCGAGAGCGTGTTTGTCGATCCCTACGAGGACGACGACGCCTACCGGGTCATCGCGCCGCTGCCCCACGGTTGCGCGGCGGCGGCGGCCTACAACCTCACCTGGCCGGCGAAGCCGGTGCGCGGCTCCTGGACGGCCGGCGACCTCGGCCATGCCGCGGCGTTGCTGTCGTCCGCCGAGGCCGAGGCGTGGGGCCGCCCCGGCGCGGAGGTCCTGTGCTACGATTGCCTCGCCGGAACCGCCCGGGTGTTGCGCGAGCCCGTTTCCTTCGAATTGGTGCCGTTGACCGACGCCTTCGTTATCCTGAGCCCGGTCGTGGCCGGCTGGGCGCTGGTCGGCGATCCGCGCAAATACCTGCCGCCCTCCGCCGTCACCCACTGCGAGATATCGTCCGGGCGCATGGTGGTGGCGGGCTACGAGGCCGGTCCGCTGCTCGTCTGGCGCGCCGACGGCCGGGTCGCCGCCGACGTCCCGGTCGAGGCCGTCGGCTCCGGTCTGTGGCGCCTGAACTTGCCCGCCGGCGGCAGACGCATTGAAATCATGGTCACCCCGGGCCGGGTGTGACCGACGCGATCAACCCCACCCAACCCCGCCCCATGAAAGTCACCCGCTCCCACCGTCATTCCCGCGCGTTCACGTTGGTCGAACTCCTCACCGTCATCGCGATCGTCGGCATCCTCGCCGCCATCGTCATCCCGGTGGTCGGCAAGGTCCGGCACAACGCGCACAAGGCGCAATCGTTGAACAATCTCCGCCA
>JBDRJH010000435.1:0-27508 GCA_043815125.1 Verrucomicrobiota bacterium
CCGGCGCCGGCAACGGCACCATCGTCGAAATGGGCAGCGGCAAGTATCCCCAACTCCATCTTGCCGGGGACATCACCACCACCGAGGACATTGCCCTGCGCGTGCGTTATTATTCGCCGGCCGAGGGTGGGGAAATCGGGGCCAACCTGCTCTACAGCGACAGTGGCTGGAACACCATCGGCGGCATGGCCCTTGATCGCGCCAGCTCCTCGGCCGTCGGCAACATCATGATCTTCGGCATCCAGGTGGCGAAGGGGAGTCTCAGTATCGCCGGCCCCGTCCGCGGACTCTGTTCCTCGGGTTTCGAGGCCAGCGGGGTCTTCGTCGATCCCAACGTCCTGCGTTTTCGTCTCACCACGCCCGAGGCCCGCGCCTTTGCCAACGGACCGATCATCGACGGCACCATCGGCACCGGCGGCGTCTCCGTGCAGACCAGCGAGGACAATGTCGGCACCGTCGCGTTGCTCGGCGACAACACCTACACCGGCGCCACCGTGCATCGGAAGGGCGTGTTGCTCGTCAACAATACCACCGGTTCCGGCACGGGCACGGGCGCGGTGCGCGTGGCCTCGGGCGCCACCCTCGGCGGCCACGGCGTCATCGCCCCCGCGGGCAACCACGGTGTCATCATAGAGTCCGGCGCCGTGCTCGCTCCCGGTGGCGTCATGGACCCCGCCGCGGTGCTCGCCGACGCCAGGCCGCTCACCTTCGACCTGCGCGCCACCGGCGGACAGGTCGTGTTCGAGGCCGACTCGAGCATCGCCATCGACCTCGGCCGCGAGGCCGGGGTGAGCGACCGCATCGCCGTCACCGGACTCTCCGGCGCGAAGAGCCGCGTGCTCTTCAAGAACACCACGGTGAACTTCACCCACACCGGTCCCGTTGCCAGGGGGCTCTACACGCTGGTGACCTTTGACGACTACGACGCCTACAACGCCCAGCTCTCCATCGGCACCGGTCTGGAAGGCTACGACGCCTCCCTGCAATACACCGGCCAGAGCATCCAGCTCCTCGTCGAAGGCGGCCCCGGTGCGAATTGAGATCGGTGTCGGCAACTGTTTGCAGTCCGCGGCGGTTTGCCGCCGCGGGATGTCCGCTGCTTGGCTGAAGCACTCATGACCCCCCATCCCGAACGATCCGTCCTCGACCACGGCGCCCGCGCCGACGGCCTTGCCGACGACGGCAATGCCTTTCAGCGCGCCTTGGACCAGGGTCCCGGCACCGTGCGCGTGCCCGCCGGCCGCTACCTCATCGGCCGTGTGCTGCGCATCGGCTCGGGCACGCGGCTGGCCGTCGATCCGGGCGCCACGTTGCGACTGGCCGACGGGGTCTGCACCACGCCGGACGATTACTTTTTGACCAACGCCAATCCGGCGGCCGGCGACACCAACATCGTCATCGAAGGCGGCCGCTGGGACGGCAACAACGCCGGCAACGCGCGCCCCGCCGGCCTCTTCGACTTCGGTTGTTCGGGCGCGATGATGCACTTTCAAAACGTGCGCGGCCTGCGTCTCGCCGACCTGCACCTGCACGACGCCGAGGCGTATCATGTGCGCCTCACGCAGGTGCGCGATTTTCACGTCGAGCGCATCCGCTTCAGCGCCGACCGCGTGCGGCCCAACAACGACGGCATTCACCTCGGCGGCCATTGCGAGGACGGCGTTATCCGCGACATCAAGGGCCTGCACTTCGGCGTCACCGGCGACGACATGGTCGCGCTCAACGCCGACGACGCGCTCACTCGCACCGAGGTGAAGGGCATGACCAACGGGCCCATCCGCAACATTCTCATCGAGGACGTCGAGGCGCAGGGCTGTCACAGCTTCGTGCGGCTCTTGAGCGTGGTGTCGCCCATTGAGAACATCCGCATCCGCGGCGTGCGCGGCACCTGCGAAGTCGCCGCGATCAACTGCGACGCCGCCCGCGGCTGCCGCGTGCCGGTGTTCGACGAGAAGAACCCGCCGTTCGCCGACGGCGTGGGCTTTCTGCGCAACATCGACGCCGCCGATTTCACGGTCGGCAAGTCCCACGCCAACGACATCGCGCTACTCCGCCTGGAGACGCGCATGGAGCATTTTCGCATCATCGACTTCACCCGCGATCTGGCGGCGGACCAGGCTCCGGCGACCCCGACCCTGCGCTTGCGGCACGTCGCGCCGCGCGCGTTGGCCATCGACGGTGCGGCCGTCCAACCGCCGGCCTTTGGCGACACGCTGGAGCGTGTGGAGACGACGTTCCGGGAGCTGCGCATCAACTGACGCAGCCGACTGCGCGGAGCGCGGCTTGGGTCGACGAAAAGCCCGCCCCTCGGGATGTCAGCGCGATGCGGGCGGGCCTGGGGGCGGAAGCTGGCCCAAGGTGGAGTGCGTTGTCCTCAACACGCTCGGTTTGGGCGCGGCTTTGCCGCGTCGGCGCGTGGGTGACCACCGAGCCGAAGGCGACATCGGACATGCGCTCCACCACCAAAACGGCTGCGACGTTATTGGCGCGCCGGCTTGGGAATGCGATCCCGGCGGAGGCGCCCGGCGGTCCCGCCCTAACCCGGGAAGCCCGCGTATTCCGGCTACCGTTTTTAGCGCCGCCGACGGCAACCGACAGCAGTCAGGGCGGCCAGACCGCCGAGCAACGCGAAGCCGGCGGGCTCGGGAATGGGGGCGGTGTAGTCGATGGTGAGCAGGGGGGCGAAGTCGGCGGTCACGCCGCCGGACAGGTTGGGCTCGGAGGAGGTGAAACGGAAAATGTTGCGGTCGCTGCCGCCCTCGGTGTCGAGCTTGAGCAACAGGTTGAGGATGCCGGTGCCGCTCACCGTGCTGGTGACGGTGCTGGTGAAATTCGCGGAGGAGGCGAAACTGAAGCTCGTGCCGACCTCAGACTTTACCTCGCCGGATGTGGTGGAGAGCAGGGTGGAGAAGGGGCCGCCCGCGGTCCATGCGCCCGTGCCGGAGTTGGCCCAGGTGGCGCCGGTTTCGGTGAAGTTGGAGTCGAGCAGGTTCAAGTTGACCTGCAACACTCCGCCCGCGCTGTTCGTATCGATGTCGTTGGTCCGCAGGGTGAGGGTCACGCTGTTGATGGTGGCGCCGACCAGATCGGGTGAGGACAGATCAAAGCTGAGCAAGCTGCGCAGATCACCCCCGGCCGAGACGAGCCCGCCGACGAGCAGCACGTTGCTGTTGGAATTGCTGCCGGTGTTGTCGGAGCGGATGAAGTTGTCGCTGGTCGGGTTCAGCAGGAGGGTCGCAGCGGAAAGCGGGCCGACGGACAGAGCCGCGAGCATCGCAAGGCCAAGGCTGCGCAGGGAGAAGGGGGAGGCGTTCATGGTGAGAGGGTGGTGGAGGGGGAGGGCGGGGTTTTTTACAGAATGCCCCCTGGACTCGGGCAGACAAAGCGCGTCGGGTTTGTTACTGTAACCGGCGGATTGAGGGCGGGCGGCTTGCATGTCGGCGGCTGGCCGGTGCAGACGGGATTTGCCCTTGGGGCGTTACTGTAACAGGAAGGGGGCATGGAAGACGCGATGCCCGAGCCGGCTCAGAGGAAGGGTCCGGTGGTGTCGTTGCGGCACGTGGCGGAGGCAGCCGGGGTGTCCCGCATGACGGTGTCGCGGGCCTTCAAGCCGGAGGCGTCTGTGGAGCCCGGGTTGCGTGCGCGGGTGCTGGCGGTGGCCAAGTCGCTGGGTTACGAGCCCGACCGCATGGTGACGGAGTTGATGACGAGTTTTGTGAAGCGTCGGCCGGTCAAGTATCGGGAGACGTTTGCGGCGCTCTGGTGGCCGGAGCGGTGGGAGAATCTCCGCAACAATGCGCGGGGTTTTGGCGCGGCGATACGCCGGGGCATCGATGCGGGCGTGCAGCGGCATGGCTGCGGGGTCGAGCACCTGGTGTTGTCCGCACGGGTCAACGTGCGGACGTTGATGCGCATGTTGGAGGCCCGGGGGATCGGCGGTCTGCTCATCACGCCGCCTCCGGCCGCCGACACGGTCGCGCCGGCGTTGGACTGGCGCAGGTTTTGTGCGGTGAGCATCGGGACTTCGTTGCGCTCGCCGCGGTCGCACCGGGCGCAGGTCAGTCACTACACCGACATGGTGCATGTGCTGGAGACGTTGCGTCGACGCGGCTACCGGCGGGCTTGTCTGTTGTTGAACGAGGATCTGGAGGAGCGCATGCACCGTGCCTACGGGGCGGCGTTTCAGATGTGGCAGACCGATGGTGCGGAGCGCATCTGGCGGGCGGCCTCGCCGGCGAGGCCGGGATTGTCGGCATGGTTGAAAAAAATGCGGCCCGACGTGGTGATCGCCGACACCGATGTGTGGCGTTTGAGCGTTCCCGAGCCGTGGGCCGGCGAGGCGTTTGTATCGCTCGCGGTGGAGTATGCGGACGGCGAGGTGACGGGTAATCACCAGAACTTTGCCCGCGTGGCGGAGAGTGCGGTCGATCTGCTGATGCAGGCCCGCCTGCGACACGAAACCGGCGAGCCCGCCGAGCCGCTGATCATGCTGACGACGGGCCGCTGGATCGAGGGGCGGACCTTGCGCGGGCGTTCAACCAGCCCGCGCAGTCGCGCCGAAGACGAGCCGGATCAGGTGTAGTGGAACTGCGCGGTGGCGGTGCAGGTTTTGTTGGCCACGCAGCGGACCCAGTGGGCGCTGAAACCGGACGGGAACACGACGACTTCGGACGCGTTGGCGGCGATGTCGATCGTGCGCCAGGCGCGGAAATCGCCGGTGCCGAGGGCGTCCACCTCGATGGTCATGGCGACGGGTTTTTTCGCGTCGTGCGAGAGGTGCACGCACTTCTGGTCGAAGCCGGTCATGAGGTAGGGATCGCTGGGCTCGTTGGCCTTGACGGGGGTCTCCCACCACGGGCCGCCCCAGCCCTTGGGTTTGCCAAGTTTCCAGAGGTCGTCGGTGCGGCCAAACCAGAGTCCGGACTGCGGCTCGGCGCATTGGAGGTTGCCGCCGCTTTCGATGCTGACGTTGTCGGCGCCGATCACGAGCATGCCCTTCCACGAGCAGAAGTCGCCGTGGACCCAGAGGTGCGTGGAGATCGGGCGGATGCCCCAGACGCGGTTGCCAAAGGCCCAGGGGGAGAGTTCGTAAAACATGCCGTGGTGATCCATGAGCAGGCGCTCGTGCTCGGTGGAGCGGATGCGGGGCCACTCGGTCTGCCACTTGTGGTCCCAGCAGTGGGAGGCCTTGGGCAGGCGGTAGGTGGTCCACTTTTTGTCGCCGCCGGTGAAGACCTTGAGGATGGCGGAGGCGCGGTCCCAGCCGGTCGCGAAGATGTTTTTGCCGTAGGGGCCGAGTCCGCCGAGGCCGACGAACGGTTTGTTTTCGATGACGGTCCATTTCTTGCCGTCGAATTCGGCGAGCGTGCCCTCGCTTTGTTGGCCGAGGAAGTCGGGTTCGGCGTAGTCGTTGTTCACGACCACCAGGCGGCCGCCCTCGGTGTAGCAGTCTTTGAAGTGGCAGGAGCCCTCGCCGGGCGTGCCGAGTTCCTTGGTGAGGTCGAAGAGGTGTTTTACCTTAAGCGTGCGGACGTTGAGTTCGAAGAGCTCGCCCTCCATGCCGAGCATGTAGACGAGGTTGTGCGGATCGGTGAGGTGGGTGGCGGTGCCGCAGAGGCGGATCTCGGTGAGCTCTTTGATGGTGCGGACCTTATGCTTGGTGTCCACGACGTGGGGGCCGATGATGAGCTGGTTGGACGGGTGGTGGACCATGCGGTTGGCGTAGGTGCCGTCCACACCGGCGGGGTGGCGGGTCATGACAAAGTTTTCGTCGATGACGCGCAGGCCGGAGCCGGTGCCGGAGTTTTTGCGGTGGGAAACGTAGTTGAGGATGTATAGGCGGCCGAGCCAGGGCATGAGGCAGCCGACGCCAATCTCGCTGCGCGGATAGCCGAAGTCGGCGATCTGGGCGTAGGCGGGAATGACGCCGCTGATGTTGGCGGGCAGCGCGGGTTGCAGGGCGGAGACGGGTTTTTTCATGGGAGGAGAAAGATGACGGACGGAGACTAAAGGCTGGCGGTGACGGGCCAATCGGCGTGGAATCGAAACCGTTCGATTTTTATGACGCAGATTCAGCCGAGTTCATTGGTGAAGGTGGCGCGGGAGGCGGGCGTGGCCTTGTCCACGGCGTCGCTGGCGATGCGGGGGAGTCCGCTGGTGAAGGCGGCGACCGCGGCGAAAATCAAGGCGGTGGCGGAGCGGCTGGGGTATCGGGCGGATTTGCGGGTGGGTTCGCTGATGGCGCGCATCCGGAGCACGAAGGGTGTGCGTGATCGGGAGCGGCTGGCGTTTGTGTGGGTGAGCGCGTCGCGGGCGGAGACGCGGCGGGAGGGGTTTTGCAAGGTGACGTTCGCGGGGGCCAAGCGGCGGGCGGAGGAGCTGGGGTGCGGGTTGGAGGAGTTTTGGTTGAACGACGGCGGGATGAGCGCGGCGCGGTTGGAGAAAATTTTGGTGACGCGCGGGATCACGGGCGTGGTGTTTTCGGCTCCGTTGCACGACATGGAGGTGACGGTGGAGTGGGATTGGTCGCACTTCGCGGCGGCGGTGATCGGCAACTCGGAGTTTCATCCGTCGCTGCACCGCGCGGGGCACCATCACTACCGGAGCATGTGGACGGCGTTGGAGCGGTTGAAGGCGGCGGGTTGCCGACGGCCGGCGGCGGTGTTGCACGAGCCGCATCACCGGCGCATCCACGGGGTGCATCAGGCGGCGTTTGTGGCGAACCACCCGACGCCGGGGCGGGCGCTGGCGATGGCGCGGTTCGGCTGGCCGGAGGACGCGGCGGAGATGCGGACGTGGCTGGCGAAGGTGAAGGCGGATGCGTTGATCTGCGTGGTGGGGGCGGGGGAGGAGCGGTTGCGGGAATTGCGAGAAGTGCCGGGACTGAAGCAGGTGGTGACGCTGGCGAGTCCGCGGGCAGGGCTGCCGGGGATCGACATGCGGGACGACTTGATCGCGATGAGCGCGGTGGATCTGGTGGTCGCCCAGTTGCACCGCAACGAGCGTGGCGTGCCGTCGCATCCGACCGCGCTGTTACTCGAGGGCGAGTGGCGAGTGTGACGCGGATCAGGCAATGCGGCGGCGGCGCAAGGTGGAGAAGGCGAGGAGAATCCCGCCCGCGATGAGGGCGAAGCTCGAGGGTTCGGGGATGGCGGTGCCGACGTAGTTGATGACGAGCGAGTCTTCGATGCGGACGAGGTTGAACTCGCCGGTGAAGGCCTGGCCGAATTCGGAGGTGTCGAGCGTGATGGCGGCGAGCGAGATGCTGGCGACCGAGTCCGAGGTGAGCACGCTCCACGAGTAGTTGGTGTCGGAGTCGAAGCCCGCACCGAGGCCGGTCAGATGGATCGTCAAGTCGCCGAGTCCGGCGCCGGAGAGGCTGGCAGCGGTGAGGCCGTCGCCGGCTTGGGCGACGTTGGCGAGATTGTAGGCGAGGGCGGCACCGGTGTTGATGGTGACGTCGCCGACGGAGCCGAGTCCCCCGATGCGCGCGCCGGAGTTCACGGTCACGGTGGATTCGGCCGCGAGCGAGCCGTCGACGAGGAGCGTGCCGGCCTCGACCACGGTGGCGCCTGAGTAGTCGTTTTCGCCGGCGAGGACGAGCGTGCCGGCGCCGCTCTTGATGATGCCGACGGCACCAAAGAATTCGCCGTTGAATTGGGTGCGGTTGTGGACCTGGAACTTGCGGGAGGACGCGCCGAGGTCGATCGCGCCGGTGTTCGTGAAGGTGAGGTTGCCGGTGCCGCCGCTGGTCGCGCCGAACGCGAAGGTGGTGCCGCCGTTGCCGCCCAGAATGAGTTGGTTGGCGAGGGTGCGGGTGGTGGCGTCGGTGCTGCGGACGGTGACGAGCTGGTCGTTGATGGAGAGGTTGAGCGCGCCGGTGCCGAGCGCCTGATCGTGGCCGATGGCGAGGGTGGCGCGGTTGATGGTGGTGACGCCGGAGTAACCGGTGTTGTTGCCCGAGAGCGTGAGCACGCCGCGACCGGTGTTGGTGATGTCGCCGCTGCCGGTGATGTTGCCGCTGATGGTGATGTCGCCGCCGGAGCTGCCGCCGGGAGTGAGGGAGAGGTTGTGCGCGCCCAGATCGAGGTCGCCGGAGACGGTGAGCAAGTTGCCGGCGCGGTTGGCGACGGTCATGGCGGCGGATCCGGAGAGGGCGATGTCGCCGGTCCAGGTGAAGACGCCGCGGTCCGAGGCCGCGAGGGTGCCGCCGAGGGTGAGATTGTTGCCGACGGAGAAGGTGTTGCTGGTGCCGTCGCCGAGTTGGAGCATCGCGCCGGAGGCCACGGTCACGGAGCCGGCGCCGAGCGCCTGCGACTGCATGGCGACGACGGTGCCGGCGTCCACGGAGAATCCGCCGGAGAAGGTGTTGGCGGCGCTGAGCACGAGCGTGCCGGCGCCGTTTTTGTCGAGGCCGTCGGTGCCGGCTATGACGGCGGTGATGGCGGCGGTCTTGGCGGTGCCCAGGGTGTTGACGGTGATCGTCGGCGTGCCGGCGGCGACGTCGAAGGTGAGGATGTTGGCGGGGGTGCCGTTGTTGGCGATGGTCCAGCCGGCGGCGGTGGCAGTGGAGGTGTCGCCGAAGACGAGGTTGCCGATGGTGCGGGCCGAATCGAGGTTCACCGTGCGGTCGGCGGTGATGTCGAGGGCGTCGAAGCGCGCGGTCGAGCCGGTGCCGTCGGCCGCGGTGTCGTCAAGCCAGTTGGCGGGAGCGGACCAGAGGCCGTTGGTGTTCACGTTCCACGTGCCGTCGGCGGCGTGGGCGGTGGAGAGCAGAAGCGCGGCGGAGAGGCTGACCGCAAGCGCGCATGAAAAGGTCGGACGAATGATGGGGTGGGTGGGGTAGTGTTTCATGGAGCCACCAGACTACCGGCGTGGCTGGCGGAAGCGTTAGGGAAACGCCGATTGGAAATATGTCTGTCGCAGACTGGCGATAATGACCGCCGGCGCGGGAGGTCGGGAGTGTGTCGCGCGATCAGGTCGTGCGTTGGAGCGGACCCTGCATCGGTATGGTGAGCAGGTGGTTTTCGCCGCCGGTGGCGCGGTGTGCTCGTTGGAATTGTCCGGGCGTCTGTCCGGTCACGCGGTGAAACACCTTGGTGAAATGCACGCGGTCGGCGAACCCAGACCGGTCGGCTACGTCGTCGATGTTGGCGCCGGGCTCTTTCAGCAGTTCGCTCGCGTGGCCGATGCGGATGCGACGGATGTAGGAGCTCAGGTCCACGCCCATGTGCTGTTTGAATTTGCGGCCGAGAAAGTCCGGGTGGCAGTGCAGGTGGGCGGCGATTTCCTTCACGTTGAAGGATTCCTCCATGTGTTTGGTCACGTAGCGCAGGGCCGCGCTCACGATGTAGGGTGGAGGCGGGCTGCCGGCGGGCGCGTATTTTTCGAGTTCGCCGCCGTTGGAGACGATAACGTCGCGATACCACAAGGCGGAATCCTTCAGCGTGCGCCGCTGTGACTCGTAATCGACATGGATCAGCCCGAAGCGTTGCTGATAGCCCTCCTGCCACGAGAAGCTGTCCATCAGCGACCAGGCGAAGTAGCCGCGGATGTCGATGCCCTCGGCGAGTGCGCGGCGAAGTTGCAACAGGTGGTTGATCATGAACTCGATCCGCCCCGGATCGCGCACCCGGCCGTCGTGCCCGACGACGTCGCAGTTGGACATGCCGTTTTTCGTGACGACGATGGGCAGGCGGTAGTGCTCGGACATAAACTTGGCTCCCCAATAGAGCGCCTCCGGGGTCTGGCTCCAGCGGCTGAGCGTGCGCGGGTGCCCCGGTGGCAACGGCACGTGCATGGGCGCGCCTCCCGGGCCGGCCTTGACCGCCTCGCCCTGGAAAAGATTGCAGCCGTAGAAATCGATCGGCTGCCGGATGGTTTTGAAGTCTGCCTTGGTCGCCTTCGGCACGGCGGCCCCGTAGGCGCGCAAGCCTGATTCGGGATACCGGCCAAAAACCACCGGGTCGCTCCACCAGCAGTTGTTCCACGCGCTGTCGGCCCACACGGATTTGGTGGCAAGGCGCGCCGCGTTGATGTCCTCGGTGGTCGGGGTTGCCGGGTAATAAAACGAGCCCGACGGCGTCCAGCCCACCGTGGGCGGTCGTTTCGCACGCTCGCGAATCACCTCGACCGCACGGCCGTGGGCCAGCAGCGCATGATGGCCGGCTTGCAAGACGTCGGACAGTTCGAGTCTGAGGCCGGGGGCGTGTTCGCCGCGCGCATGACCGACCCCGATGAAGCATTGCGGCTCGTTGAGCGTGACCCAGTGCGACACGCGGTCCGACAGCCGGTCCACCACGACGGCGGTGTATTCGGAAAACCACGACGGACTCTCGGGGTTCAGCCACCCGCCGCGCACAAAAAGCTCGGAAGGAAAATCCCAGTGAAACAGGGTGATCCACGGCTCGATGCCGGCCGCGAGCAACTCGTCAACGAGGCGGTCGTAAAATCCGAGCCCGGCCTTGTTGACCGCGCCCGTGCCGTTCGGAATCACGCGCGGCCATGAGACGGAAAACCGGTAGGCGTTGAGCCCGATCTGGGCCATCAGCGCGACGTCCGTTTTGTAGCGGTGGTAATGATCGCAGGCGACCCGTCCGCATGAACCGTCGATGATGTCGCCTTTCCTCCGGGTAAACGTGTCCCACACCGAAGGGCCCTTGCCGTCCGCGTCCCAGGCCCCCTCGATTTGGTAGGCCGAGGTCATTGCGCCCCAATGGAATTTTTCCGGAAAGCTCATGGCGTGTATGGGAGTAGGTAGCCGGCGGGTGAGCTGATCTCCTTTGGTTTTTGTCAATTGCAGATTCAGGCCGGAGTCAACGATCCCTTGGCTGAAGGGCGTTTGGGCGGTTAAAATCGTCTGGGATAGACATATTATCAATCGGAAGACTCCTAACTATTCAATGGATCGGGCGTGTTAACTTGCTTACGTCGTCGGAACCCCACCTGGCGGTCCCGGCTGTTCCCCGCCTCCCATCCCCCGCTGATTACATCTATGAGCAAGCCCCCCTGTTTCACATATCGTCATCTCGTGCTCGCCGGTTTTCTGGCCTGCGCGTCGTTTTCCTTCGGCCACGCCGCCGCACCATCAGCTTCGTCCTCCCTGCTGTCGCCGGTCGCCGACGTCGCGGTATTCGCGACGACGGGTGGCACGCGCATCGCGTCTGTCCAGAGTGGCGGCGCGCCAGGGCTCATCGCCACGTTTCCGGCCATGAAGGGCTATCCGTCCTTCGATTTTGTCGAGCCCTCCGGCAACGCGCTCTGGAATCTCTCCGCGTTTGCCGGAGTGAAGGTCGAGGTCACCAACACCGGAACCGAGTCCGTCGTCTTCGCCCTGCGCGTGGACAACGCCGGCAGTTGGAAGGACAAGCCTTGGAACGTGGAGCAAGCCCGCATCGCGCCCGGCGAAACCCGTGCTTTGCGAGTCGTCTTTGGCCGCGCTGCCAACGGAAAACCCGCCTACGCCCTCGATCCTGCGCGCATCACCGTCGTGAAGCTTTTTGTGATCAACCCGACCGCGGGCGCCGAGCTGCGTGTCAACAAACTCGCGGGTTTCGGCACGCCGGACTCGGTGCCGCCGGCCGTTGAGGCAAAGAGCGCGGCTCCCGTCACGAACCGCGCCGCCGCCGCCGGATCCGACGCGACCTTTTCTCCCGCGATCAGCGGTGAACTGCTCGATCTCTCCCGCCCCGACGCGCTCGCCGGCGCCGACTTCGCCGAGGCCTCGGCCGTGATCGAGGACGGCCGGATCAAAGCCACTTTCAACGCCGGTTCGACTTATCCAAGCCTGCGGTTTCCGGCCCCGGAGGGCGGCTGGAATCTCTCGGCCTTCGGCGGCATCGAGTTGACCGTCACCAACCCCGGCGCCGCTCGCGTCGTCGTGCATCTCCGCGCCGACAATCCCGGCAGTTGGAAAGACGAGCCCTGGAACACCGAGAAGCTCGGCATCGCGCCCGGCGAGACCAAGACGATCCGGCTCACCTTCGGTAAACAAAACGGCGCGCCCGCCTTCCCGCTGAACCCCGCGCGCATCTCCGCCATCCAGGTCTTTCTCTCCAAGCCCGGCGTGAACACCACCCTGCTGCTCTCCGATCTCAAGGCGGCCGGCAGTCCCGCCGCCGTCGCCGATTCCGCCGCGCTCACGAAAGCCGAAGACCGCGACATCCCGGTCATCCCGCCCGCCTGGCTTGGTTCGCGTCCTCCGATCACGGGCGACTGGGTGCGCACCCTGGACGAGAATTTCGACGGGGATCGTCTCGATGAAAGCCGTTGGTCCACCCGCATGACCTGGGGAGGCCCCACCCGCGGACAACTTCAGCGTTACACGCCGGAAAACGTGGTCGTCTCCGGGGGCGTCGCCGCCCTCGTCGCGGAACGTAACCCGGGCCATGAACGAAACGACCCCACGCTGCCCACCCGCGACTATACCTCCGGTCTCATCCAGTCCTACGATAAGTGGTCGCAAAAATATGGATACATGGAGGCCCGCGTGAAACTGCCCACCGCCCGCGGACTTTGGCCCGCGTTCTGGACCATGCCCGACCGCGGTCGCGACAGCGGCCTCGACATGGGCGTGCGTCGCTCCACCAGCATCCGCCACGGTCAGGGCATGGAGATCGACATCCTCGAACACCTCGCCGAGTGGGGGCCCGGCCGCAACAATGTCGCGGTCCATTGGGACGGCTACGGTCCCAATCATCAGTCGTGGGGCACCAGCCACGTTTATTTTGGTCCCACGCCCGACGGCTGGCACAACTTCGGCCTCCTCTGGGAACCCGGAAAACTCACCTGGTTCATCGACGGGAAAAAAGTCGTCGAGTGGGCCAACCCGCGCGTCGCCGACGTGCCCGCCTACCTCAAACTTAACATCCAGATTGGCGGCTGGGCGACCTCCAACGTTGACGACGCCGCGCTGCCCGACCGGATGCTGATCGACTACGTTCGCGCCTGGCAGCTTCGCGAACGCCTCTGACCGCCGTCTCCCTTCATCCGACCTCATGCCCCCGGTCGTTCACTCCGTTTCGTCCGACACCCCGCATCGCGACCGCCGACGCGCCGGCTTCGCCCTGCTCATCACGATCACGCTGGTCGCGTTCCTCGTTTTGATCCTCGTGTCGATCGCGACGTTGACCCGCGTCGAGACTCAGGTCGCCGCCAACAGCCAACAACTCGCACAAGCCCGCCAGAACGCGTTGCTGGCGCTCAATGTAGCGCTCGGGGAACTACAAAAGCACGCCGGCCCCGATCAACGCACGACGGCCCGCGCCGACCTGCAAAACGGCTCCGAAGTTCCTCACGCACGCTGGACCGGCGTTTACGGAAGCGCTGTCCCCGCCGACTACGATCAGCTTCCTTCCGAGGTGCGCACCGGGCTCATCGCCCCCGCCAATCTCGACTCCGCCACCGGTTCGCCCGCGCGGCTGCTCACCTGGCTCGTCAGCGGCAACGAAAACGGCGTGTTCGATCCGGCGTCACATGTCGGCGCATCCGGCGAAATCACGCCTACTGCGTCCACGCTTACGACCGGCCTCAAATTTCAACCCGACATCGCGATGAGCGGACTCTCCTCCGCCGCGACCACCGAGACCGCGCTCACGATCATCGATGCCGACGGCGTCGAACATGACGCCGCGTTACTGGTCGGGCCCGGCAGCGTGCGCAGCGCGGTCTCCGCCGGCCACGCGCTCGACTACGTCGCCGCGCCGCTCGTTACTATCGAGACGCCCGGGAGCACGTTGCCCGGGTTCTCCGCCGGCGACAGCACGCCGCGCGAGATCGGTCGTTACGCGTGGTGGATCGGCGACGAAGGCGTGAAGGCGCGCGTCAATCTGCCGCTGGAAACCGATCCGGCGCGCAAGCCCGACGCGTTTGCGCACAGCCGCCGCGCCGCCGTGGAATTGATGGACGCCACGTCGCCCGACTTCCCCGCGCCCCCGCTCGACGCCGCGCGCATCGGGGCGGCCTACGATCTGGAACGCTCGGTGGAAAACATCTTATCCGCTCCGCAACTCACGTTCATCGGCCCGGACGACGACGCGCGGAAGCTGCGCTTTCACGACCTCACCGCGTCGTCGAGCAGCGTCCTTGCCGACACCTACGCCGGAGGATTGAAACGCGACCTCTCTGCGTTGCTGGACTCCGCGCACGTCGCCCTCGCCACTGATCCCGACGCCGACCTCAAACCGCTGCACGTCTCCGAAGACGGCGACCTCTTCGGCATCCCGACCTGGCGACACTTGCGCAGCTTCGCCGACATCACCGTGCCCGTCGACAGCAGCGATCCCGACGCCGGCAAACTCACGCCGCGCCTGCCGCGCTACAACCGCACCGATGGCACGCCCGACGACGTCGGTGTCGCGCCCGTGCTCACCTACGCCGCGCTCGGTTTTCGTTACGCCGCCGCCGCCGCGCCCGCAGAAGGCGTGGCGATTAACTTCAACGTCTACCCGCTCGTCGTATTGTGGAATCCCTACAACGCCCGCCTCAAGGGCACGACCTACGAATTCGGCATGGGCCACGCCGGTTCGGCCACGCGCGTGCAACTCCAGATGGAAGACCCCGCGCTGCTCGATCCCGATCCCGCCGCCTCGCAGGAAGCGGCCTGGCTGGTGAAGGAAACCCGCGACCTGCGCTACGCGGGCCTGCAGCTCACCGCCAACCAAAACACCGACCGCCCCGTGCGCTATTTTCGTTTTCTCGTGAAGTGCCCCGACCTCGAACCGGGCGAAAGCGTCGTGTTCACGTTGCCCGCCAGCACGGCCTACGACCCGGCCGTCGCCACGCTCGAACCCGGCCTCAACCAAACCACCTTCGCGTCCATGCCCGGCTCCACGTTCGCCGCCGGCGAGAGCACGCGCCGCTTCCGCTTCGTGAGCAGCGCCGACAGGATGAAGACCCACTTCAACACCGGCGCGAACTCGGGCGCGAATTTCCGCCAGGGCGGCAACAGCGGCCAGACCTACGCCTACCTCGGCGTGCCGCGCACGACCGCGCCCAGCATCACTTCGTCTACCCAGTGGTGGACGCCCTCCGAAAACCAGTGGTATCAATCCATCCAACGCGCCGGTCACGACAGCAACACCGTCACCAATCCGCTCCAGGACGCCGCGCCGCTGACCGCGCCGACCGGCTTCGACGAGCCCGCGCTGAAGTGGTTTGTGACCACCGTGTTTTCCTCCACCGGCAGCAACCGCACCGCCAACAAAGGCACCGTCCCGTGGATACGCTGGATCGCACAGAGCAACATCCGCGCGCCCGTCGCCTTCCGCACCCTGCGCGACCTCAACTACAGCGCCTCCTACATCGCGCAAGTCGGCACCGACGCCGCCATGTGGCCCACCTGGTTTAGCACCGACGCCCCCGGCGACCGCGCCTCCGCCGGCCTTGGCCACGATTGGGACACGACAACCAACCAACCGGTCAACGCCACCCTGTTCGAGTTCCGCCGCGCCGACCAAGCGCTGTTTTCCGTCGGCGCGCTCCAACACGCCAACCTCTCGCTCGTCGGCTCCTATCCCGCGTATCCACTCGGCAACGCCATCGCCGATTTCCGTCTGCCCGACCTCGCGCAAATCCACAGCCAGTCGAGCGTCTTCACGACCTCGCACACCGTCGGCACGCGCCTGCTCACCACCTACTACGACGTCTCCTGGTTGCTCAACCGCTCCCTCTGGGACGCGTATTATTTCTCCACCGTGCCGGCCACCGGCACCATCCTCGATCCGCTGCCCAACCCGCGTCACGTCCCCCATGACGACACGAAGGACCGGCGCGATCCCGCCGAAGCCGCCGCCGCGCTCATGCTCGCCGGAGGTTTTAATATCAACTCCACCTCCGAACAAGCGTGGCGCGCGATCCTCGGCGGTATCAACCAACTCGCCTACGATCCCGTCGCCGCCACCGACGGTGCGGTGCCCGGCGCGCCGCTCCCGCGCTTCGCCCGACCCACGGCCGACCCCACCCTGCCCACCGGGATCTCCGCCACGGCCGGCACCGACCTGTCCGCGCTCTGGCAAGGCTACCGCGCGCTGAGCGAAGCACAAATCGCCCAACTCGCGCGCAACCTCGTCACCGAGATCCGCGCGCGCGGCCCCTTCGTTTCGCTCGCCGACTTCGTCAACCGACGCCTCGTCGACAACCCCGACACCGTCGCCGACGAACGCCTCAAAGGCGCGCTGCAAGCCGCCATCGACGCCACCCCGCAGGCCTCTCCCGGCGGGTTCCCGATCAACGACGCCAGCCCCGGCACCTATTGGGACGTCGCCGAGCGCGTCACCTCGATCTTCTACACCGACAACGCCAGCCACTACTCGCTGCCCGCCGCGCGCGGCGACACCACCGCCGCCTCGCCGGGTGCGCATCAGACCCGCGCGGCCTTCGCTCCCAAATTCCTCACCCAGGCCGACGTGTTGTCCGCCGTCGGCGCCGGTCTCGCCGCCCGCTCCGACACGTTTCTCATTCGCACCTACGGCGAGGCGATCAACCCCGTGACCGGCGAAACCACCGGCCGCGCCTGGTGCGAAGCCGTCGCGCAACGTCTGCCCGCCTACGTCGATGCCGCGACCGACGAACCCGAGGACGCCGCATCCACCGACGTGAACCGCCACTTCGGCCGCCAATTTAAAATCATCTCCTTCCGATGGCTTTCTCCCTCCGACATCTGATCGTGCTCTTGTTCGGCGTGATGCCGGTTTTTTTGCTGTCGCCAATCGCCGCGCAGACCGCTGCCGCGCCGCCACCTCCGGCGGTGTTTCGCCTGCTCGCGCTCACGCCGGTGGCGGATCTGCTCTACGACCTGCAAGGCAAGCCGGTCGCGGTCGTTCCCGGACAACACAGCTATTCGCCGCCCTACCGCGTGACCGCGTCGGGCAGCGTCGCGTTTTACCGGCTGATTCCGTCCGCGACGCCCGGCGAGCCGCCGGTGCGCGTGCCGGTCGTCGCCGCGCGGGTGACGGCGGACGCGGGGGTTTCCACGCTCATTCTCCTCCTGCCCGAAGGCCCGCCGGTCGAACCCGACCCTGGCGCGCCGCCGCGTCCGCTCAAAAGCCTGGTCATCGACGACTCGGCGGCGGCGCACCCGGCGGGAACCATTCGCGTATTCAGTTTTTCGTTACGTCCGGTCTTGGTGAAGATCGGCACGCGGACCGTGCAGATCACGACGGGCGAGCCGGCGTTGATTCCGTATCCGCCGGATACGCGCACCTGGGTGCAGGTGGCGACCACGGGCGAAGGCGGTTGGCAGCGCGTCATCGGCACGCCGCAGATGCTGGCGCCCGACACGCGGCTGGCGCTCTACCTGAGCGATCTGGCGCCGAGTCTGAACGATCCAAACCCGGTCGGACTATCCCTGCGTAAGATCATCGAGCGCATGCCCCCGGCCGCGCCGTGACGGCGGGTCGCAGCCGTGGAGTCGTGACGGCATGGATGGCGGCAGGCGGCGGCGTTGCCTGTTGCCATCCAGGCCCTGTGGCGATTTTTCGGTAGGCATGCCTCGCGCCGCGCCTCCCTTGCCCAGTCTCGCCAAAGAGGACTTCGAGTTGCTCGCAGACTTTCGCTACAAGCTCCGGAAATTTCTCGGCTTCAGCGAAACCGCCGCCGTCAGCCAGGGCGTCACCCCGCAGCAATACCAGGCCCTGCTCGCCATTGAGGGTTTTCCCGGACGCAACTGGGTCACGGTCGGCGAACTCGCCGAGCAAATGCAGGTCGCCCACCACAGCGCCGTCGGCCTGGTCAATCGCATGCAGGCGCTGCGTCTCGTGCGTCGCACCCCCTCCAAGGAAGATCGCCGGCGGGTGCAGGTTTCGCTCACCGCCAAGGGGCTGGCGATTTTGGAAAAACTCTACCGCGTGCACCGCGAGGAGTTGCAGTCCGTGGGACCGCAACTCATCGGCCTGCTGCGCCGGGCCTCCACGCCTCCCGGCGCGGAGAAACCCGCCCGCAGCTTCTCCAGCCCGGTGTGCTCGCTGCCTGAAATCGAGGATTGAGGACCGCGCCGCGGCGGCGGCGCGAGACTCCGATGGCCGCCGCCACTTGTATCGTATTACGATGAATATTCTCGCCTGCGCGGGATGAACGTTTTTCATGAGCGGCTTTTCCGCATGCATCCGACCTTCCGCAAATCTCAAATATTCCTGGCCACCATGGGAGCCGTGTTTGCGGTTTCGGGCTTGGCGTATGTGGCCATGAGCCTGCAAGGCCTGCTGCTGCTGGGCTCGTTCGGAGCGTCCGCCCTGCTGCTTTTCGCTCTGCCGGACACCCCTCTGGCCCAACCCCGGTCCGTCGTCGGCGGTCACGTCTCCGCGTCGCTCATCGCCATCGGTTGCCTCATCCTTTTCGGGCCCCACTGGTGGTCCGTTGGCCTCGCGACCGGCCTCGCCGTCGGCTTCATGATGGTCACGCATACCGTCCATCCTCCCGCCGGATCGAACGCGATCATCGTGTTTCTCGCCAAGCCGACCCTGGGTTATCTGATGTTTTCCACCCTTTCCGGAGCGGTCCTCCTGGTCGTGTGCGCTATCATCTATCACCGGACGACGCGGCGGCATAAGTATCCACTTTACTGGCGACGCGGTCGACCGGCACTGGCCAAGGCCTGACCCGCCCAATGACAAGTGATTCTGTTTCGCGGCCCGCCGCCGCCTCGCTTCGTCGGCGGTTGATGCTGCTCTGCCTCCTCGCGTTGCCGGTCGCGGGCATCGCCACCCTCGCTGCGCACGGGCTTCACACCCTGATTGGCGTCATCACCAATCTGGCGTTCTACGGACGCCTCTCCTCCGAATGGACCGCCGCTTCCGGCCACACGCGCGGCGCCTGGGTGATCCTCGTTCCCGCGGTGGGCGGCGGCATCATCGCGCTGCTCGCTCGCTACGGCTCCCGCGCCATCATCGGCCACGGCATCCCCGAGGTCATGCAACAGGTGCTGACCAACCGCAGCCGCATCGCGCCGCGCGTGGCTCTGCTCAAGCCCCTGTCGTCCGCCATCTCCATCGGCACCGGCGGCCCCTACGGCGCCGAAGGCCCGGTGATCGCCACCGGCGGAGCCATCGGCTCGCTGCTCGGGCAGGCGCTTACCATGACCGCGAGCGAGCGCAAAATCCTGCTCGCCGCCGGCGCGACCGCGGCGATGACGGCGGTCTTCGGCAGTCCCGTCGCCGCCACCTTGCTCGCGGTCGAGTTGCTGCTGTTTGAATTCCGTGCGCGCTCGGTGATCCCTGTCGCGATCGCCGCCGCCGCCGCGCAATCCCTCCGCTTCTCGTGGGGCGAACCGGTCGCGCTTTTTCCGCTCGCGCCGCCCGATGTCCTGCATGCGCCGGCTTCCTCCCTGCTCCTATTCGCGCTCATCGGCGTCGCGGCCGGCGTGCTCGCCGTCCTCGCCAACCACGCGGTCCATCTGACCGAGCGAACCTTCGCCCGCATGCCGATAAACCGGATGTGGCATCCCGTGATCGGCGGGCTGTTTGTCGGCCTGGCCGGCTGGTGGGAGCCGCGGATCTTCGGCGCGGGTTACGAGGTGATCGGTTCCTTGCTCGCGAACGATCTCACGCTGCCGGTGATCGCCGTCATCTGCGGATTGAAGCTGGTCGTCTGGACCGTCTCGCTCGGCAGCGGCACCTCCGGCGGCACGCTCGCCCCCATGCTGGTGGTCGGCGGCGGACTCGGCGCCCTGATCGCGGCGGCGTGCAACGCCCTCGGCATCACCGCGATTTCACCGGGCCTGGCGGCGCTGGCGGGCATGATCGCGTTCTTTGCCGGCGGCTCGCGGGCCTTCTTCGCCTCCATCGTTCTCGGGGTCGAAATCACCCAGCAGGCGGGCGTCCTGTGGCCCGTCGCCACCGCCTCGACCGCCTCGCTCGCCGTGGCGCATTTGCTGTCGGCGCGTTCGTTGATGACCAGCCCGGTCGAACAAAACGGCGTGCGCGTTCCCATGGAGTTCGACGCCGATGTCTTCGCGCATGTCTCCGTCGCTCAGGTCATGGAGAAAGCCCCGCGCACGATTCCAACCGACATGAGCGTGGCGGAACTCGCCGATCGCATCGGCGCCAATGATCCAGCGGTTTGCCACCATCCGGCTTTGCTCGTCACCGAAGCGGACGGAGCGCTCGCCGGCATTATCACGCGGCGCGACCTGCTCGCGGCGGTCGAGCGCGGCGAGGCCGGCGAAACCGTCGGCGCGGTCATGACGCGCGCCTTGGTCTGCACACATCCCGACGAGCCCTTGAGCGAAGCGGTCGAACGCATGCACGCGCATGATATCGGACGGCTTCCCGTGGTGAGCCGCGCCGACCACCGGCAACTTCTCGGCTATCTCGGACGCGCCGCCGTCCTCTCCGCCCGCCGCCTGCGGTGGAATGAAAATCACGCGTCCGAGCCCGGATGGTTCGCCCCCCGAAAGCCGAAAGCATAACCGCGGCGGACGCTGGGCCCGAAAGCTTGATCCGCATCAAGGCGCCGTCCCGCCGCCTGCGGCATACTCGCCCGCATGGCCGCCTATTATGGAATCTTTGTCACGCTGCACCTGTTGTGCGCGCTCGTCTTTGTCGGCGCGGTTTTCTTTGAGGTGCTCGTCATCGAGCCCATTGAGAAACAACTGCCGCCGGGCGTGGGCGACCAGATCGCCGAGGCCATCCCGCGCCGGGTGCGCGTGTTCATGCCGGTCGTCGTCACGCTCCTCTACCTCTCCGGCGCGGCGATGTTCTGGGTGCACTTCTCGGCGCGGCCGGATTTTTTCCAAACCAAGTTCGGCGTGCTCCTGACGGCCAAGGTCCTGCTCACCTTTGCCGTGCTCGGCGTGTTTGTCTCCGCCATGCGGGCCGCGCGCAAAGGCACCATGGATCCCTGCCGGTTCAAATACACGCACCGCATCGTCGGCGCGTTGATGCTGGGCATCGTGCTGTTGGCCAAGGGCATGTTTTACCTCTGACGCTCACAGTTCCGCGTAGGCCCGCAGCCCCGCGCTGTCGATGATGCGAATGCGCGCGCCCGTCACCACGATCAAGCCCTCGCGGCGAAACCGCGCCAGCGTGCGCGACAACGTTTCGCTGGTCACACCCAGTTGTCCGGCGAGCACCTTCTTGGTCATGGGCAACGCAAACTCGGCCGCCTCGCTTCCGGCATCCCCTGCCGTCTGACCCAACAACCACTCGGCCAGCCGGTATTCGATCTGACGGCCCTTGATGTCCTGCAAGGACTGCACGAGGTGCTTCAGGTGAAGGCTCATCGAACCGAGCATCTGCAACGACAACTCGGGCTGACGGCGGATCAACTCGCGGAAATGCGGCTTGCTCACGACGATCACTTGCGACGGCTCCAGCGCCATCGCATTGGCCGGATAGGTCTCCACCGTCGCCAGCGTGGCCTCGGCGAAACTCTCGCACGGACGGAAAATGCTGATGATGCGCTCCCGCCCGTCCGGCGTGAGGCTGAAAATACTCACCGCCCCCGCCTGCATCACATAAAATCCCTCCGCCTTCTCGCCTTGGCGAAACAGCGTGTCGCCCTTCTGCAATGATCGCAGCGTGCATCCTTCCGCCACCGCCGCGAGATCCGCCTGCGAAAGCGACGCGAACATCCGGCACTGCCGCAAGGTGGCGCCAATCGCGGTCTGTCGATGAGAGTTGGGGCCGGTGCCGTTTGCCATGAAGCGCGATAATGGATAGCCCGTTTGATGTTGATCAAGGTAATCGCACGGGCGAACCGGTATCCTCCACCCCATGACGCCCTCCGACCCACCCGCCGCCCTCGAACTCGACATCCGTCCGCTCTGCGCCGCGCAACGTCCGCCGCTGCCGGCGATCCTCGACGCCGTCGGCAAACTCGCGCCCGGCCAACCCTTCCGCCTGATCGCCCCGTTCGAACCGGCGCCGCTCTACCAATTGCTCGGCCAACAGGGGTTCACCCACGAGGCGCACACCCGCGACGATGGCACGTGGGAGATCGTTTTTTCCCGTGACTGATCCGCGTCCCCCAAGCCCGTCTAGCCCCGCCCGCTTCTCACGTCGCGTCTTCGCCGTCGCCCTCGGGTTTCTGCTGGTCGTCGCGGTTCTGGGCACGCTCCTGCGATTGCACGCGGTGGTGCCGCTGACCGGCTTCGCCTACAGTAACATTCTCCACGCGCACTCGCACGTCGCCTTTCTCGGCTGGGTGTTCAACGCGTTCTTCGCGCTCGCGTTGACCCACTTCATACCGCCCGTCGACCGTCGCGGTTACCTCCGGCTCTTTGTCGTGCTACAGGTCGCCGTCGTGGGCATGCTCGTCGCGTATCCGGTCCAAGGTTACGGCGCCGTCAGCATCGCGTTCTCCAGCTTGCACATGGTTGGCTCCGGCGTGTTCGCGTGGAAACTCTGGCGCAGCAACACCGCTTCGCCGGCCGCCAGCGGACACCTCGGCGCCGCGCTGCTTTTTCTCGTCGTCTCCGGACTCGGCCCGCTCGCGCTGGGTCCGCTCGCCGCCGCCGGGCTGCGCGACACGCCCGCCTATCAGCTCTCGATCTATTTTTACCTGCACTGCCAATACAACGGCTGGTTCCTGTTCTTCCTTCAGGCCGTCCTCTTTCAATCGTTCACCCCCGCCAACCCGGACGCCGCCCGACGCGCGCTGTGGTGGCTCGCCGCCGGAGCCGTGCTCACGCTCGCGCAATCCGCGCTGTGGCTTCATCCGCCCGGCTGGGTTTACGTGATCGCCGCGCTGGGCGGCGGCGCGCAACTCGTCGGCTGCGTTCACCTCCTGCGCGCGCTGCGTGGCTCGGGGGCGCTCTTCACGGGCATGGCTCGCGCACTGGCGGTGCTCGCGCTCGGCGGCTTTTTGCTGAAGCACATCCTGCAGGCGGCCTCCGCGCTCTCCGTGCTTTCGCACCTGGTGAACCATCGTTTTACCGTGATAGCGTTTCTGCACCTCGTGTTCCTCGGTGTGGTTGCGCCGGCGATCTTTGCCTGGGCCTTGCGCCACGGCTGGCTGCGCGCCACGCCGCTGGCTCACGCCGGTCCTGGGCTTTTTGTCGGGGCCTCGCTCGTCAACGAAGTGCTGCTCATCGCCGCGCCCCTCGGGGCGTTTTATTCCCCGCACGCGCTACTGCTCGCATCTCTCGGCATGACCGCGGGCGCGGCGCTCTTGGTCGTTTCGACGCGACATCGCGCACCTACCCCGTTGCCTTCGCGGTGAAGACCTCAGCGCGTTGCGCCGCTGCGTCGGCGCGCAGCCACACTGGATTGGCCTCGTCCGCACAGTCGATCACCCGCACCACATCCGCGAAATCAGTCGCGTCCGGTTCGCACTCCACCAGCCGATTCGGTGCGTTCTCAAACCAAGCGGTGTCGATTAGGTTGCCGGTCTTCTGCGGAAAATACGCGACGTAGAGCGTGTCGTATTCGACCAGGTCGTTGAAAAAATGCGTCCCGAGCGATACGTCGGGAATCAGCTTCTCGTGCATCGCCACCACCTCGCAAATGGCCGACGCATGGTTGATCTCCGCAAACGACACCGGAATCCCCAGCGACGGGCTCGACGTTCCCCAGCGTCCCGGTCCGATGAGCAACAGCCCGCCGTTCGCTTCATCGTGGCGGCTGCACAGACGTCCGATGATCCGCGCCACTTCATAACGAGCCTGCTCCGGTAAAGCCGCGTAGGCGTGCTGCACGATGTAGATGATGCGCGCCAACCGTTGCTCGCGGCTCACCCCGATCACCGCGCCGCACGCGTTTAACAACGTGTGCGGCGTCACCCCTTCCGCGCGCGCCGCCAACACTTCGGGATCCCGGCGGAACTGAAACGTGCGGCATTGCAGCAGATGAATGCGATAACTCCCGTCGGCCAAGAAATTCAATGCGAACTCGATGTCCACCGGCGCACCGAACGCTTCCTCCAACACCGCGAGCATCGCGCGCAAATCCGCCGGCACCTTCGTGTCGCGCAACAGTCCGTCAAACGTCACCCACGGGTGGCCGTTGTCCGCCTCCGTGCAGTAAAGATCCACCGGCAGATCCTCCCGCCGTTCGCTCAACACTTCGTGCAGCGGCAGCGCGGCGAGCCGACCCGTCGCCAGGTCCAGGCAATCCATGCGGCGCTGCGCGTGGTCGCACGCTTCCTCGAAACTCGTCTCGGGTCGGCGCGTGAGCGCGTTCAACGCGACCAGGCGCGTATAATCGTCGTCGCTACGGTCCACCGCGCGCGTGCCGAGCCCGAACACCAGCCGCACCACGCCTGCGTGCGGGTCGATGTCGGGGTGCCACACGTAGGGATTGCACGAAAGACCGACGCCCGCCGCCTGCGGTAAAAAATAGCGGCCGTGCGCCGCGCCCGACACGCGCATGATGAGCAGCGCCATGCGTTCCTCGCTTTGCAGCAGGCCGCGACGTTTGCGGTAGAGGAGCGCCTCCTCGCCGAGCACGCTCGCATAGACCTCGCGCACCGCGACGAGCAGCGCTGCGAGACGTTCTTCGCGCGTGCCGCGATTCACCACGAAGATGCTTTCGTATTTTCCGGAGAACGCGTTGCCGCGCGCGTCCTCCATCACCGACGAGGAGCGCACGATGTAGGGCGATTCGCCGAAATAATCCAACATGCTCTCGAACTGCTTCAGCACCTGCGCGGGGAAACGTCCGTTGCCGATGCGCTTCCGGCCCTCGTCGAGGTCGGTGAGAAACGAGTCGGGTTGTTTCTGTTTTTCGCGCAGCCACCACACCTCGTTCTCGATCAGGAACGTCACGAACACCTCCGCGCCCACGAAGAACGAATCATGCACTTCGAGCCGCGCCGCGAGATCCGGCGCGTGGTCGCGCAGCACCGCGCGCGACACGAGCATGCCCAGGGTTTTTCCGCCCACCGAACCGATGCCGATCATGCGGCGGCGGATCGCCATAAAATCCTCCAGCGTGAGGTGCTGTTCCACCAGCGACGCGATGCCGGAGCGGTGCACGGCGAACGCGCGGCGGATGCGTTTCAACATCGCCTGGCGGGCGCCGAGCGGAGCGCGGTCGGTGCGTTCCTCGCGCAGCACCGTCTCGGCGTCGTCAAACATGCGCTGCCAGTAGCCGCCGCGTCGGTCGCTTTGTAGCTTGGGCCATTGGATGCGCGAGAGGATCTGCGCGAGCATCGCGCTTTCGAGCACCGGGGTGAAGTCGTCGCCCGACCAGAGATGGATCGTGTCCATCGCCTCGTTCGCGTGGTGACGCACCTTGATGGGCCTCACGTAGAGGCGTTCGTCCACGCGCACGATATCGAGCAGGAATTGCGTCGTGCGACGCACCGGGCCCAGGCCCTGCTCGGAGTGCTTGTCGCGCTGCAACGCGAAGTAGGTCACCGTTTCCAGGCTCCACAGGCGCGGACACGTGAGCCTGAAAAAGTTGCCCATCGTCTGGTCCGATTGCCACGCGTCCGCCAGATGCGAAAGATTGTCGAAGATGTAGATCGCACCGCGTCCCGCCTCCTCGATGACCGCATGCACCGCGCGCACAAAACGCTCAAAGCCCAACGCCGGGTCGATCTCATGCACCGCGGTCTGGCCGTCGGTAAACACCAGCGGCCCGTCGGGACCGAATCGGAAATAGTGCAGACGCCGCTTCGCCGCGCGCGCCGCCGCCGCGTAGGGCACGACGAGCGCGCGATACTCCTCCAGCTCGTCCACGAGCCACACGATGTTGTCGCCCGGGGCGATCCCGTGCATCACCGCGTCGAGCCGTGGCAGGCCGGTCGAGACCGCCGGATGATCAGGCGTCGGCGCGTCGGGTGGTCGTGACATGGGAGTAATCAAACGACAGAGCGGCCCGGCGCGAGCCGGGCGCTCCTTGTCGGATGCCATCACACCACGCCTTGTTCGATCATCGCGTCGGCCACCTTCAGGAAGCCCGCGATGTTGGCGCCCAGCACGTAATTGCCCGGCTGGCCGTATTCCTCGGCCGTGATGCGCGCGTTGTTGTGGATGTTGATCATGATCGCCTGCAGGCGTTGATCAACCTCCTCGCGCGTCCAGCTCAGGCGCAGCGAATTCTGCGACATCTCCAGACCCGAGGTCGCCACTCCGCCGGCGTTGGCCGCTTTGCCGGGGCCGTAGAGCACGCCCGCCTTTTGGAAAATCGCCACCGCGTCGGGCGTCGAGGGCATGTTGGCGCCTTCGGAGACCACCCGGCAGCCATTGGCGACCAGGGTCGACGCGTCGTCCGCGCTCACTTCGTTCTGCGTGGCGCTTGGGAAGGCGCAGTCGCACTTCACCGACCACGGACGCGCGTCCTTCAGGAAGGTGCCGCCGAACTTATCGACATATTCGCTGATGCGGCCGCGGCGGACGTTTTTAAGCTCCATCACCCACGCGAGTTTTTCCGCGTCGATGCCCGCCGGATCGTGGATCGTGCCGGCGGAGTCGGACAACGTCACCGGTTTCGCGCCGAGTTCGATCAGCTTCTCCGCCGTGTATTGCGCGACATTGCCCGAGCCGGACACGGCGCAAACCTTGCCCGTGAGATCCTCGGAGCGCGTCTTCAGCATCTCCTGCGCAAAATACACCGCGCCGTAGCCGGTCGCCTCCGGACGGATGAGCGAGCCGCCCCACTTGAGGCCCTTGCCGGTGAGCACGCCGGAAAAATCCGAGGTGATGCGCTTGTATTGACCAAACAAATACCCGACCTCGCGGCCGCCCACGCCGATGTCGCCGGCGGGCACGTCGAAGTTGGGGCCGACGTGGCGGTAGAGCTCGGTCATGAACGATTGGCAAAAGCGCATGACCTCGGCCTCGCTCTTGCCCTTCGGGTCGAAGTCGGAGCCGCCCTTGCCGCCGCCCATGGGCAGGGTGGTGAGGGCGTTTTTAAAGACCTGCTCGAAGCCGAGAAACTTGAGGATGCCCAGATTCACGCTCGGGTGAAAACGCAGCCCGCCTTTATAGGGACCGATCGCGCTGTTGTATTGCACGCGGAAGCCGCGGTTCACCTGCGGACGGCCGCTGTCGTCCAGCCACGGAACGCGAAAAATGATCTGCCGCTCCGGCTCGACGATCCGCTCAAGGATGCGCGCGTCGCGATACTTTCGCTTTCGCTCCACGACCAGTTCGAGGGACTCCAGCACCTCATGGGCGGCTTGGAGGAATTCGGGTTCTCCGGCATTGCGGCGGGAGACCACGTCGAGGACTTCGGCGATGTATGAGTTCATTTAGGTATGAGCGGAATTAATAACCCGGCCAGAACGGCCATGTTTCAACGCAATGCGGAGGGACCCTCGCGGGTATGGTCGGTTCTAATGAGGTCAATTCCATGCAGTATAGCGGACGCCGCCGCGCGCGCCTTGACTCACATCAAGCCGGCGGCGGACTTTGCAAAAATCCGCTAGCTCAGAACGGACACTTCTTTGGCTTTTCCAGCTCTTGCTTCGGGCCGAAGAACTCCAGGTGAACCTGCGACGCCGGCACGCCCCATTCGAGGAGGTGCTGGTAGATCGTTACCATAAAAGGCTTTGGCCCGCAGAAGTAGAAATCCGCGTCGCGCTCCGGCACCATCGACTCGATCAACTCCGCGTCGATCATGCCCTCGCT
>JBDRJH010000436.1:0-9980 GCA_043815125.1 Verrucomicrobiota bacterium
TGCGGATGCGCTTGGGCTTAAAACACACAACGTTGGGGCCGCGCGCGCGCGGCCCGTTTGGCATTGGTTGGCTGTCGAACGCGCCCACTACGGGCCGCCCTAAACGGGCCGCGCGAGCGCGGCCCCTACGCTGGATAGCAACAAAAAAGGCGCGTCCGCATGGAGCGGGGCGCGCCTGAAGGGTTTCGTTGACAACCGACTCAGAGCTTGGGGCCGCCCTGCGAGAGGGCGCGGGCGCGCAGGCGCAGGCCGTTGAGGCGGATGAAGCCGGTGGAGTCGCTCTGGTTATACCAGCTCTGCACGCCTTCCATGGAGGCGATGTGCTCGTCATACATGGAGAGGGGGGACTTGCGGCCGACGGTGATGATGTTGCCCTTGTAGAGCTTGAGGCGGACGGTGCCGGTGACGGTGTCCTGGCTCTTGTCGATCAGGGCCTGCAGGGCCTCGCGCTCGGGGGCGAACCAGAAGCCGTTGTAGATGAGCTCGGCATACTTCGGAATGAGGCCGTCGCGCAGGTGCATGAGCTCGCGGTCCATGGTGAGCGTCTCGACCTGACGGTGGGCCTGCATGAGGATGGTGCCGCCGGGGGTCTCGTAGACGCCGCGGCTCTTCATGCCGACGAAGCGGTTCTCGACGATGTCGACGCGGCCGATGCCGTGTTTGCCGCCGAGCTTGTTGAGCTTCTTCATGACCTGGCCGGGGGTGAGCTTCTCGCCGTCGACGGCGACGCAGTTGCCCTGTTCGAAATCGAGCTCGACGTATTCGGCCTGGTCCGGCGCGTCCTCGGGGGAGACGGAGAGCTTGAACATGCCCTTGTTCTCGGGCGTGGTCGGGTCGAACCACGGGTCCTCGAGGATGCCGGCCTCGTAGGAGATGTGCAGGAGGTTGCGGTCCATCGAGTAGGGCTTCTTGGCGGAGGCCTCGACGGGGATGTTGTGGTCGCGGCAGTAGTTGATCATCTCGGTGCGGCCGGGGAATTCCTGGCGGTATTCCTCCATCTTCCACGGGGCGATGATCTTGAGGTCGGGGGCGAGCGCCATGTAGGACAGCTCGAAGCGGACCTGGTCGTTGCCCTTGCCGGTGGCGCCGTGGGCGACGGTGTCGGCGTTTTCCTTGCGGGCGATCTCGACCTGGGCCTTGGCGATGAGCGGGCGGGCGATGGAGGTGCCGAGGAAATACTGGCCCTCGTAGATCGCGTTGGCGCGGATCATCGGGTAGATGTAGTCGGCGGCAAACTCCTCGACGAGGTCGAGCGTGTAGTGGGTGGTGGCACCGGTGAGCTTGGCCTTCTCGATGAGGCCGTCGAGCTCCTCCTCCTGGCCGACGTCGGCCGCGAAGGTGACGATCTCGGCGTCATATTTTTCTTTGAGCCATTTGACGATGACGGAGGTGTCGAGACCTCCAGAGTAGGCGAGGACGATTTTCATAGGGAAAGAGGGAGCGTTTGTGAAGGAGCCGCGATTCACGCGCAAAGCAAAAACCCACGCGGCCCGAGGCTCGCGCGGATAGGCCCCATTCGCGGCATACCGAAATCGACAGCATTCCACGCAGACCCGGCAGGCCGATCAGGAGAAGACACACCTTGTATCAGCAACACATTAACGCAATGGGCACCGGCAGTGGTAATATCCCCTAGTCCCAAAACCTATCATGAACAAACTCCTACCCCGACTGGCCTTGCTTGCGGCATCCATCAGCGCACCTGTGTTTGCCACCACCACGGTGCTCGATTTCTCCGGCACGCAATACGCCGACAACTTCACCGAGACGTCCAACGGCGACCGCCTCAGCGTCAACAGCGACGCGCTGCAATTTAGCAACATATCCTCGCTTTCCGGCATCACGGTCTACAACCCCGTCTTCCCGTCCGCCGACAACACCGAAAGCTTCTCGCTTTCGGTGGACGCCAAGTTCACCACCCTGCCGACTTCGTTCGGCGGCGACAGCGTCGGACTGCTCACGCATCTGAACGGCACCACCGGATATCTGGCCGTGTTCCGCATCAACAAAAACGGCTCCACCAGCCAGGCCGACCTGCACGTCTTCGAGGGAGCCTCCACCACCGGATCGACCGTCGGCACCCAGGTGGGCTCCACGCAGTCGCTCATCAGCACCGGCGGGTCCCCCACCCTCTCCGCAGATTTTGCGAGCAACACCTTTTACTCATTCAACCTCAGTATCGATGCGAGCGCCGGCACCAGCATCGCCTTCACCGCCAGCATCCTTGACGCCGGCACCCAGAGCGTGATCGGCACCTTCAACAGCATCATCGACAACAGTCCCACCCTGGGAGGCACCGAGAACAAGGTCGGCCTGCGCCTCGGCACCCAGGGCAACATCAACAACTTCACGGTCGTGGACAATTTCACGCTCAACACCGCCGCCATCCCCGAACCTTCGGCATTCGCCGCACTCGGCGGACTCGGGGCGCTCGGCTTCGCCCTGGCCAGACGTCGTCGCTGAACACATTCGCCGCGGCGTCTTCTGAATAAATCACTTTGAAGATAACCCAGCCGGACAGATGAAACACGAGCCCCGCGTCGCCCAAGCGACCGGGGCTTTTTCGCGTCCGTCTTCCACGATTTTCCCGCAGTCCGCTGTAGCGTTTTAAACTAAGCCGTAGCCGCAATGGAACGCACAGAACGCAAAAACCAGAACACCGAAGGATTGGTCTACGCGCTCCTTGCGCTCTTTCGCGGCTAAAATCCGATCCTGAAAATCGCCAAGGTTTTACTGAAGCTGCCCAGCCGGGAGACACCGTTGCCGCGCCGGCCGGGACGGGCAATGAGACACGAGGACCGATGCCTCCCACGCAGTGCCCCCCTCCCCTCCGCCATGACATCGCGGCCGGGCAGGCGGTCACCACGGGATCTGTCAGGCGCGAAAAACCCGGCCGTCTCAACAACGGCCGGGCTCGCAACCGGATTCGTGCCGGCGTATTCGATTATTAATTACAATCCAATCAGGCGCGGCGGCGTCGCTTGAGGGCCGCAAAACCCAATCCGCCGAGTCCAGCCAGGAGCGCTCCGGTGGACGGTTCGGGCACGCTGGACGGCATCGCGGTCACGGTGACCGCCTGGATGCCGACGTGTGCGTCGGCCCCGATCCCGGCCGACATTAGATGGAAACTGATGCTCAGCAGATCGGTGTCGGTGTCGGGCATGAACTCAAACGAGAAGAGGTTGGACGCCTTGTTGGCGCCATCCGGCCCAAAGGCTTCGCTGAAGAGGGTGACCTGGCTGGCCCCGTCGAGCGACGCGCGCATCTCGCCCTGGCCGGCAAAACCGACGGTCCAGACATCCACCTTATACAGCTGACCGGTGGCGCCCGAGACCGAGAGCTGCACGCCGCGACCGGCCGTGGCCAGGGTGCTGTTGGCGACGAAGCCCTGCCGCGTGTCGGACAATGTGGCCGGACTGGTGCCGTCGGTGTAGGAGAACAACGCGGCCGCATTGCCGACTCCGCGCACGTTGTTGGGCGTGGCTCCGACGGTTGAAAACGCCGTGATCGCACTGATGAGTCCCGCTCCGCCCGACTGGACATTCGTGGCCGAGAGGCTGCCGACCGCGGTGCTGGAGGTCGTGTTCCAGATCGCCCAGTCGATGACATCGTCGGAGGTCAAGGTGACGGAGGTGGCCGGATTGATGTCGACGCTGCCGGTGAGGATGGCCGAGTGTCCGACGCTGGCGAACAGGCTCACGGAGCCGACGAGCATGCACAGTGATTTTTTCATGTGACGGGAGAGACAGGGTTCAGGGTGGATGAAGATGATCAGGGTAAAGCTATGATTCACCAACCGGACGACAGAGAGCCTGGGGGATAGAACGGCTTACCAGAGTGGTAAGTTTAGCACATTCCTTTGGTGCGCGTTAATCCATTGCCGACTCGCTTTCGTGTCTATTGCCGACCGGATGGCCACCAATGACTGCCAAGGAGTGCCGAAAACCGCACGTAGACGACTCCGGGGAATCCGCCGGCAGCCGTCACACCGTCACCGAACGGGGATTCCATGAACGCAACCCCTGCACCGGAGGCACGGGGACCGCGTTGGCCGAAGTCCGGTAGCGTCGTTGATACTGGCCCGGCGTCTGGCCGGTGATTTTTTTGAACACCTTGGTGAAGTGAATGCGGTCCGAAAATCCGGACTGCTCGGCGACGTCGTCGATCATGGCGTCCGGCTTTTTGAGCAACTCACCCGCATGGGCGATGCGCGCGCTGCGACTGTGCGCGCTTAGGTCGACCTCCATGTGTTGTTTGAATTTGCGGCTCAGGAAGTCCGGATGGCAGCGCAGGTGCGAGGCGATGTCCTTGATGTTGAACGGCTGCGTGATGTTTTCGTTCACGTAGCGCAGCGTTTCCTGAATGACGTAGGGCTGGGGCGGCCCGGAGGCGGGCAGGTATTTTTCAAGCTCGGCGCCGTTGGAGGCGATGATGTCGCGATACCAATGCGCCGAGTCCTTGAGGGTCCGTCGCTGCGTCGCGAAGTCCACGTGAACAAGGCCGAAGCGATGCTTGTAGCCCTCCTGCCACTCAAAGTTGTCCATCAACGACCAGACAAAGTAGCCGCGCACATCAATGCCCTCGGCCAGCGCCCGGCGCAATTGCAACAGGTAGCTGATCATGAACTCCACCCGCACGCTGTCATGAACCTGTCCGTCGTGCCCGACCATGTCGCAGTTCGACATGCCGTTCTCGGTGATGACCAGCGGCAGCTTGTAGAGTTCGGAGAGAAACTTCGGCCCCCAATAGAGCGCCTCGGGCGTCTGGTTCCACAGGAAAAGCGTGCGCGGATGCCCCGGCGGCAAGGGAGCCTGCACCGGCACTCCGCCGGGCCCGGCCTTGATCGCGACGCCCTGGAAGATGTTGCAGCCGTAAAAATCGATCGGCTGGTGGATGGTCTTCATCTCCGCCTTGGTCGTCTTGGGCGCGGCGTCGCCGTAAACGCGCAACCCCTCCTCGGGGTAACCGCCCAGCACCACGGGGTCGCCCCACCAGCGGTTATTCCAAACTCCGGCCCAGACGGAGTTGGTCGCCGTGCGGGCGGCGGCGATGTCCTCGGGGGACTCGGTCGAGGGATAATAAATCGTGCCGGCCGGCGACCAGCCGACCACCGGGGGAGTCTTCGCGCGCTCACGGATGACCTCGACCGCGCGACCATGCGCGAGCAGCGCATGATGCCCGGCCAGCAACAGCTCGGGCAAATCCAGCCGCAGGCCGGGCGCCTGCTCGCCGGTCTCGTGACCCAGGCCGATGAAGCACTGCGGCTCGTTGAGCGTCACCCAGTGCCGCACCCGATCCGACAGACGGTCGACCACCGCGGCGGTGTATTTGGAAAACCATGACGGACTGTCGGGGTTGAGCCAGCCTCCGCGCAGATAAAGCTGATAGGGAAAGTCCCAGTGGAACAACGTCACCCACGGCTGCACGCCCGCCGCCAGCATCTCGTCCACCAGCCGGTCATAAAACGCCAGACCGGCATCGTTGACCGCCCCCACCCCGTTGGGGATGACCCGCGACCAGGACACCGAAAAGCGGTAGGCCTTCAAGCCGATCGCCGACATCAGCGCCACATCCTCCTTGTAACGATTGTAGTGATCGCACGCCACCTGACCGGTCTGGCCGTCCCACACATGCCCGCTGCGCCGCGTAAACATGTCCCAGACGGAGGGCCCCTTGCCGTCGGCCTGCCAGGCGCCCTCGATTTGATAGGCCGAGGTGACGGCACCCCATTGGAAATTGGCGGGAAAACTCATGAAAGGGTAGGTCCGGGTAAACAATCAGTCCCGTGGGACGGAAACAGCAATCAACGCATAAAAGTCTATCGCCGACCCAATGCGAGCCAATAAAAGCCATCAGCCACCGCCACACGATCACCAATAGACATATTTTCAATCAGCAGACGCCTAACCTGTGAACAGGGTTTGGTGCTATGGTGTTGGCCGTCCGTTACCCGCCCCCTCCCCCGGAACTTCGTTTAACCATCCTGCTTAACGCTCACCGATGAAATCCACTTTCCCCTCCAACTTCACCTGGGGCGCCGCCGCGGCCTCCTACCAAATCGAAGGCGCCTGGCAGGCCGACGGCAAGGGCGAGTCCGTCTGGGACATGCTCGCCCACCAAAAGGGCCGCGTCTGGGAAGGCCACACCGGCGACACCGCCTGCGACCACTACAACCGCTACCAGGAGGACGTCGCGCTCATGTCCAAGGTCGGCTTGCAGGCCTACCGGCTTTCCGTCTCCTGGCCGCGGGTCATGCCCGCCGGCACCGGCCGCGTCAACGAAGCCGGCCTCGGCTTCTACGACCGCCTGATCGACGAACTGCTCGCCGCCGGCATCCAGCCGTGGGTGACGCTCTTCCACTGGGACTTCCCCACCGAACTGTTCATGCGCGGCGGCTGGCTCAACCCCGACAGCGCCCAATGGTTCGCCGACTACACCGCGGTCGTGGTCGACCGCCTCTCTGATCGCGTCAGCCACTGGATCACCCTCAACGAGCCCCAGTGCTTCATCGGCCTCGGCCACCTGCACGGCGAACACGCCCCCGGCCTCAAGCTCGGGCTGCGCGAAGTCCTTCAGGCCGGCCACCACGCCCTGCTCGCCCACGGCCGCGCCGTGCAGACCATCCGCGCCCGCGCCAAGACCACGCCGATCATCGGCTGGGCGCCCGTCGGCTCCGTGCATTACCCGGTGACCGACAAACCCGAGGACATCGCCGCCGCCTACGCCGGCATGGACGACGTCTGGGGCGAGCACTGCTGGAACAACCGCTGGTGGGGCGACGCCCCCGTGCTCGGCTCCTACCCCGAGCAAGGTCTGCGCTCCTACGGCAAAAACACGCCCCGCTTCAAGGACGCCGACTTCGACATCATCAAGCAGCCCCTCGATTTTTACGGCTGCAACATCTACCACGCCACGCCCACCAAGGCCGGCCCCGACGGCAAACACATGGTCGCCGACGTCGGCACCGGATTCCCCCACACCCACTTCCTCTGGAAACGCACCGACGACGCCCTCTACTGGGGCACCAAATTTCTCTCCGAGCGCTACCGGCTCCCCGTCGTCGTCACCGAGAACGGCCTCTCCATGCCCGACTGGGTTTCGCTCGACGGCCGTGTGCACGACACCCACCGCATCGACTTTCTCCAACGCTACCTGCTCGGCCTCGAACGCGCCATCGCCGACGGTGTCGACGTCCGCGGCTATTTCCAATGGTCCATCCTCGACAACTTCGAGTGGGCCGAGGGCTACAAGCACCGCTTCGGCCTCATCCACGTGGATTATGAGACCCAAGTTCGCACCCTCAAGGACTCCGCCTACTGGTATCGGGACGTCATCCGCACCAACGGCGCGTCCCTGCACCAGACCCCCGAGGTATCCATCGCCCCCCGCCCCTTCTCCCAAAACGCCCCCGTCCTCGCCAACGCCTGATCCCCTTCCCCATGTATCCTCGTTTTAAATACACCGCCTCCCTGCTCGCCCTGCTGGCCGCGCTCAATCTGCCGCTCGCCGCCGGCGCGGTTCCCGCGACCCCCGTCGTGATGACGCCCGCCGCCGCCGACCTCTCGGCCTTCAAGACCGAGAACAACGCCACCCTCGCGATCACCGAGGCCGGCGCCTCGCAAGTCCTGCGCGTCGACTTCCCCAC
The DNA here is from genome assembly GCA_043815125.1 of Verrucomicrobiota bacterium. Classification (GTDB taxonomy): domain Bacteria; phylum Verrucomicrobiota; class Verrucomicrobiia; order Opitutales; family Opitutaceae; genus JAUWBF01. Next base: position 7,646 of record JBDRJH010000436.1, read on the forward strand.
CGGCGGCGGCTACCCCGGGTTCAACATCCCCGTGCCCCCCGGCGGCTGGGATCTCTCGGCCCACGCCGGCCTCGAGGCCGAGATCGCCAACACCGGCGCCACCAAGCTCAACGTCGGCCTGCGCGTCGACAACACCGGCGACTGGCGCCAGTCCCCCTGGAACACCAACAACGTCTGGATCGCCCCCGGCGAGGCCAAGCTCCTCAAGGTCACCTTCGGCCAATCCTTCGGCCGCGCCGGCTACGCCCTCAATCCCGCCGACATCTCCGCCGTGAAAATCTTCGCGGACAACCCCGGCCAGGGCGGCACCATCCTCATCAAATCCATCCGCGCCTTCGGCACCGCCGCCCCCGCCGCGACCACCGCCGTCAGTCCGTCCCCGGCCTCCGCTCCCGCCGCCGCCGCCACGGTCGCACCCGGCACCGCCATCTTCGTCCCCTCTTCCGATAACATCCCCTCGATCAAAACGGAAAAAAACCCGGTCCTCGCGTTCGACGCGTCGACCGGCACTCCCGCCCTCAAGGTCACCTTCCCCAACGGCGGCGACTACCCCGGCCTCGATCTCCCGCTCGCCGGCGGCACCCTCAATCTCGCCGGTTTCGCCGGCCTCCAGGCCGAGGTCACCAACACCGGCGCGTCCCGCCTCAACGTCAACCTCCGCGCCGACAACCCCGGCGACTGGCGCAAGAACCCCTGGAACACCGGCAACGCCTGGATCGCCCCCGGCGAGACCAGGACCGTCAAGGTCGTCTTCGGCCAGTCGTATGGAAATCCCGGATACGCCCTCGACCCCGCGCGCATCAGCAACGTGAAGCTCTTCGTCGAACGCCCCAAGGCCGACGCCGCCATCCTCGTCAAAAACATCGTCCCCTTCGGCACCGCGTCCGCCGCCGCCTCGTCCTCCTCCGCGTCCACTCCGGCCCCCGCCCCCGCCGCCGAGGGCGTCGACGCCACCTTCTCGCCCTCCATCGGCGGCGAGCTGCTCGACCTCGCCAAGGACAAGCTCTCCGGCATCAACCACGCCGACTCCTCCGCCGTCATCGAGAACGGCAAGATCAAGGTCACCTTCGACGCCGGCGCCAACTACCCCAACATCCAGTTCCCCATCCCCTCCGGCGGCTGGAATCTCTCCGCCTTCGGCGGCATCGAGGTCACCATCACCAATCCCAACGACCGCAAGGTCACCGTCTTCATGCGCGCCGACAACCCCGGCCACTGGAAGACCGAGCCCTGGAACACCGAAAACCTCCCCGTCGGTCCCGGCGAGACCAAGACCCTGCGCCTCACCTTCGGCCAGCAAAACGGCGCGCCCGCCTTCCCGCTCAACCCCGCGCGCATCTCCGCCCTCCAGGTCTTCATCGTGCGTCCGAAGACCGACACCACCCTCATCCTCTCCGACCTCAAGGCCGCCGGCTCCCCCGCCGACGCCGCCAACAAACTCTCCCTCACCAAGCCCGAGGATCGCAACACCCCCGCCGTGCTCCCCGCCTGGCTCGGCCAACGCCCTCCGATTGAAGGCGACTGGGTGCAGACCCTCGACGAAAACTTCAACGGCACCGCGCTCGACGACAAACTCTGGACCCCGCGCTTCCCGTGGGACGGCCCCCAGCCCGGCCAGCTCCAGCGCTACGCCCCTGAAAACGTCACCGTCGCCAACGGCGTCGCCTCGTTCAAGGCCGAGAAAAAGTTCGGCCACGAAAACAACGATCCCAAGCTGCCCACCCGCAACTACACCTCCGGCCTCATCCAAAGCTACGACAAGTGGAGCCAGCTCTACGGCTACTTCGAGGCCCGCATCAAGGTCCCCTACGTCCGCGGCCTCTGGCCCGCCTACTGGATGATGCCCGACCGCGGCCCCGACTCCGGCCTCGACACCTGGCGCCGCCGCGACACCGGCAACGGTGCCATGGAAATCGACATCATGGAAATCCTCTCCGAGTGGGGCCCCGGCCGCAACAGCGTCGCCGTGCACTGGGACGGCTACGGCTCCAACCACAAGCAGTGGGGCACCTCGCAAATCTACTACGGCCCCACCCCCGACGGCTACCACGTCTTCGGCCTGCTCTGGGAGCCCGGCAAACTCACCTGGTATGTCGACGGCAAGAAAGTCGCCGAACTCGAAAACGACCGCGTCAGCAACGTGCCCGCCTACCTCAAGTTCAACATCCAGATCGGCGGCTGGGCCACCAAGAACGTCGATGACGCCAACCTCCCCGCCACCATGGACGTCGACTACACCCGCGCCTGGCAGCTGAAGTCCCGTCTCTGACGCGCAACCCCGGTCGCGGCGGGCCCCTCCCGCCGCCACCCCCTCACACTCCCCCCCCCCACGCCC
>JBDRJH010000437.1:0-3310 GCA_043815125.1 Verrucomicrobiota bacterium
GAAGCCGGTGGTATCGTCCACCAACAGGTCCTGTCCCGCCGCCGCCAGTGAGAAAACGTTGTTGTTGGACCGGCTACGATAACCGCCGTAGGCGCCGGGCCGTGGCGAGGCGAACATGGCGGCATAGCCGTCGAGCGGCCCCCAACCGTCGCGCATGACAGAATAACCGGCGTAGGGGAACCACTCGGAATGGTAAGGCGGCTTGACGCTGGAGTCGCCATCGACCGCGCCGAGCACGGCGAGATTGACCGGATCCGCGTAGGCCTCGGGCGAGACGAAGCGCGAGGAACGGTCGCCAAGACGCTTGCTGCCACCCCGATACGGAATGGGCCACTCGCCCTGCGGCGTGCGCAGGTGGATCAGGTAGGTGGCGTGGGCACGCAGGTGCTCCCGGATCTCATCCATCCAATAACCATCCCGCCAGGCATCGCGCACCCATTGGACCTCTCTCCACGAATCCTGCCTCGAACGGGCTTCCATGAGTCGGATGGCCTGAATCGTGTTCGCGTAGTTGTGATTATACCATGGACATTGCTGGTTCTCGGTGCCGTCGCGCAGGTTTTGGGTGACGGCGTTGTCCTCGACGTTGCGGCGTTTGTTTTCGCGGAAGTAAAACGGCGAGGTCCGGAATTCGTCGCCCATCAGCGAAGTGAGCATCAAGGCGGTCCCCGGGGTCCAGTTGTGCGTATTGGAACGCAGATACACCACGGTGCTCAACGGGAAGTCGCCAAAGGCCCGCGACAAGGCCTGCGCGAGCACGCGAGGCGGGAGCGGCGTGCGATCCGACGGCATGATCCGGCGCAACTCGGCGAGCGTCTTCACCAGTCGCACGCCCGTGCCCGCCAGTGTGTTTTGCGAAGTCGCCGCGATGAAAAGCGGATGCTGCGCTTGCAGCGGAAACGCGTTGAGCGACCAGTCGTCGATCAGATCCACCCATGCTTTGTGATACCGCACGTCTCCGGTCATCGCGTAGGCCTGGGCCAACGGATTGAGGATCGCGCCCGAGGCGATGGCCGGATCGGGGACTTCCTTGGGATTCGCCGGATCCACCGACGCGCCATAGGGCAGCGGGTGGTTCCAGTTCACCTTGCCGGGAACCACGGAGAAGGGTTTGCCGCGGACCTCGATCTTGCCGGAGAGCAAGGCGTCGGCCTGCTTGACGACCGCTTCGCGCGAAGCGGAGGGATCCCAGACAACGCTTGGCCATCGCCCGTAACCAGCGACGCCTTCCGTATAAGGTGAAACATCGGCGGCATCGAACCCGTAGCCAGTCGGGTCCATGAGCTTGGCGTAATAATAACCCGCAAAGGCCTTCATCGCCTCCTCATGGCGTCCGGCCTTGATGGACTCGGCGATGGGGCGCAGCGGCGCGCGCCCGCGAAGACCCGTGTGGATAAAATCATCCCCCATGTTCAGCTTCGCGGTGAAGTCGGTCGCGAAGGCCGCCAGCGCGGCCGGCGTTTCACGCGCGGCCCAGCGCTGGTTGCGTGTTGTCTCCGCCTCGGACTGCGCGCGAAGAGTGACAACCGGAAGGACGCCGAGGGCCAAATTTGCAAGCGCGAGAACGGAGAAGAAACGGAAACGAAAAGCGACCACAGGAAACATGGGGACGGAATTTAAGAATGAGTGACGCAAGAAAAAGCCGGGTCCGGAAATCCGAGCCCGGCGAGTTTAACCTGACATGCGACCAATTAGGCGCGGACGCGCCGACGACGCACGAGAACAGCACTCAGCACGCCTAAGCCAGCGAACGCGGCAAACGTGGAGGGTTCCGGAATCGACACCAGCCCGATGCCCTGCACGCCCATCTCGGAATCGATCATGCTCAAGTCCCAGGCAAAGTAACTGCCGCCGGAGACCGACGGATTCAGCATCAAGAACAACTCGTAATCGCCAGCACCCGCAGTCCAGCCGATGCCTGCCTCAGTAAGCGCGGCGGTGAAGTCACCCAATGTGCCTCCCGAAATATCAAGACCAAGCTGGAGCGACTCGCCGAAGTTCACTCCGATCAAATCGATGTAGCCGTAATTGAAGGCTTCCCCCAGAACGAGTGGCGTCCCTGACTGGACGTCGAGGTCGCCCCGGTCAGCGGTGGCATTCAAGCCGATCTTGATGTCACGCTTGGTCGTGCTGGTCGTGTTATCCGTCGCGTCCACCCATAAACCGGTGAGTGAAGCAGCGTTGTTCCACGCGGTGTCCGTGGCGTTTTCACCCCGTTGAATAACGGTGTAGCTGCTCACACCGGACAAGAGCACGCCACCGGCGAGAGAGACGTCGAGATCTGCGGTATTACGCAAGGTGCCACCCGTGCTCCCGTTGGTTGCGAGATTGATCGTCGAGATGTGGCCGGCGCTATTATCGAGCACGAAGGCAAAGGTCGGCCGCACGACGCCCACGCCCGTGCTATCATTGCGATAACTGCCGAAATTTAGAGAGGCGGCTGAACCGCGCACGGTAAACGAGCTCCCGACCTCGGTGCTCGTGCCGGCAACATAAAGGCCATTCGATCCAGTGGTTGTGATGGTGCCACCGCTCACGACGTAATTTCCGCTGTTCAATTGAATACCCGACGTGACCAGATCTCCTCCGGATTGATCGAAGGTCGATGAGCTCTGAATCCTAATACCGTTGGACCCCTCCCGGGTCGTGATCGATCCGCCGGTCATATTCACCGTGCTACCTGTATCCACCTGCACATATTGGTGGTTGATCACACCCGCCGTGTTCAAAGCAGAACCATTGGCAACACGAATGCGCATATTCGCACCCGCCCCCTCAGCCAATGTGATTTTTCCGCCGGATTGGATAGTGACCGTCGATGCTGCATTGAGGCCGATTTCGAAACGACCGTTTAGCGCATTTCGGAACTCACCCGTAGAGGTAATCAGCAACGTCGAGCCATAATTGACACTGGTCGTCCCGACCGCGTTTGACTGCGTATCCAAAAAAACATGCGCCGCAACGGACGTCGTTCCATTCCAACGCTGGACATTGACGACATCACCCTCCGCCGGCTCCGCACCGCCTCCGCCCGCCCAGTTGGCCCCATCAGACCACGCCTGCGGAGTCTCGCTAGCATTTGACCACGTCAGTGTCGCAGCGCGCACATCGACCACACACAAGGCGATTAAAGCAGCAGTCGAAATTCCGGTGCGGCGACAGAGACAACGACGAGCCGCCACAGCGGCAGCCGAAACAAGGGATGAGTTTTTCATGGGGATAAGAGGGGGGACTGGATTTGGAACGCGCACAGCCTTCCAAATTTATTTCCAATGTCGAACATTTTTTGGAAAAAATTAGAATTACTACA
>JBDRJH010000438.1:0-11852 GCA_043815125.1 Verrucomicrobiota bacterium
GATGGCGGTGTTGAAGCGCAGGCCGTCGAGGTCCTCGGTGACCTTTTTGATCGTCTCGTGGAAGAGCTTGGTGAACGCGGCGGTGTCGGCGCCGGCGTCGTCGGTGATCTTCGGGTTGACGCCGCCCTCGCGGTCGACGCACTCGCGCCAGACTTTTTGAAGGAAGCGGTGCACGCCTTCGATGCCGTTGGGGTTCCAGGGTTTCATGGCCTCGAGCGGACCGAGGAACATCAAGTAGAGGCGCAGTGTATCCGTGCCGTGACTACGGATGATGTCGTCGGGGTTGGCGACGTTGCCGCGGGACTTGGACATTTTTTCGCCGTCCTCGCCGAGGATGATGCCCTGGTGGAAGAGCTTGGTGAAGGGTTCGGGCGTGGGCACGACGCCGAGGTCGAAGAGGACTTTGTGCCAAAAGCGCGCGTAGAGCAGGTGGAGCACGGCGTGCTCGGCGCCGCCGACGTAGATGTCGGGACCTTTCCAGTAATCGAGCAGCTCGGGCGAGGCGATGGCGGCGTCGTTCTTGGGGTCGAGGTAACGCAGGTAATACCAGCAGGAGCCGGCCCATTGGGGCATGGTGTTGGTCTCGCGGCGGGCGCGCAAGTAGTGTGGCGCGGGCTGCGGCTGCGAGGCGGGCGTGGCGGCGCCGGTGGCGGGGTCATACCAGATGTCGACCCAGTCGGTGATGGTGGCGAGGGGGCTTTCGCCGGTGCCGGTGGGTTGGTAGCTGGTGACCTCGGGCAGGGTGAGCGGCAGGGAGGTCTCGGGCACGGGCAGCGCGCAACGAATTTCGCCGTCGATCACGCAGGTGACGGGGGCGGCGGGCAGGGGCAGGGTGGCGCCGGCCGACTTGGCGTGGGCGATGGCGGCGGCGTAATCGGTCTCGTTGACCCAGACGATGGGGAAGGGCTCGCCCCAGTAGCGTTGACGGGAGAAGAGCCAGTCGCGGAGTTTAAAATTGACCGTGGCTTTGCCGCGGCCGCGGGCGTCGAGGTCGGCGGTGATCTTGGCCTTGGCGGCTTCCCAATGAAGCCCGGAGTAGCCGTCGGAGTGGATGAGTTTGCCGTCGCCGGAGTAGGGGAGCTCGGTCTGGGCGGAGCCGTTGGCGGCGTCGGCGTGGTGGTCGGGCTCGATGACCTGGATGACCGGGATGTTGAATTTTTGGGCGAAGGCGTAGTCGCGTTCGTCGTGGGCGGGCACGGCCATGATGGCGCCGGTGCCGTAGCCCATGATGACGTAGTCGGCGACCCACACGGGGATGCGTTGGCCGTTGACTGGGTTGATGGCGAAGGAGCCGGTCCACACGCCGGTCTTTTCGCCCTTGGCGAGGTCGGTGCGTTCGAGGTCGCTCTTGGCGGCGGCCTGCTTGCGGTAGGCGGCGACAGCGTCGCGTTGGGCGGGCGTGGTGAGCGCGTCGACCAGCGGGTGCTCGGGCGCGATCACCATGAAGGTGGCGCCGAAAAGCGTGTCGGGGCGGGTGGTGAAGACCTTGAGGTCGCCGAGCGCGGCGTTTTCCAGCGCGAAGAGCACCTCGGCACCCTCGCTGCGACCGATCCAGGCGGCTTGCATGCGCTTGGTGGAGTCGGGCCAGTCGACGAGGTCGAGGTCCTTGAGCAGGCGGTCGGCGTAGGCGGTGATGCGCAGCACCCATTGGCGCAGCGGACGGCGCTCGACCGGGTGTTTGCCGACTTCGGAAACGCCGTCGACGACTTCTTCGTTGGCGAGCACGGTGCCGAGGGCCGGGCACCACCAGACGGGTTTTTCTTCGACGTAGGCGAGGCCGCGTTGGAAGAGTTGCAACCAGATCCACTGGGTCCAGCGGAAGTAGCGCGGATCGGTGGTATCGATCTCGCGGCCGAAGTCGTAGGAGACGCCGATGGCCTTCAGTTGGCGACGGAAGGTGGCGACGTTTTCAATGGTGACTTCGCGCGGATGGCGGCCGGTTTTGACCGCGTAGTTCTCGGTGGGCAGGCCGAAGGCGTCCCAGCCGATGGGGTAGAGCACGTTCTTGCCCTTGGCGCGTTGGAAGCGCGCGATGATGTCGGTGATGGCGTAGTTTTCGCAATGCCCCAGGTGCAGTCCCGCGCCCGAAGGGTAGGGGAACATGTCGAGCACGTAGTATTTGGGCTTGGTCAGATCGTCGCTCGCGCGGAAGGCGTTATTGTCGGCCCAGAACCCTTGCCAATGCGGTTCGATTTGGAGAAAGTCGTAGTCTTTGCAATGCGTAGCCATCGGAATGAAACCCGCCACCTTGAAGGATTGACCGACACCGTCAATGTCAGTCCTGAAACCGCTCCGACCGCCGTCGCTTTGTCCCTCTTTTAATTCACCAACATGTTCACCGGCATCATCGAAGAAACCGGCTCCGTGGTCGCCTTCACCGAGGCACCCGACGCCTGGAAACTGCAAATCGCCGCCAAGGCCGTCCTGCAAGGCGCGGCCCTCGGCGACAGCATCGCGGTCAACGGCTGCTGCCTTACGGTGACCCGTTTCGACGCCGGGCACCTGCACTTCGACGTCCTCTCCGAGACGCGCCGGCTGACCAATTTCCACGCGCTCGCGGCCGGCGCCCCCGTCAATCTCGAGCGCAGCCTGCGCTTCGACGGCAAGGTCGGCGGCCACTTCGTCACCGGCCATATCGACGGACAGGGAGAAATCCTCGTATTTGAACAACGCGGCGCCGACCACTACCTGCAAATCCGCGGTCCCGCCGGCCTGGGCCGCTACCTCGTGCACAAGGGCAGCATCACCATCGACGGCATCTCGCTGACCGTGGCCGAGGTCGAGGGCGACACCTTCGCCGTCTGGCTCATCCCGCACACCGTCGCCGTGACCAACCTCCACTCGCGCCGTGCCGGCCAGCATGTGAACCTCGAGTTCGACCTGCTCGGCAAATACGTCGAAAAACTCCTCGCTCCGCGCGCCTGACCGGCCTCGGCTTTTCCGCGACCCAACGATGCGCGCCTCCCTGCAAGCCCTCACCGACGAACTCCGCCGCCTCAAGGCCGGCGGCGTGAGCGCGCTGTCCGTCTCGGAGGAAAGCCTGCAACGCCTGCGCGCCGTCGTCGCCGCGCGTCGTCCCCCCCAGTCGGCCGATCCGCTGCCCGCCGCCTCCGCGTCCGGACCGAGCCGAGCCGCGCGGCTGACCCCGCCCGCCCCGGAGGCCATGCCGCCCGCCAAGCCCCCCGCGCCGAGCCTGCCGCCGCCTCCCGTCGTCACGCTGCCCGCCGATGGTGACAAGTCCGCCCGCCTGGCCTGGCTCCACGACTACGTTGTCAACCACCCGGTCGTCACCGCCAATCTCCGCCCCGGCAAACGCGCCGTGCTCGGCGTCGGCAACCCCGACGCCGCCGTCATGTTTGTCGGCGAGGCCCCCGGCGCCGAGGAGGAGATTCAGGGCGAACCCTTCGTCGGTCCCGCCGGCCAGCTGCTCGACAAGATGATCGGCGCGATGGGCCTGCAGCGCGGAGACGTCTACATCGGCAACATCATGAACTGGCGTCCCCAGTTGCCGAATACACCCGACGGCGGCGAACAGATCGGCAACCGGCCGCCCACCCCCGAGGAACTCGCCTTCTGCCTCCCGTTCCTGCGCGCGCAGATCGAGATCGTGCGGCCCCGCCTGCTCGTCGCTCTCGGATCCACCGCCGCGCAGGGATTGCTCGGTCCCGGCTCGTTCACCGCGCTCGGCCAGGTCCGCGGCAAGTGGCACGACTTCAACGGCAAGCCCGCGATGGTCACCTACCACCCCTCCTACATCCTGCGCAACAACTCCAACCGCTCCAAGCGCATGATCTGGGAGGATCTCCTCAAGGTCATGGAACGCGCCGACATCGCCATCAGCGAACGGCAGCGCGGCTATTTTCTCGGCAAATGAAATCACCGCTTCTGGTCTCACTGTGCGTGTCCGCGTCGCTGTCTCTCGCCGGTTGCGCCGTCCTGCGAACCCCGGCGCGCGAACCCGCCCCGCGGTCATCGTCCGCCGCGCCCGCTCCCGGCGCCACCATCGCCGTTCCCGAGCCCCCCTCGCCGGCTCCGGCCGGCGCCTCCACCGGCATCGACCGCGTGGCCGTCACATCCTTCGACGGCCTGCGCAGACTCGCCGCGCTCACCGCCTCCGCGCCCTACGCGGCGCCGGATCCGGCGGACGTGCCCGCCGTCTTGCGTGAGCTGAACTACGACCAATACCGCGACATCCGCTTTGACCCCGGCCACGCCTGGTGGGGCCGCGATCCGGCGCGTCCCTTTCAACTCCAGTTCTTTCACCCCGGCTTCCTCTATAACCAGACCGTGCGCATCGACGAGATCGCCGACGGCACCTCGCGCCCCGTTCCCTTCGACACGGACCGGTTCAACTACGGCAAAAACCGGATTCCCGCCGGCCTGCCCGACACGCTCGGCTTCACCGGATTCCGCGTGCATCACGCGCTCAACAACCCCGACTACCTCGACGAGCTGATCGTGTTCCAGGGCGCCAGCTACTTCCGCGCGCTCGGCCGCGGCATGTTCTACGGGCTCTCCGCGCGCGGCGTCGCCATCAACACCGCCGGTCCCTCCGGCGAGGAGTTCCCCGCCTTCACCCGCTTCTGGGTCAGGCGGCCCGACATCGGCGCCGACACGCTCGACATCCTCGCCTTGCTCGACGGTCCCTCGCTGACCGGCGCCTATCGTTTCACCGTGCGTCCCGGCGAGGCCACCGTCATCGATGTCGAGGCCGAGCTGCATCCGCGCAAGGCCGTCGACGTGCTCGGCGTCGCCCCGCTCACCAGCATGTTTTGGTATGGCGAGAACAGCGCCGACCGCCGCGGCGACTTCCGGCCCGAGGTGCACGACTCCGACGGTCTGCTCATCAACCGCGGCGACGGCGAGTGGCTCTGGCGTCCGCTGGAAAATCCCCCCGGCGTGCGCGTGGCCGACTTCGCGGACCATAACCCGCGCGGTTTCGGCCTCGTGCAACGCGACCGCGCCTTCGGTTCCTACGAGGACCTTGAGGCCCACTACCACGACCGCCCCAGCCTCTGGGTCGAGCCGGTCGGCGACTGGGGCGCCGGCCGCGTGCGCCTGGTCGAGCTGCCCACGCCCGACGAGACCAACGACAACATCGTCGCCTTCTGGGTGCCCGATCAACCCGCGGTCGCCGGCCGCCCGCTGCGCTTCGCCTACCGCCTGCACTGGTTCATGGAAAACCACGGCGGCGCCATCACCCCCCCCGCCGGCTACACCAAGGCTACCCGCATCGGCTCGCTCGTCTTCGACCGGTCCGCGGGCAAACGCTTCGTCATCGACTTCGCCGGCGATGCGCTCGCCGGCCGCCTCGGCAAACACGAACCCGTCGCCGAGCTCTCCGCCGGCGACACCGCTCGCATCGTCACCCGCCATCTCCAGCACAATCCGCACGACGACAGCTGGCGCCTGTCCTTTCTCATTGAGTCCGACCAGCCCGGCCGCCCGGTCGAGCTGCGCGCCTACCTGCGCTCCGGCGACGACGTCCTGACCGAGACCTGGAGCTACCGATGGATTCCCTGAACGGACCGGTCGTTGTTCCGGTAGGCAGCCTGCTCGCAGGCGCGATTCACGTTCGCTTCGAAATAACCGTCATCGCGCCTGCAGGCAGGCTGCCTACCGGATACGGCCTAGCACAAAGCGGTATCGCGCTAGCACGCTTCCGATTGCCCGGGCGCTTTGGACTGGCCCGGTGACGGACGGCTCGCGCACGCTGGCGGTCCTATGATCATTGCAGACCTTGCCAAAATCCCCGGGGGCACGTTCCCCGCCCGTCGCATGGGCCGCGGCCTCGTCGGCCAGGCCACTCAGCCCATCCAGGCCAAGGGTTTTTCCATGGGCTACTCCATCCTGGAGCCCCGCGGCGGCCAGGTGCCGTGGCACAACCAGGAGCAGGAGGAGGTCTACTTCATCGTGCAGGGCGAGGGACAGATCTGCGTCGACAACGAATGCTCGCCCATCAAGGCCGGCCAGGCCGTCTACATGCCGCCCGGCAAGTTTCACCAACTCACCAACACCGGCGACGAGCCCATGCACATGATGTATGTGTATTGCCCGGGTGGTGACGTCGCCCACTGGCGCCAGGAGCTCAACGGCACCCTGCCGCCCGCCGGCAGCGAGGGCATTCCGCCGCTCCCCGAGGGCGCCGCCCCGCAGTGGCTCGGCACGACCCCGAGCCCCGAGCTCTGAGGCTGTCTGGATTTAATTTAGAACCACGAAGGGCACGAAGATTCACGAAGCCTGAAGTGCTCACATCGCGCCGGCCGCCTTGGCCGGCGCTTTTTATTGCCAACCGCAAAAGGCGCGAAAAATCGCGAAAACCGGATCGGAAAATTCGCGGCCATTCGCGCCCTTTGCGGTTCAGAAACTCCGCCTGCCGCTTCGTGTCTCTTCGTGCACTTCGTGGATCAATGGATCAATAAAACCAGCAGTTCCCGCGGTTCACCCGCGATGCTGCCGCCGCCAGTAGCCGGGGGGGGTGCCGGTCTGCTTGCGAAACCAACGTGTGAAATAGTTCGGGTCCTCGAAGCCCGCGCGCGTCGCCGCCTCGGCGATGCTGTCCGAACTCATCAACGCCGCCTGCGCCGCCTGCAATCGCTCCTGGTCGCGCAGTGCCCGCAGGCCCAGGCCGTGCTCGCGTTTCAAGCGTCTGCTGAGCGCGTCGCGCACGTAGCCGGTTTCCTTGGCGAGTTCATTGAGCCCGCGGTTGTCGCGCAGCCCCTGCCGCACTCGCTCGACCAGCGGCTGGCCGGCGACGGCGGCGGACGGGGGAGCCGCCGGCGCGGACGGCTCCAGCAACCGGGCGATCACCGCGATGATCGCCGGATAGTCGGACAGGGTGGGGCGCCCCTTGGTCGGCACCCTCGCCAGCAGACCGTGCAGCTCGTTGAGCGATTGCTGCGGCAGCTTGCGGTGAATCATGCGGGTGGACTTGGCCGCCTTGTGGTAGTCGAGCACCAGACAGAGCGGACGACTGCCGCCCATCATCTTGTAGCCGTGCTCGACACCCGGGGGGATGATGAACAGGTCGCCCGCGCGCGCCTCGTGCGGCCGGTCGCGCACCAACTGGTTGCCCTGGCCGCTCAAAAACAGAATCAGCTGGGTGAACTCATGCGTGTGCGGCGCCACCTCGGCCTCGCGGTGACGGTTCAGCTGCAACTTGCGCAGGACAAAACCCAGCGCCTGGATTTCGATTTTCTGAATGAGGATGGGACTCCAAGCCAGCATGGTTGTCGGTTTCGTGCTAGCGAAGGTCGGAAACGTTCTAACCGCAAGCCCCGCTTTCAGCTAGACTGCATTCACCCGCAAACAACCCCTTGCGCAAACCCTCGCTCCCTTTCTCCACACCTCCTACCTTACCATGACCACGCACAAAGTCGGCATCATCATGAACGGCGTCACCGGACGCATGGGCACCAACCAGCATCTCCTGCGCTCCATCGCGGCGATCATCAAGCAGGGCGGCATCAAGCTCTCCGACGACGAGGTCATCATGCCCGATCCGATCCTGGTCGGTCGCAGCGCCTCCAAGCTCGCCGCGCTCGCCATCCGCGCCGGCCTGCCCGAGGACCGCATCACCACCAACCTCGACGCCGCCCTGGCCGATCCGGCCAACATCATCTACTTCGACTCCACCCTCACCGGCCAGCGCCCCAACGGCGTGCGCAAGGCCATCAAGGCCGGCAAGCACATCTACTGCGAAAAGCCCACCGCCACCACCTCCAAGGAGGCCCTCGCCCTCTACAACGAGGTCACCGCCGCCGGTCTCAAGAACGGCGTCGTGCAGGACAAGCTCTGGCTGCCCGGCCTCGTGAAGCTCCAGTGGCTCATCGACCAGGGCTTCTTCGGCAAGATCCTCTCCGTGCGCGGCGAGTTCGGCTACTGGGTCTTCACCGGCGAACACGAGAAACTCCAGCGCCCCTCGTGGAACTACCGCAAGGAGGACGACGGCGGCATCATCGTCGACATGATCTGTCACTGGCAGTATGTCATCCAGAACCTCTTCGGCGACATCAAGAGCCTCACCTGCCTCGGCGCCACCCACATCCCGCAGCGTTGGGACGAGGCCGGCAAGCCCTACAAGTGCACCGCCGACGACGCCGCCTACGCGACCTTCGAGCTGCACAACGGCACCATCCTGCACTTCAACTCCTCCTGGGCCACTCGCGTCGACCGCGACGACCTGCTCACCCTGCACGTCGACGGCACCCACGGCACCGCCGTCGCCGGCCTGCGCGACTGCAAGGCCCAGAGCCTCGCGGCCACCCCGCGCTGTATTTGGAATCCGGATATCGACAGCCCGATCGACTACAAGGACGGCTGGACCCGCGTGCCCGACCAGGGCGTTTACGACAACGCCTTCAAAGTGCAGTGGGAACTCTTCCTCAAGCACGTCGTCAAGGACGAGCCTTTCCCGTGGAACCTCAAGGAAGGCGCCAAGGGCGTGCAGCTCGCCGAGCTCGCGCTCGACTCCTGGGCCAAGCGCGCCTGGGTCGACGTGCCCGTCCTCGACTGACCGATTTTCCATAACATCCCCTCTCCGCCGGTGTAGTGGCCGGCGGTGTCAGTGCTGATTCAAGGTGACGAAGCCCGTCCGGTTACAACCGGGCGGGCTTTTTCCATTCCACCCGGATCGACTTGCAACTTCACCGGTCTGCATAAGGTAAACCCACCAACCCATTTTACGACCATGCTCATCTGGATCATCCTCATCATCATTCCCATGCTCTTCGGCCTGTATGCGCAGTCGCGCATCCACAGCGCCTACAACAAGAACGTGAAAATCCCCTCGCGTGGCCGCATCACCGGCCGCGAGGCCGCCGAGGCCGTCATGAGCTCCGCCGGCATCACCGACGTCGAGATCGTGCAGGTGCCCGGCCAGCTCACCGACCACTATGACCCCATCCACAAGCGCCTCGCGCTCTCCGAGATGAACTACCGCGGCACCAGCCTCGCCGCGCTCGGCGTCGCCGCCCACGAGGCCGGCCACGCCATCCAGCACAAGGTCGGCTACTCCATGATGACCATCCGCCAGACCATGGCCCCGGCCACCCAGATCGCCGCCAGCGTGTCCAACTACGTCATCATCGGCGGCATCCTGCTGCTCACCTTCGCCGGCTCCGCGCTGGGCTACAACCTGCTCGCGCTCGGCGCCATCGCGCTCGGCGTCATTGTGCTCTTCCAACTCGTCACCCTGCCGGTCGAGTTCGACGCCAGCCGCCGCGCCAAGGCCCAGCTCGTCACCCTCGGCATCGTCGACCGCGACGAGATGGACGGTGTCAACGAGACCCTCGACGCCGCCGCGCTCACCTACGTCGCCGCCTTCGTGGCCGCCCTCGGCTCGCTGCTGCACATCCTCATGATCCTGATGGGCAATCGCAGCGAGGAGTGATCCCGCGCCAAGTCGGGCTCCCCGAGCCGCCTCATCCCGAGGCGGCTTTTTTTGCAGTCGCGCCCGCCGCCGCGACCGGCAATCAAGGGCGCGTGTCCCTCATCACCTACATCGTTCCCGACGGCACCCGCCGTGAACGCGCCGACAAGATCCTCGCCGCCGCCTTTCCCGAGCACAGCCGCGCCGCCTTCCAGCGCGCCATCGCCGAGAGCCGCGTGACCCGCGACGGCGAGGTGCTGGCCAAGAGCGACGACGTGCGCGCCGGCGACGAACTGCAGTTCTCGTTTGCCGAGGCCCGCCCCGCCGAGTTGCGGGCGGTGAACATCCCGCTCGATATTCTTTTCGAGGACGAACACCTGCTCGCGGTCAACAAGGCCGCCGGCATGGTTGTCCACCCCGGCGCCGGCACCGGCGAGGACACCCTGGTCCACGCGTTGCTCCACCACTGCGCGGGCAGCCTCAGCGGCATCGGCGGCGTCGAGCGCCCCGGCATCGTGCACCGCCTCGATCGCGAGACCTCGGGCGTGATCCTCGTGGCCAAATCCGACGCCGCCCACCGCGGTCTCGCCGAACAGTTCGCCGAGCGCGCGCTGCATAAACGCTATCTCGCCCTCGTCGAGGGCAAGGCCGCGCTGCTCAGCGGCAGCATCCGCGCGCCCATCGGCCGCAATCCCCAGCAACGCCACAAAATGGCGGTCGTCGAGGAGGAGCACGGCGGTCGTCCGTCGCATACCGACTGGGCACAGATCGAGGTTTTTGGCGGCGGGCTCGTCTCGCTCATGCGCTGCACCATCCACACCGGCCGCACCCACCAGATCCGCGTGCACATGAAGTCCGTCGGCCATGCGCTGCTGGGCGACACCGTCTATGGTTGGAAGCCGCATCCGCTTTTCCCGATCCAGCCCGCTCGCGTCATGCTGCACGCCGAGCACATCGAGGTCACCCATCCGGTGACGGGCGCGGCGCTGAAACTGACCGCGCCGCCGCCGGCCGATTTCACCGTGATGATGGATGCGCTGCGCACGTTGCCGACCGAGACGCTCGGCGGACGGACCGGTCGCGCGGTGCGCGACGCGTTCCGCAAGGGCTGAGCCGGCGTCTTGCTTGGCACAGGTTTCCTGCCTGTGGCGCGGTCGTTCCCCGCGGGTGCATTTGTGTTTCATGCCGTCACGGCTCTGATTGTTTTTCCTCCATGCCCACCGCTCTCACCTTCACCCGGACCTCTCCGCTGCCGGTATCCGCGGCCGACGCCTTTGCCTGGCACGAGCGGCCGGGCGCGTTCGAACGGTTGTGCCCGCCGTGGGAACGCATCGACGTGATCGCGCGCAAGGGCGGCATCGAGGACGGCGCGTGGCTGATGCTTGAACACTGGATCGGCCCCTGCTGGCTCACGATGGAGGCCGAGCACTTCGGCTTCGTCGCGAACCGCGAGTTCAACGACCGGCTCGTGCGCGGTCCGTTCGCGCGCTGGGAGCATTGTCACCGGTTTACAAATACGCCGGAAAACACCGGCTCGGTCCTTTCCGACGGCATCGTCCACGCGCTGCCCGGCGGGGCGGCGGGCAACGCGCTCGGCGGGAAAATCGTCGGCAAAAAACTCTCGCGCCTGTTCGCCTACCGCCACGCGGTGACGGCCGCCGACCTGTCGTTGTGGAAGCGCTGGGCGCACCGTCCGCGGCTGCGCGTGCTGGTGACCGGATCGACCGGCCTGGTGGGGCGCGCGCTGTGCGCCTTGCTCACCACGCAGGGGCACGAGGTGCTCCGGCTGGTGCGCGGCGTGCCGGTCGCGCCCGACGAGGTCGTGCTCGGCCGGCTCGGCGAGGCGGGCCGCATCGACGCGGTCGTGCACCTGGCGGGCGAGAACATCGCCGGCGGACGCTGGACCGCGGCGCGCAGGCGGCGCATCCTCGAAAGCCGCGTCGAGGGCACGCGCGCGCTGGTCGCCGCGCTGGGAGCGTTGCCGGAAAGGCCGTCCGTGCTCATCGGGTCGTCGGCGGTCGGCTACTACGGCGATCGCGGCGAGGTGCGTTGCGCCGAGGGCGAGCCGGCGGGTCGCGGTTTCCTGAGCGAGGTTTGCCGGGTCTGGGAACACGAGACGCGCGCGGCGGAGGTCTTGGGGGTGCGCACGGTCCAACTGCGCACCGGGGTGGTGCTCACGCCGGCGGGCGGCGCGCTCAAAAAACTGCTGCCCGTTTTTCGCGCGGGACTCGGCGGACGGCTGGGCGACGGGCGCATGTGGATGAGTTGGATATCCATCGACGACCTCGTGGGCGTGATCGCGCAGGCGCTGGTCGACGAGACGCTGTCGGGGCCGGTCAACGCGGTTGCGCCGCACCCGGTCACCAACAATGTCGTACTTACATTTTCAGAAGAGCAGCAGGCCGACTACTTTAGGATATTCGGCGAGGAGACCAAGAAGAGGAACATATTCGTCTATGTTTACATGGACAAGGACGGGCCA
>JBDRJH010000439.1:0-2473 GCA_043815125.1 Verrucomicrobiota bacterium
GGACGTCCATCTTGGCCCACTCGGCCTCGGCCACGCGGCGCAGCTCCTCCAGGCGATAGAAACTGCGGAAGGTGGAAACCGCGTCGTAGTTCGCTCCTCCGGAAATGATTTTTTCCGTGGTGGGCCAGAGCGCGCCGGGATGCTTGTCACGAAACGCCTGCACGGCGGACAACCGCTCGGCGACCCACGGGCCGGAGTAGAGCAGGTCGGCGGTTTCCTTGAAGGGCGCGAAGTCGATCTCGACCCGCACGCCGCCGATCGACTCCAGCCGGGCGGCGGCTTTCTCGAAGAGCGCGGCGGCGGCGGTGTCGCCAAAAAACTCCAGCTGCGCGGCGGGCGGCACACCGAACTTAAAACCGGCGCGAAAGTCAGGCGTCGGCGCGGGCGCGCGGCGGCTGTAGGCGTCGGTTGCATCGAAGCGCGACACGACGCCGCCGACCGTCTGCGCGTCGGCGCAGGTGAGCGTAAAGACACTGATGCAATCCAGCGAACGGCAGGCGGGCACCAGACCGGTGTTGCTGAGCAGACCGCGCGTGGGTTTCCAGCCGACGAGGTTGTTGAAACCGGCGGGCACGCGGCCCGAGCCGGCGGTGTCGGTGCCGAGCGCAAAACTGACGAGCCCCGCGGCCACCGCGACCGCCGACCCCGAGCTGGAGCCGCCGGAGATGTAGGCGTCGTCGAACACGCACGAGGGCGCGCCGTGCGGCGAGCGCGTGCCGACGAGACCGGTGGCGAACTGGTCGAGTTGGTCTTGCCGATGCAGACAGCGCCGGCGTCGATCAGCGCGGTGATCACGGTGGCGTTTTTATCCGGCGTGTATTCAAATTCCGGACACGCGGCGGTGGTGGGCAGGCCGGCGACGTCGATGTTGTCCTTCACCGCGAAGGGCACGCCGTAGAGCGGTAGCGGCTCGCCCGCCTCGTAACGCTTGCGTTGGGCGGCGGCGGCGGCGCGGGCGTCGGCCTGCGGCACGAGATGAATCCAAACCTTGTCGTCACCGCGCGCGGCGATGCGCGCGTGGATGTCGTCGATCAGCGCTTCCGGCGTGAGTCCGCCGGCGTAGGCCGTCTGCAGGGAATGGAGATCGAGGCTGGGCATGGGCGCGGCGGCTGGGGCAGTGAGCGGAGCCAGCACCATAAGCGGCTGGCCGGAAGACACCAGCTTGCCCGGCGGGGCGACGATGCGCACGACCACGCCGGCGACGGGGGCCTCGACGGGGACCTCCATTTTCATGGCCTCGACGATGGCGATTTTTTGCCCGGCCTCGACGGTGTCGCCGACTTTGACGGGCACGGCCCAGACGTTGCCGGAGATGGACGACGCCACCAGCGTGCCGCCGTCGGGCACGACCACCTCGGCGTCGTCGCCCGCATCGGCCGGAGGCTCGGGGGGCGGCGGGATCTCGGCCGACCCGTCGCGGGCCCAGCGCTCGCGCTCGGCGTCGAAGGCGGTTTGTTGGGCGGTCTTGAAGGTCTGAATTTCGACCGACTCGCGGGCGAGGAACTCGCGGTGGGCTTTTACGCTGAAGGGCTCCTCGGTGATATCGAGCGACACCTGCCCGCGACTGAAGGCGACGCGGAACTCGTTGAGGTCTTTTTCCAGCATCGGATAAAACCGGACCTGGTCGAAGAAGCGCAGCAGCCAGGGTTTTCCGGGCTGGAATTCCTTGGTGCGTTTGTAGGTGTTCCACACCGGCACGGTGCGGCCGACGAGTTGGTAGCCGCCCGGGCTTTCCATGCCGTAGACACACATGTAGACGCCGCCGATGCCGACCTCGCCCTCGGCGGTCCAGGTGCGCGCGGGGTTGTATTTGGTGGTCTGCATGCGGTGGCGCGGATCAACCGGCACCGCGCAGGGCGCGCCGAGGTAGACGTCGCCGAGGCCGAGCACGAGGTAGCTGGCGTTGAAGATCGTCTCGCTGACCACGTCGATCGAATCGAGTCCGTTGATCCGGCGCATGAACTCGATGTTGCTCGGGAGCCAGGGGGCCTTGGCGCGCACGGACTGCTGATACTTGGCGATGGCGGCGCGGGTGGTGTCGGCGTCGAAGGCGAGCGGCATGCGCACGACCCGGGTCGACACCTCCATGTCGGCGACGGGCGGGAGCTCGCTCTCGGCTTTGACCAGCGTATCCAGGAGCGTATCGAGCGCGATGCGGCGGCTGTCGAAATTGACCTGCAACGAGCGAACGCCGGGCGAGAGTTCGATCACGCCGGGGATCGGGTTGACCTTGCACCACTCCATGAGCGCGTGAACGCGGAAGCGGAATTCAAGGTCGAGGACGAGCGGGCCGTATTCGATGAGGATGTATTTGTCGCCGGCCTGGCGGTAAACGACCGCCGGGCGCGCGTCGGTCGCCGGAAGCGTGCGGAGGATCGCCGACGCGGACGCGTCGGCGATCAGTCCCTGGTCCAAAGTCGAAGGTCGAAGGTCGGTCAGCTCGGCGATGGCGGCGTCGGTGCGTTTTTCGGCG
>JBDRJH010000440.1:0-18210 GCA_043815125.1 Verrucomicrobiota bacterium
CAATTCGAAGTTGGGCACGTCCAGGCCGATCTCGCGTTGCTGGAAGACGGACTTGTCGTCCTGAAAGGTGAACTCGATGGGGTCCTCGAGGGTGACGATGTGGCGGTCGAGGTTGCGGTTGATCCAGTTGAGCATGGCCGCGAGGGTCGAGCTTTTGCCGGAGCCGGTGGCCCCGCAGATGAGCAGAATGCCGTCCTTGGCTTGGGCGAGCTTGAGCAGCGGGTCGGCATCCAGGCCGAGTTCCTCGAACGAGGGCGCACGACTCTTGATATGACGGAAAACGATGCTGGGCGTGCCGCGCTGGTGGAAGGCGTTGACGCGAAAACGACCGATGTCGTCGGCGGCATAGGCGAAGTCGACCTGGCCGAGCGTTTCCCAGTTGGAACGAAACACCTCGGGCACGAATTCGTTGACGAAGGCCGCGACCTCCTCGCCGGTGATCGGGTCCATTTCGACGGGCTTGAGTCGGCCCGAAAGGCGCACGTAGCCGGGTTTGTCGGACTTGATAACGACGTCGCTGGCGCCGCTTTCGACCGCGAGTCGCAGCAGGTCGTTAAACACTTCGGTATGATCGGGCATGGTGGGAAGCTGGGGAAAAACGTTGCAGAGTTGGTAAATAGAGGTGGTTTGCTGTGCAAGGTATCTTCCCGTCAATCACCCATGAAACTCCGCCCTCTGACCGGTGCCATCACCGCTCTCGTCACCCCTTTCAAGCAGCAGAACGTCGCCTTTGACGATCTCCAGAAGCTCGTGGAGTTTCAGATCAAGTCGGGCATCAACGGGCTCGTGCCCGTCGGCACCACCGGCGAGTCCCCCACCCTGTCCCACGAGGAGCACATGGACGTGATCAGCGCCGTCGTCGAGGGCTCCCGCAAGCGCGTGCCCGTGATCGCCGGCACCGGCTCCAACTCCACCCAGGAGGCCGTCGAGCTGACCGCCCTCGCCCACCAGGCCGGCGCGGACGCCATGCTCGTCGTCGCTCCCTACTACAACAAGCCCAGCCAGGAAGGCCTGTTCCTTCATTTCAGCGCGGTGGCCGAGGCCACCAGCCGCCCGATCATCCTCTACTCGATCCCCGGTCGCTGCGGCATCGAGATCGGCGTGCCCGTGATGGAGCGCCTGCGCGCCAAGTATCCGCACGTCCGCTACGTCAAGGAGGCCGGCGGCTCCGTCGACCGCGTCGACCAGATCAAGCAGGCCCTCGGCAAGGACATGACCGTGCTCAGCGGCGACGACTCCCTCACCGTGCCCTTCATGTCGGTCGGCGCCGAGGGCGTGATCAGCGTGGCCTCCAACCTGAAGCCCAAGGAAGTCTCCCAGCTCGTGAAGCTCGCCCTGGAGGGCGACTTCGCCAAGGCCCTCAAGCTCCACCGCCGCCTCTGGCCGCTCTTCAAGACCCTCTTCATCGAGCCCAACCCGGTGCCCGTGAAGGTCGCCATGACCCTCGCCGGCATCATCGGCTCCGAAGAGGTGCGCCTGCCGTTGTGCGGTATCAGCAAGGCCAACCGCGAAGTCCTGCTCGCCACCCTCGCGGCCTGCAAGTAACCGGCCCGTCGAGGCCACAACCCACCCGTTTCCATGTCACTCAAACTCGCCATCGTCGGAGCCAAGGGCCGCATGGGCCAGGCCCTCATCGCCGCCGCCAACGAAGCCGGCCACACCGTGGTCGCTCCGCTCGACGCCGGTGACGACCTCGCCGCCGGCATCGCCAAGGCAGACGCCGTCATCGACTTCAGCTTCCACAAGGTCACCGCCGGCGTGATCGCCCTCGCCGCCGCCGGCAACAAGCCGCTCGTCATCGGCACCACCGGCCACAGCCCCGAGGAAAAACAAACGCTGCTCACCGAGGCCGCCAAGACCACCTGCGTGTGGTCCGGCAACTACTCGGTCGGCGTCAACCTGCTCTTCGCGCTCACCCGCCAGGCCTCCTCGATCCTCGGCTCCGACTACGACGCCGAGGTCGTCGAGATGCACCACCGCTTCAAGAAGGACGCGCCCAGCGGCACCGCCGAGCGCCTGCTCGAGATCATCCTCGAGGAGCGCAAGCTCTCCCGCGACGCGCTCCGCCACGGCCGCCAGGGCATCACCGGCGAACGCACCGACAGCGAGGTCGGCATCCATGCCCTGCGCGGCGGCGATGTCGTCGGCGACCACACCGTCATGTTCGCCGCGCTCGGCGAGCGCGTGGAGCTGACCCACAAGGCTTCCGACCGCGGCATCTTCGCCCGCGGCGCCGTGCGCGCCGCAGCCTGGGCCGCGCAAAAACCCGCCGGCGTCTACGACATGCAGGACGTGCTCGGACTGAAGTAAGCCGCCCCCGGCCACCCGCACCATGATCACCTCCATCCAGGGCATCCTCGCCGAAGCCTCCCCGCTGCGCGCCGTCATCGAGATCAACGGACTCGGCTACGAGGCCAACATCCCCGTGACGACCGCCGAGAAGCTCCCGGCCGTCGGCGCCAAGGTGAAGCTGCACACCTTCGTCGCCTACCGCGAGGACGCCCAGACGCTCTATGGCTTCGCCACGGTGGAGGAGCGCGACTTTTTCCGCCAGATGATCGACCACGTGAGCGGCGTCGGCCCCAAGCTCGCCCTCACCATCATGAGCCGCATGTCGCTGCCCATGCTGGAGGCCGCCATCCGCAACGCCGACGTGTCGTCGCTGGCCAAGTGTCCCGGCATCGGCAAAAAAACCGCCGAGCGCCTCGTCGTCGAGCTGCGCGGCAAGGTCGGCGCGAGTGCCTCCGCCTCGCCGGTCGACTCCGCGTCGGGTTCCTCCGGGGCAACGCCCGCCGCCACCGGCGACACCAAGAATCGCGACGCCGTGCTGGCACTCACCGCGCTCGGCTACAAGACGGCCGACGCCGACACCGCCATCCGCAACGCAGTGCTCGCGCTCGGGCCGAAGGCCACCACCGAGCAGCTCATCAAAAAGGCGCTCGGTTCGTGACCGGGCGCCCTGGGGAGTGACTCTGTAAAACGTTTTCCCGGCGCTCAGCGCTGGAATTGATACGACGTCAATTCACCGCGAGTGGAGGCGCGCAGCTGGAAGGACGGCACGTCGCCGTCGTCGCCCGCGTGATGAATCACAAAACGATCATCCTCGACCAGGCGGCCGGCCATCAGGCTCTCCGCCTCGGCGTCGATCCAGCGTTGCGCGGCGATGCGCGACCACTGCTGTTGATCGATCGTCGGCTGGACCACGGTCGTCGCGGGAGTCGGCTCGACCGAAGCCAGAACCACGGAGGCGGGCTCGACGGCGGCGGGCGCGGACAAGGCGTCCGACGATGAATCGGCGACCGTGACGGACGGGGCCGCGCCGCCAACCGGCGACTCGCGCAAAACCACGGTGACCGACACGACCACGACGCAGGCCGCGGCCAGCGCACCGGACCAGACGAGCCACGAAACGGAGCGAGACTCGACGACTTCGCCGGCCAGCTTGCGGTTCACCTCCTCAAGGGCCCGGGTCAACGAACAGGCACGGGGGGCCTGCTCGCGTTCGCTTTCAAAGAGCACGTTGCAGGCGCGCTGCATCCGGCAGTAGCCGTTGTAGATGCGGCGGCGGACGGGATTGCGCGTCACCTCGGCCTCGAGTTCGGCGGCATCGGCCTCGCTCAGGCGGTGATCGAGGTAGAGGTTGAGCAGTTCGTTAAAACGGGCGTCTTTCATTGAAAATCCTCCCCGAGTTTGGCGCGCAGGCTTTCGCGGGCGCGGGCGATGCGACTCTTCACGGTGCCGACAGATATGTTCAAAATGGATGAGATCTCCTCGTAGGACAGGTTCTTCACGTTGCGCAGTATCAGGATTTCGCGGTGCTTGGCGTTGATGCGTTGCATGCCCTCGGCGATGCGGTCGACGAATTCTTGGGTGACGGTGATGTCGCCGGGGGTCTCGGCCTCGGAGGCGAACACCTCGGAAAGCGGCGTGTCGCTCTCCTCGCCCACGGGTTGGTCAAAGGAGATGGTCTTGTCGCGCTTGCGGCGCCACCAATACCAGTAGCGGTTGCGGGCGAGGTTGGTGGCGATCTGGTAAAGCCAGGTCGAGAAGGCGGCGTCGCCGCGAAAATTGGCCAGGCCGCGGTGCGCGCGGATGAAGGCGTCCTGCGTGACTTCCTCGGCGTCCTGCTGATTGCGCAGCAGTTGGTGGACCATCGCGTAGATGCGGTCCCAGTAACGGGACACCATTTCATTGAACGCCGCGGCGTCACCGCTGCGGAAACGATCGACCAAAAGGCGATCCAGTGCGACTTCTTGAGCTTTGGTGGACATGATTTCCTCCGCGCTCTGACTCGCGTAGCGGCGAATGGTTCCCGTTTTTTCCAACTCGGTGGAAACGGGGGTCGTCGCGCTGGAGGGAGGCGGGTTCATGGGAATTCAGGCAGCAAGGCGAGAATCCGCAGGGGGTGTCAACGGGATCGCCTGCAAACGCTCCAAAAAACCCTTGCCAAACCCCGTGGTGAAACGCAAATCAGACCCTCTTTCGTTTACGGGGGTCGATAGCTCAACGGTAGAGCAGCATCCTTTTAAGTTGTTGGTTCTGGGTTCGAATCCCAGTCGACCCACCACCCCTTTCAGCGCGAAGCGCAAAACAAAGCCACTTGGAAGACGGGATGAGAACCCACGGGGTTCGACGAAGCGCAGCGAAGATGGGACCGGAAAAAACCCGCTACCTCACGTCGTCATGCGCGAAAGACGCGTAGACCGTGCCAATCAGGTTGTGCCGCGTGACCCGCCCTCGATCCACATGAGAATTGTTCAACCCGGCAATCCGCCAACCGTTGCTTTCCCGATTCAACAAAGTGTGCACGACCACCCGCCCGGCCTCGTTGCGATAGGCCACCGTCATGCCGGCGGCGAGTTCCTCGTAGTCGACCTTCTGCAAGACCAGCACAGTGTTCTCGCCGTAAACCGGTCGCATGGACGCACCGCTGCCGATGACCGTCAGGCGGTCCGCATCCAACGCCGCCAACGCCTCCGCGTCCTGCCAGGCCTGCAGACGCGAGACCTCCGCGCTTGGCACCGGCTCGTCGTCCGACAAAGCGGGTCGGCCGCCGGTCGCGTCGACCCCCGCGCACCCCGTCAGCAGACAAAGCACGGACACGTGAGGGGCAAATCCCTGCAAGATGCGCATATGAGGGAATATACTCATGCAAAAAGTGCGGGGACACTCATGATTTAAGTTGGAAAATAATCAACGCGAGTCTCATTAAACTGCGCACTTCATGAAACGACTTGTAATCATTGAAGACCAAACCGCGATTCGCGAAATGTTGGTCGAAATCCTTCGGTTAGATCCCAACTACAAGTTGGTCGGAGAAAGTGGTGACGGCCAGAGCGCCTACTCCCTTTGTCTGGAGGTCAAGCCCGACCTGATCGTGCTCGACGCCAAGCTGCCCGGCCTGAACGGAGTCGACGTTTTGCGCCGCCTCAGCAAGCAGTTGCCCAACGTGCGCGTGCTCATCTTCTCCGGCCACGAGAACCCCGTGCTGGTGCGCGAGATGCTCGAGGCCGGCGCCCACGGTTTCGTTGAAAAAACCGCCGGTCTGTTCGAGTTCAAGAAGGGCCTCGAAACCGTCGCCAACGGCGGCACCTACTTCGGCCCCGCCGTCGCCGCCCTCCTGCGCAACGTCGTCGCCAACCCCGCCGCCAGCAGCGCCGCCGACTTCCTCACCGACCGCGAGCGCGAGATCCTCCAGCTCGTCGCCGAAAGCCACAGCACCAAGGAGATCGCCGCCAAGCTCGGCATCAGCGTGAAGACGGTCGACAACCACCGCACCAACCTCATGCGCAAACTCAATTTGCACGACGTCGCCAGCCTCACCCGCTACGCCGTCGAGGTCGGCCTGATCGAGCCGCGCAAGCCGCTCTGACCCGCCGCCCGCCGCGTGCTTCGCATTTGACCCGGGCCCCGGCTATTTTTGCCGGGGCCCTTTTTGCGTCCGTGCCAGCCGGTGAGGCGGGCAGCCTCAAGCGCTCGCGCAGTCGACCGCCTCGTGGTAGCGCCGCGCCAGGACGTCCACCAAGCCGGCGTCGCCCGACAGCGTTTCGGTCATGAACGTGCGCAGCCCCGGACGCTCCGCCTCGGCCGCGCGGCAGATTTGCGCCACGTCACCATCCGGCCCCGCGTGCCGGCCCGGCGAGAGGAACTGCAAGGCGACGACCACATCGCCGGCCTCGTGCGGCGGCGTCCGCAGGCAATGCTCCAGCAAGGGATCATTGAAGGCGTAGTCCGGTCCCGGACGACGCTCCATCGAGGCCGCCGCCACGCCCGCCACCTCGCCGGCCAGGGCCTCGGCCAGGCACCCTGCCAAAAAATCCCGCACCGCAGTGACCCCGCGCTGCGGCGTGCCGTGGTCGACCAGCACCACCCGCGGACGCACCAAGCCCCGCGCGGCGACCACCGCCCTCACCCGGCCGGCCAGGATCTCCGTCAGCTCCGGCGCGTCGGCGCGCTCCGGATGCACCAGCCAGCCGGCCGACACCACGCGCGCCCCCGGGAAACGCTCCCGCAGGGCGGCGACACGCGCCGGCACGTAGTCGGTCAGCGCCGCGCTCGGTCCGAAAAACAGCGGCAGCAACACCGCCCGGCCCGCCGGCTCGCGGCTGAAAAAATCGGCCAGCGCCGGCTCCAGCAGGCGCGCCGGCCGGCCGGCCAGTTGCTCCGGAGGCACCCCGCTCGAATGCAGCAGCGACACCGCCTCGACCGGCACGGGCAGCCGCCCGGCGAGATTCGCGGCCAAGGCGCGCAACGCCAGCGTCGAGGCCGGACGCAGCGAACCGTTGTCAAAAAGAAAACAAACAGCGGATCCCGAAGCGGGAGTGGAGGCGGGCTGGTCCATTAATATCTTGTCGAGGCAAGGCGCTTGGCCAATAAGGTCAAACCGCCACCCGCTTTACCATCTTTCCCATGATTACGTTTCCTCGCCTCGCCCTGATCGTCCTCGCCAGCGCCGCTGTCCTCGCGACCGGTTGCACCAAAAAACCGCAGCGTCCGGACCCGGAGTCCACCGTCATGGGCCAGACCCCCGGCGGCCTCAACGCCACCGATCTCGGCAACCTTGGCATGAACACCCAGTTCGAAGATCCGAACTCCCTGCTCGCCGGTCGCGGCCCTGACGTCCTCGAAGACGAGAACACCATCCGCGGCCTGCTCCAGCCCGTCTATTTCGCCTTCAACCAGTCCGCCATCGGCGCCACCGAGCGCACCAAGCTCCAAGCCGCGCAGGCCTACCTGCAGGAGAACCCCCAGCACAACCTGCTCCTCGAGGGACACTGCGACTGGCGCGGCACCGCCGAATACAACCTCGGCCTCGGTGACCGCCGCGCGAACTCCGCGCTGCAATACCTGACCTCGCTCGGCGTCGACATGAGCCGCCTGCAGACCCTCTCGAAGGGCGACCTCGAGGCCGTCGAGAACGCCGACGACGCCACCATGAGTAACGACCGCCGCGTCGAGCTGGTCATCCTCAAGAACTGAGCGACGATCACCGCGTATCCGTTTTACAACGACAAAAAGCCCCGGCCTCACGGCCGGGGCTTTTTTGTTTGCCGGCTTCACCGCGGCCGGCCCGTCACGGGGTCGTCGCGGTGACTCGGCGTCGGGCGGGCGGGCCTCAGAGACGACCCTCGATCAAACCGAGGGGCAAGGCCTCGGGTTGCTCGGGGCGGGACTGGATGGTGATGCTCTTGCCGGTCGTGGACGACTTTTCGAAGGAGTGCATGACCTCAAGCGCGTGGAGCGCCAGCGCGCCGCTCGCGCGGTGCTTGCGCTTACCGCCACTGAGAATCGCGTAGGCGAGGTCGGCGGCGCCGATGCTGCGCGAGTTCATCAGGTAGCGGTGGCTGAAGGCCTGGGTCTGCCACTCCTTGGTGGCGGGTGTCCAGAGCTCGATGGGGCCGCCGAAGGTGTTCGGGTCGGGGGCCTTGAGCGAACCCTCGGTGCCGTAGAGTTCGATCGGGCTGTGACCGTGTTTGTAGACATCGAACGAGATCGTCGTCGTGATGACCGCGCCGGAGTGAAACTCCAGCGAGCCCGAGTAGTGGGTGGGGATCTCGACGGGCAGGAGCTTGCCGAACTCTTCCTTGCAGGTAGCGATGCGCTGGTCGAAGGCCTTGGAGGTGATGGCGCTGACCCGTTTTACCGGACCGAGCAGGTGAACGAGCGCGGTGATGTAATACGGGCCCATGTCGAACATCGGGCCGGCGCCGGTCTGGTAGAAAAACGAGGGGTTCGGGTGCCAGCTCTCGGGTCCGCGGCTCATCATGAACGCGGTGCCGCCGACCACCTTGCCGAGCCAGCCGTCGTCGATGAGTTTGCGGCAGGTCTGGAAGCCGCCGCCCATGAAGGTGTCGGGCGCGCAACCGACGAGCAGGCCCTTGGCCTTGGCAGTCTCCATGATTTTCTGGCCGTCCTTCAGGCTGACCGAAAGCGGCTTCTCGCTGTGGACGTGTTTGCCGGCGTTGAGTGCGGCGAGACTGATCTTCGCGTGGACGGCGGGGATGGTCAGGTTGATGACCAACTGCACCTCGGGGTTTGCGAGGAGCTCGTCGACGGTCTGGGCCTTGCAGCCGTTTTCCGCGGCTTTCGCCTCGGCGAACTCGGTCTTGAGGTCCGCGCAGGACACGACCTTGAGCACTTCGAAGAGTTTCGCTCCGTTAAAGTAGGCCTGCGAGATGTTCCCGCAGCCGATGATTCCAATGCCGATTTTTTTAGCCATGATGGGGTGAATTATTTGGTGCCTTGGGCGATCTTGTTCGAGGTGAGGTAGGCGTAGCTGTCCTTGATAGCCTGCATCATGTCACCGTCAAAGCTGTCGAGCTCGACCGCGAGGTATTCGGCGTGTTGCACGGCCTTGGAGGCGGCGACGAGGTCAACCTGGCCGGTGCCGGCGGCGCGGAACGGGATGGAGTCGCTGACCATGATCTTGCCGCTCTCGGTCTCGGCGGTCTTGAAGGTGGCCTCGTTGGACACGATGCCGTCCTTGAAGTGGAGCACCTTGCCACGCGCGCCAATCTCTTGGATGAAGGCGGCGGGGTTGAGCCCGGCACGGGAGACCCAGAAGATGTCGGCCTCGTAGAGAACGGTGTCGGGGGTGTTCTCAAGAAACACCTGATGGGCGCGACGTCCCTCGACCTCGATGAGGTCCCAGTCATGATTGTGGTAGCCGACCTGGATGCCGTGCGGGGCGAGGTTGGCGGCGGCTTCGCAGTAGAGCTCGGCCATGGCCTTCACGCCGTCGAGCGAGGTGTAGTGCTCTTTGAATTTGGGCGGGCAGCCGGTGATGAGATACTTGTGCCCCATCAGCAGGGCTTGCTCGATGATCTCGTTTTTCTTGTCGCCGATGGCGAGGCCGATGTGGGCGGAAGGCGCCTTGAGGCCGAGCTCCTTGAAGAGCTTGGCGGCTTGCTCGGCGGAGTAGCCGGGGTAGCCGGCGGGCTCGACGCAGCCGAAGCCGGTCTCGGCGATGGCGCGGATGGTGCCGGCGTAGTCCTGCTTGGCGAGGTCGCGGACGCTATAGAGTTGGACGGTGATTTGAGGAGTCATGGTGGATGGTTCGGGGTTTCGATTGTCAAAAGCTACGTGATGAAATTGACGTTCCATACCATAACAGAAGATATTCCGTCTGCGAATTGACTAAAACTATGAATGGCTGGCGAAACCTACCCCTGCGACTCACCCAGGTCGGCTCCTATGGCAGCCCCATGGGCGGATCGCGCAAACCCGCGTCGGTGGACGCGAACGAGGTGTTGTTCGAGATCATCCGCGAGGGCACCGTCTACGGGTTCGAGGAGTCGCCGGTGCTGCACGGGGAAGGCAGTGTGTTTTGCCATCCTCCGAAGCAGCGATCGGTCTCGGAATCGCCGCCCGAGAGTTACTACGCCTGCCTGGTGCTTTGGTTCGAATGCGACCGGAAGGGTTTCCGCTGGGACTGGCCCCGCTGCTTTCAATGGAAGGATCGCAAGTCCATGCACGCGTTCGCCGGGGAGATGCTGCAGGCGTTTCACTACTCCGGCCTCGACCACGGTGTGATCGGCGACCTGATCCTCGCCAGGCTGTCGTTCGAGCTCGAGCGTTCGCGCTCGCTCGCCAAGTCGCAGGATGTTCACCCGCAGCTCAGCCTGGCGACCGACTTCATCAACCAGCACTACGCGGAGCCGCTCTCGCTCGACGATGTGGCCGGGGCCGCGGACATCAGCGTCTCGCACCTGCACATGCTGTTTCGCGAGCACCTCGGCGAGAGTCCGCACCAATACCTGATTCAAAAGCGCATGCGCATCGCGGGTCACGCGCTCGCCACGAGCAACCAGTCGATCAAGGCCGTGGCCATGGATGTCGGCTACCCCAACGCGGAGAGCTTTTGCCGGGCCTTCCGCAAGTTCTTCGGGCGGTCGGCGTCCGAATACCGGCAGGCGTATTTCCGCTAGGTGCCCGCCGCCGCGCGCAGGGTGCGGCCCTCGTGCCACTCACCCGCGGTCATCAGCGTCATGGGCTCGGGCGGCACGCCGGTTTCACCACGCCAGCGCGAACGCAGCAGCAGGTCCACCGCCGCGGAGGCGAGCAGCGCGGGCTGTTGCAACACACCGGTGCAATCGCCGCCCGGGTCGACGCTCATCGACACATAGCCGGCCCGCGCCGGGACCTGTGGACGGGCCGCCTCGGAGTCGGACACGACGACATCGGGCCGCAGAGACTTGAGTCGCCGCGCCAGTGCGACCGGCGTGTGATCCTCATAAAAGAGCACGCGTCCAACCGACTCCGGGAACCACGCCAAAAACGCACCGCTGGCCCCGCGCCCGGCGCGCAGGTCGAAAGCCCGGCCGACCACCAGCACCGGCCGCACATATCCGCGCCGCACGATCTCCTCCATCACGCGGACCGCGCCTTGGTGGTGGTTGTGCTGCGTGCGGTGCAGCGAGGGGCTGCGCAGCGAGCTGCCGATCGCCACGGCGGTGAACTGTTCCCACGGCAACAATCCGGACAAATCCGGCTCGTCCATCGGCGGTGTGACCACCACCCCGCGGATGCCACGCGCCCGCAGCACGCGCGCCAGCCCCTTGCGCGCGGCGGCCGTGCAAACCTCAAAGTGATCAAACCGGCACCCGTGAAACTCGGCGCCGGCCGCCAGCCCGGCTTTCACCTCGTGCAGGTAGCCGTGCGCCGGCGGTCCCTTGGCCCACCAGAGCGCGGCCAGCGTTTCCCGGTAGCCGGCCTTCCGATTGCGCGCAAAGGTCGTCATCACCTCGCGCACCATGCGGTCGGGCTGGTAGCCTTCCGCCGCCGCCACCGCGAGGATGCGCTCGCGCAACTCCGGGCTCACCGGCCGCGCGGGGTCGAACGCCCGCGACACCGTCATGCGCGACACGCCGCACAACTCCGCGATGCGGCGCAGCGAAACGTAGCTCTTTCCCACGCGTTTTCCACTCATGACTGTGACAGTAACACAGCGGGCACACTTTCGATCAACACCGCGCATGGCAAGATCGCGGCAACCCCTCGTTTTTCTCCATGCAAACCCACCATCTCGAAACCGATCTTCTCGTCGCCGGCGGCGGCATGTCCGGCGTGTGCGCCGCGCTCGCGGCGGCCCGCAACGGCGCCAAAGTCATCCTCATCCAGGACCGCTCCGTGCTGGGCGGCAACGCCTCCAGCGAGGTGCGCATGCACATCGTCGGCGCGGACTGCCACGGCCAGAAGCCCGGCCTGCGCGAGTCGGGCATCATCGAGGAATTCCGCCTCGACGACGCGGTGCGCAATCCCCACCGCAGCTACGCGCAGTGGGATCTGCTCCTCTACGAGAAGGTCAAACTGGAGCCCAACATCACGCTGTTCCTCGACACCTTTGTCTGCTCCGTCGAGATGGACGGCGACGTCATCCGCTCGGCCAAGGCCATCCGCCACCTGACCGAGGACGAGTTTGTCATCAAAGCGAAGTTTTTCGCCGACTGCACCGGCGACGGTCGACTCGGCGCCGAGGCCGGCGCGGATTGCCAGATCGGCCGCGAGGGCCGCGCGCAGTTCAACGAGCCCACCGCGCAGGAGGTCGGCGACCGCCAGACGCTCGGCAGCTCGATCCTGCTGACCGGACGCCGATACGAAACGCCCCAGCCCTTCATCGCGCCGTCGTGGGTGCGCGAGTTCAAGGAGTCCGATTTCAAATACCGCGGCATCCACAGCTTCGAATACGGCTACTGGTGGTTCGAGTGGGGCGGCCAGCTCGACACGATCAAGGACAATGAGGTCATCCGCCACGAACTGCTGCGCATCACGCTCGGGGTCTGGAACTACATCAAGAACTCCGGCAAATTCCCCGACGCCGCCAACTGGGCGCTCGACTGGGTCGGCTCCATCCCGGCCAAGCGCGAATCGCGTCGCTTCCTCGGCCCGCACGTGCTCACCGAACACGACGTGCGCAGCACCGCCGCGCGCGACGACGCCGTCGCCTACGGCGGCTGGTGGATCGACACGCATCCTCCGATGGGCGTCGACGCGCCCGACGAGCGTCCGTGCATCCAGCACCACTTCGACCACATCTACGGCATCCCCTTCGGCTGCTATCACTCGCGCAATGTCGCCAACCTGCTCTTCGCAGGGCGCAACATCTCGGCGACGCACATCGCCTTCGCCAGCACCCGCGTCATGGCCACCTGCGCCGTGGGCGGCCAGGCGATCGGCACCGCCGCCGCGCTCTGGAAGGACTCCGGCGAGCCCGACGTGCGCAGGCTCGCCACGCCCGCCAACCTCGCGGCGCTCCAGCAGCGCCTGTTGCGCGACGACGCGTTTTTGCCCGGTATCAAAAATTCCGATACGGACGATCTCGCCCGCGCGGCGGCGTTCTCCGCCGACTCAGGCGGGCACACCGCCGCGCTCGCCGCCAGCGGCTACACCCGCGATCTGCTGGCCAGATACGGCGACTGGTCGTCCGACGTCGCGCAGGCGTGGACCTCGGAGTCGTTGCCCGCGACGCTGACCGCCACCCTCGCCTCCCTCGCGGAGATCCGCGAGATCGCGATCACCTTCGACAGCGGTTTCAAGCGCGAGCTGATCCTCACGCCGAGCGACGGTCACACGCGCACCGTGATCCGCGGCCCGCAACCGGAGACGGTGGGCGACTACCGCGTGCTGGTAGACGGCCAGGTCGTCGCGGAGGTGACGGGCAACGTGCAACGCCACCGCGTGCACCGGCTGCCCGCGCCGGTGAGGGCCGCGCGCGTGGACATCGAGTGCCGGTCGACCCACGGGGCGCCGGTGGCGCGGATTTTCAACGTGCGACTCTACGCCTGAGGCTCGACGTTGCGCGCGCGGCGGATCTCGGCGCCGACGGTGGTCACCGCCACGAGCAGCTCCACGGGGCGGATCGGCTTGCGCAGCAGGCGGTCCGCGCCGATCTCGCGCAGACGGGTTTCCTGCCCGGCGTCCAGGTGGCCGCTCAGCACGATGACGCCGACCCGGCGCCCATGCCCGCGCAGGCGTTGCAGGAGGCCCTCGCCGGAGAGACGGGGCATGTTGAGGTCGGTGACGACGACGTCGTAGTCCTCGCGGTTGTCGACGAACTGGGTCCACGCCTCCTCGCCGTCGACGGCGCAGGTGATCTGGTGGCCGCCGGCGACCAGCACCGCGCGCAGGCTGTCGACCACCAACGGGGTGTCGTCGACCAGCAGGACACGCAGCGGGACTGGCGCGCTGGGCACGGTGAGATCGACCGTGCGCGCGACGAACGGCGGCGAGCTTTGCGGGTGCGGCGAGGGCGGCGGCAGGTCGCTGCGGCGGCGACGGGGCAACATGACCGAGAAGCTGGACCCGGCTCCGCGCACGGACTTGACCTCGACGCTGCCGCCCAGGCTTTTCACCGCGTTCCAAAGCACGGCGCGTCCGAGCCCGGTGCCGGCGCCGGGCGGCTTGGTGGTGTAGAAGGGCTCGAATATGCGCGCGCGTTGCTCGCGGTCCATACCCATGCCGTTGTCGCTGACGGTGACGAACTGGGCGGAGGGGGCGTCGGGCTCGCTTTGGTGGGTCCGGATGAGGATCAGCGCCTGCCAGGTGGGCAACGGCGGCTGGCGGAGTTTTTCAACGAGTGTGTCGCGCGCGTTGAGCATGAGGTTCATGACGATCTGGGTGATCGCCGAGCGGCTGACCCAGATGGCGGGCAGCTTGGTGTCCAGCTCCACGCGCAGTTCCACGCGGCGGTCCATGGTCTTGCGCAAGAGGGCGACGGTGTCGGCCACCAGGTCGTTGAGCATGAGCAGCTCCTCCTCGTCGCTGATCTTGCGGCCGACGGCGAGAACGCGCTGGGTGAGTTGCGCGGCCTGCAGGACGGAGCTTTCGAGGGGTTTTATCAACTCGCGCAGGGAGTTGTCCGCGGGACGGGCCTGCTCGATCAGGCCGATCTGAATGAGCATCGGCGTGAGCAGGTTGTTGAACTCATGGGCGACACCGCCGGCCAGCTGCCCGAGCGACTCCAGGTGGCGGGTGTCGTGCAGCTGTCGTTCCAGGGCGGCGCGCTCGGTGATGTCCTCGGCGTGCGAGGCGACGTTGATGAGACGGCCGTCCTCCCCCATCAGCGCGGTGCTATACCAATCGCACTGGATGATGCGGCCGGAGCGGGTCCGGTTGGTCAGGGTTATGCGGGCCGCGTTGCCGCCGACCGTCATGCTCATGAGGCGCGCCATCACCTCCGGACGGTCCGCGGGGGCCACCACGAGTTCGAGCAGGTTTTGGCCGATGGCCTCGCGCTCGCTGTGACCAAAGATGCGGGCGGCCGACGGGTTCCAGCTGAGCACGCGCAGATGCAGATCCCATTCGATGATCGCGAGGGGGGTCTGCCGGACATGCCGGGCGAGACGTTCCTGCGAATCGCGCAACGCCATCTCGGCTTGGTGGCGGGCCGTCATGTCGAGCTCCAGGCAGATCTCGCCGCCGGCGAGCCGTCCGCTGGTCAGGGGGGCGCGCACCCGGTAGAAAAAGCGGCGTTCGCCGTCGCGCTCGCGAACGATCTCGGCAACCGGCTGCCCCTCGGTCTGGCGCGATTGGCAAACCGCGGGCAAGGAACCGCCCTCGACGAGCATGTAGGCTTCCTCGGCCGCTTGGTTGAACAGGCGGCACGCACCATTGCCGTCGCTCACCCAGAAGGGAAACGGCAGATGCTCGAACAATCCGCGCAACCGCGTCTCGCTTTCGAGCAGACTCTGTTCGATCCGGCGACGCGCCGCCAGCTCGGCCCGGAGCACGCCAACCACCGTGCCGCCGAATCCCAGCATGAGCACCGGGATCGCCAACAACCACTGCATGGCGCGCCGGCCGCTGGCGATGGCCGTCAACCACTGCCGGGCCGGATAATCCAGGCCCATGGCCGCCACGACGGTGCCGTCCTCAGCCCGCAACGGCACCTGAGCGCTGACCCAGTAGCCCCACTCGTCCCGCACCGGTTCGGTGCTGAAGGTGGAAGCGCCGCGCAACGCCCCGTGCATCGGCGGATCGGCCTCGGGGTATTCCGTGCCGATCTCCACGCGTTGCTCGCGCTCGCCGGATATGATGCCGTCGCGGTTGTAATCGGTCGGCCCGCTGACGAGCAGCCGCACGACACCGCCGTCTTCGCGGTAGGTGTAGATGTCGGAGATGACCGGGTTGAGCTGTTTCCACCGCCGCATCGCCTCAAGAATGGCCAGATAAACGGGATCGTCGGGCGAGGTCTCCAGGCCAATGGATGCATGGCCGAGCAACTCGATCTCCCGCGCATAGGTCGGCGCCACGCCCTGGAGAAAATCACGAATGCGCGCCTGCTCGGCACGACCACCCGCGCGGACCACAAAAAAACCGCTGATCAGCAGGACCGCCAGCAGCGGCCACACCCCGGGCGGCAGGCGCCCCGGCTCACGACGCCGGCGCAGCCAAACCTCGATGACCACGAACAACGCGGCGCAGACCAATGCGAAGGTCGCGTAGTCGCCGTTCGTCTCGAGCCAATCCTTCATGGATGGCAGAAAACGCGGACGCGCTGTCAAAAGCAACCGTCGCAACCTAGGGCATTATACCCAGTTTACGTTTGTAAAAACCTACCGTTGAAGCTCATCCAAATCCACCGCGGCAACCTTCCCGTTTTGAAAAGTGATGCGGAAGTAGTCCTGGGCTTTTCGCGTGGGGTAGTATTCGAAATAAGGGTAGGCCGAGTCGAAGGCCCGGTGGTAACCCCCGCGGTAGAGCGGCGCACCGTCGTAGGTCTCGAAGCGCGTGAACGCCCAGATCTCGCTCACGCCCGTGGCGTCGGTGCGCGTCCACTTGCGATCCGGCTCCCCCACGGCCAGCCAGACCATGTCCTCGTCAAAACCGATGCCGACCTTGCCCTGTTTGATCAACGCCTGCGTCTCCGCCGGGTAGCTCGCGAACAGCTCCGGTTGCCGGCTGATGCGACGCTCCGGCGAGGCGCAGCCGGCCAGCCACAAAACCAGCGCCAGTCCCCCGGCCACGCCCACTGTTTTCAGCACGTTAAAACGCATGCCCGCACCATCGCGCCAAGCCGCGGATTGGGCAAGCCGCGCGCGGCAATTCGCCAAAACCCGCCGGCCCCGCTGGCGTTTCCCCGCCGCCCCGCTTCCGTCTGACTCCCATGCCCGCCCACGCCCCGCTCCTGCGCGTCGATCAACTCGTCAAAACCTACCGCGTGCGCCCCGTGCTCGCCGGCGTGTCCTTCGAGGTCGCCCGCGGAGAACGCCTCGCGCTCACCGGCCCCTCCGGCTGCGGCAAGACCACCCTGCTCAACTGCATCGGCGGCGTCGACCGCGCCGACTCCGGCGAAATCGAGTTCGACAGCCTCCGGGTGGACCGGCTCGACTCCCCCGGCCTCGCCCGGCTCCGCCGCGAACGCATCGGCACCGTCTTCCAGTTCTTCCACCTGCTGCCCACCCTCTCGGTCGCCGAAAACATCGCTCTGCCCCTGCGCCTGGCCGGCGTGCCCGCCGCCGAACGCGGCCCGCGTATCCAAAAACTCCTGACACGCGTCGGCCTCGCCGACCGCGCCGACGACGCCCCCGGCCGGCTCTCCGGCGGCGAACAACAACGCGTCGCCATCGCCCGCGCGCTCGTGCACCGCCCCGCCCTGCTGCTCGCCGACGAACCCACCGGCAACCTCGACTCGGCCAACGGCGCCAACATCCTCGCCCTCCTGCGCGAACTGACCGACGAGACCGGCGCCAGCCTTGTCATGGTCACCCACAGCGCCGAGGCCGCCGCCATCTGCCACCGTCGCATCGACCTGCGCGACGGCCGCATCGTCTCCAACGCATGAGCCCGCTCATCGTTCCCTTCCTGCTGCGCCGGGTCGGCCTGCGCCACTGGCGGATCGCCCCCGGCCAGAACCTGCTGCTGGTGCTCATCCTCGCGCTCGGCGTCGCCGGCTTCGTCTCCATCCGACTGGCCAACCGCGCCGCGCTCGCCGGCTTCAGCCACTTCACCGAAACGCTCGCCGGCCGCAGCGACTGGATCATCCAGGCCCCCGCCGGCGACCTGCCCGAAGCCGTGCTGACCGAACTGCGCACCACCCTCGGCGACCGTCCCGTGCACATCCTGCCCGTGGTCGAGACCACCGCGGCCCCGGCCGACGGCGACGGCCCCGTCCGCACGTTGCTCGGCGTCGATCTGATCGCGATTGGCAACCTCGCCCGCGACGACTCCGGCGGCTTTTTCGCGGCCGAGGGCTCCGTCGACTTCTGGACCGCCACCGGCGGCGAGCCCCATGCCTGGATCGCACCCGACCACACCGGCCACGTGCCCGAAAGCCTTCGGCTGATCATCGGCGACCGGGTGGTCACGCTGCCCGTCGCCGGTCCCCTGCCCCGCGCCGAGGACGGCCCCCGCCCGCCGGAAAATCTCGTCGTTCTCGACCTGCCCGCCCTGCAAACTCTGCTCGGACGCCCCGGCCGCGTCGATCGCGTCGAGTTTGTGCTCGAACCCGGTCCGCTGCTCGAAGAGCGCCGAGACGAACTGCGCCGGCAACTGCTCGACCTCGCCCGCGCCCCCGATGGCGGCGATCGCTGGCTGGTCGACTCGCCCGGCACCCGCCGCGCGACCACCGAGGCCATGACCCGCGCCTTCCGGCTCAACCTCACCGTGCTCTCGCTCATCGCGTTGCTCGTCGGGCTCTACCTGATTTTCCAGGCTCTCGACGGCGCGGTCGTGCGCCGCCGCACCGAGATCGCCATCCTGCGCTCGCTCGGC
>JBDRJH010000441.1:0-18878 GCA_043815125.1 Verrucomicrobiota bacterium
GCCACCGCCCTCGCCACCCTCGCCCGCCTGCTCCGGTAGGAGGGCGGGCACTCCTTTTTAACCATGCACATCGTCAACCTCCGCGACATCCCCACCGACGCGCACCGTTCGCCCAAGGGCAAATTCGCCGCCAGCCGCCAACACCTCTCGCTCGCCGCCGGCGGCGCCAAGGACACCGGCCCCTCCGCCGGCGGCCACCCCTTCGACATCGAGCTCACCCGCGTGCCGCCCGGCGTATGCGCATGGCCCCTGCATGCGCACGCGGCGCAGTGGGAAGCCTTCATCATCGTGTCGGGGCGCGGCCGCCTGCGCACCGAGAACGCCGCCGAGACCCGCGACATCGGCGCGGGCGACTTCATCGTATGCCCGCCCGACGAGGCGCATCAATTGATCAACACCGGCGTCGAGGATCTCGTCTACTACGTCATCGCCGACAACCCGCCCGCCGACATCGTGCGTTATCCGGACTCCGGCAAATGGTTAGCCAAGCCCCTGCGCAAAATCTTCCGCGATCAAGCGCTGGACTACTACGAGGGCGAGGAATAGGCGGTCCACCACGCGCGCGCATGAGGCGCGCGATGACAGCGCCCACCGGAATGACGAGGAACTTAAACCCTTTATTTACAGCGGGGTAAGTTGCGTGTGAATCGATCCCATCGCAGTGTGCTGCCATGGCAAACATCGCACTCGCTATCTATCTGCTCCTCGTCGGCATCAACATCCTCTTCGACGCCGACGTGCCGTCCTGGGCGCTGGGCGTGTCAGCCCTCGTCGCCGGCGCACTCATGCTGCTCGAGCACTTCGGCTTCGGCGTTCGCAAAAAGTGAGCCCGATGAAAGCAACGGTTGGGCCCGCCTGCTAAAATTCCCCATCCCGGTCAACCTGCCGGGCGTCCGCACCGGCTTCGCTGTTCTTGCCAATCTCAAATGTGGCGCTTCATCGTGAGCGCGTGAACACCAAGGCAAACATCCGCATTCGGTCATAAGCATGGCCCGCCCCATTGGAGTAGATCTGTTTGCCGGTGTTGGCGGCCTGAGCCTCGGGTTTGAGCAGGCGGGCTTCGATGTGGTCGCGGCGGTGGAATACGATTCCATTCACGCAGCCGCACACGCCTACAACTTCCCAAATTGCGCGGTGCTGGCGCGTTCGGTCGTCGGTCTGACCGGAGTCGAAATCAGACGCGCCGCCGGCATCGGTAACCAACGGGTTGACGTCGTTTTTGGCGGAGCCCCCTGCCAGGGCTTCTCCATGATCGGTCAACGCGTCCTCGACGATCCTCGCAACGCCCTGGTTCGTGAGTTCGTTCGCATCGTCAGCGAACTCGATGCCGATTACTTCGTGTTCGAAAACGTCAAGGGCCTCACACTGGGCCCGCATCGCCGGTTTCTCGAAGAATTGATCTCCACGTTCCAGGACATCGGCTATCAAGTCCGGCAACCGTGGAAGGTTTTGAACGCCGTCTCATACGGCACCCCGCAATCCCGCGAACGCCTGATCCTCCTGGGGGCGAAACAAGGTCTGGCCCTCCCGGACTATCCGACGCCGAGCACCGTGCCCGCGGATGCCAAGGTGGTGCCTGCGGGCATGACACGCGGCCCCTCCTGCGCCGACGCCTTGGCCGACCTGCCGGATGCGGAAAGTTTTGAGGAGCTGCTGCGCTCGGACGAAGTTCGCGTCGATGAATGGAAATCCCCGTCTGCCTATGGCGCGATGATGCGATGCGCCACGCCCGCCGCCTGGCACCATGGATACCGCCGGAAATGGGATAAACACATCCTGTCGGCGAGCACGCGCTCGGACCACACCCCGATCTCCCGGAAACGCTTTGCCCTCACCAAACCGGGCAAAGTGGAGCCGATATCGCGTTTCTTCAAACTGCCACCCGACGGTGTCGCCAACACCCTGCGAGCGGGATCAGACGCCGCCCGTGGCGCGTTCACCAGCCCGCGTCCCATTCACTACATCTATCCGCGCTGCATCACTGTCCGGGAGATGGCTCGCCTGCACGGTTTCCCCGACTGGTTTCGGTTTCACGCCACCAAGTGGCACGGCGCCCGACAGATCGGCAATGCCGTGCCCCCGCCCATGGCCCGGGCCATCGCCTCCTCCGTGCTCAAGGCGGCGGCGATCACACCCGAAAAGCCGACCCGCACCATTCCCCCGGGCGCCCTTCCGCTGCTGCACATGGACATGTCCGAAGCCTCACGCTTTTGGGGCATCGCCATCCCGATCGGAAACCGCGACCGCAAAAGCGGAAACCGAAAGCGCAAACAATCGGATATCGAAAACGCCGCCCCCAAAGAGCTGCACTATGCCTAAATCACCTCCGCCGAAGAATCGCTATCAGCTCTTGATCGAAAAGGTGTTTTTCGATCACTACCGCGCAGGAGCGAACGAGGTGTTGTTTGAGCGTGATGAACTCGTTGCGGCCGCCAAAAAGCTAAAAATCAACCTGCCCAAGAACCTCGGCGATGTGGTCTATTCCGTCCGCTACCGGACGCCGATGCCCGCCAAAATCCTGGCGACCCAACCCGAGGGATACGAATGGATCATCGATGGTGCCGGCCGCTCACAATACGCGTTCAGATTGTCCAAGGTCAGCCGCATCGTTCCCAACCCCCAATCTGGTCACCATCAAGATACCGAACTCAACACCCGAGATCATCACCGCCTATGCTCTGTCCGACGAACAAGCGTTGCTGGCCAAAGTAAGATATAACCGACTGATCGACATCTTTCTGGGCATAGCGGCCTGCTCGCTGCAAAGCCACCTGCGGACCACCGTCGCCGACATCGGTCAAATTGAGATCGATGAAGTCTATGTCGGGGTTGACCGATCCGGACGCCAGTTCGTCGTTCCGGTCCAAGCCAAGGGCGGCAGCGACAAGCTCTCGGCGGTTCAGGCGAGGCAGGACATTGTCTGCTGCGCGGAAAAGTTCCCCGATCTGATTTGTCGCGCGATTTCTGCCCAGTTCATGGAAAACGATTTGATCGCGCTGTTTGAACTCACGCTCGAAGACGGCGCGATCAAGGTCGTTGACGAAACCCACTACCTGCTGGTTCCGGCCGACCAGATTTCCCGAGACGATCTGAAGGCCTACGGATTTCGACGTAAGCCCTGATTAAGCGGATCACCGCGCC
Source organism: Verrucomicrobiota bacterium (assembly GCA_043815125.1). GTDB lineage: Bacteria > Verrucomicrobiota > Verrucomicrobiia > Opitutales > Opitutaceae > JAUWBF01. Next base: position 3,142 of record JBDRJH010000441.1, read on the forward strand.
TCCAAACTCAGCTTCACCATCCGCGCCAACTCCCGGTGGCCGGACTCGGATAAATGCAGGCCGTCCACCGTGGCGTCCGGCGCCTGCAGGACGGCCGCGAGAAAACGTCGGTGCAGCAGCGGCACACCGTGCTTCGTCGCCACCGTCCGCAGCGCCTGGCCAAACCCTTCTCGGGCCGGCAAGACCGGGAACTCAATCAGCAGAACCCGACCGCCGCCCGCGCGCACCGCGAGCACCAGCTCCTCGAGCTCGACGTAAAAATCCTCCGCCGACCCGCGGCCCAGCATGTCGTTTCCGCCGAGCAGAACCACCACCACGCGACCTTTGACCGACGCACGCGCGAGCTGCCTGCGCCCATCGGCGATGCGCGCTCCGGGAAACGCCACCGACACCACGTCGAGACGCGCGGCGTCGGCGAGTTGCCGCGGCCAGATCGTTTCCCCGCCGCCGATGCCCGCGCTCAACGAATCGCCGATCACGACCACCCCCGCCTCCGTCACCGGGACCATCACACGCGGCCACCAACGCAGCTCCCCCCACAACACGACGGACACGGCGATCACGCCGATCAACCCGCAGACGCGGACCGGTCGTCGTGAGACGGGCTTGCACCGCAGGATGAACAGTCCCGCCAAGCTCAGCGCCAGCGGCGCGACTTGCAGCGGCCACGCGATCGGCGTGGAGGTCGCCAGCACGACCAAACCGGCCAGCGCCGCCCAGACCAGAACGCGCCGCAGCCCCGCCGTCGCCACCGCGACGCTCATCCAAATAAAACCGCCAAGACAAAAAACGGAGCAAATGACAAAGGCCCGACCGTCGAGCAGCCAGAGGATAAGCGGAGGCATGGTTGGCTTAAGCGGTTTCCTTCTGCTGATGGTCCAACGCGGTGCGGATCTTGGCGATTTGCGCGTCGGCGACTCGGGCTGCGTTGGCAAAGGTTTCCCAGCGGGCAATAGCCTCGACGACTTGGTCGCAGGCCGCGCGCAGCTTGGGTGCCGTGGCCACGCCGACATCACGACCGAGCTGGATCAAGTCGCCCTGCGTGATGCGCTCTCGCTTGCCGCGCACGGACAACTGCTGCCGGGCGGTCCACTTGCCAGGCTGGGGATTAAACGCGTAACTGACGTCAAAGGCCGGCGAGAGCGTCCACCGGTGGTCGGCACTCAGCAGGAAACCAAAGTTCTTGGTGTGGTCGTCGCGGTTGCAGGCGGACACGTTGAACACCATGCGCCGAAAGGCCTCCAGCCTGGCCGCCGGTTCAAGATCAAGCGCGTTGATCGTCGCAAAATAATCCTCGTAGGCATGACCGTGGCTGCCGGGCGCGGCGTAGCTCAGATGCGCGAGCCCGAAGAGCGAGGCGTAGTGGAGTTTGCCCTGATTTTCCAACCGGTCGAAACGGCGCGTCATGAAGTGCGCCCGGCCGCCTTCCTCAAAGAGGCGGCAGGGCATCATGGTGATGCCGGCGGCCCGCGCCATCAGATGGTAGGCATACTCGATGCGTCCGTAACCCTGCGGATCGCGCACACCATCAAAGGACGCATCCACGCCGTCGAACTTGAGCAACCACTGCTCAAAGCCCTGCGGGGCGTCGGTCTGGCCGGAGCGGACTTCATTGGTTTGCGGATTCCAAGCGATGACGGCCTTGGCGCGGGCACCGCCGGCCGAGGTGCCGACCCGGAGAATATCGTTGAGATCCTCATCACTGGCCAACGCGACGGACAAGCCCTCGCGTCGGGCCAGCGCCCGCGAGGCCAGCTCGACCAGCCGGTCGATCGCCACGGCCTCGGCCTTGGGCGCGTTGGGCCGCAGGCCGGGCCGAAACTCCAACGCACCCATGCCGCGGTTGCCGATGTAGCAGAGACGCTCCACCGGCGAAAAACTCGCCGGATCGCGTCCCTGCGAACGCAGCCAGTCGTCAATGAGCGCGTTGCCATAGGTATCGGGCAAACAGTCGGCCAACAATCCCGGCAGACCCGCGTAGGACTCGTGCAGGTTGGGAAACTCGTAGGGAGCGGCGCGCAACGGCATACGCAGCGGAGCCAGCTCGATGCCCTTGGCCCGAAACTCCGGCGTGTATTGAAACACCGCCACCCGCCGAGTCGGGTCCCAAAAAACCACGCCGACCTTGTCGCCAGCATACAGCACGTCCGCGAGTTCGGCGGCCATTTAACGCACCCTCCGACGTTGACGGCCCTGGAGTTTTTGCAGCTCCAACGGACTGACCGTCGGTGCCGGCAGGAGATTCTCCAGCGCATCCGCCCGCCCCAACGCCTGGAAAATACGCGCCAAGGTATCCGTCTTCACCGGCCGACCGTTTTCCAAGGCAGACACACTGTCGAGGCTGACCGCAGCCCGGTCCGCCAGCTCACGCTGCTTCCATTCCGCAGCAATCCGCTGGTGGCGAACCCGCTTTCCAAGCTCAACGAGCGCTTTCATAAGAACGGAATTAACCTGTTTTAATTGCTATAATCAACATTAAATAGGCTTTAGCCGTTTTTATTTAATTAAGTCTACCGTCAGAACCCACAGCGTCCAGACCGCGCTCCCGCCAAGCAGCAGGCCCGCCGTCACGCTGACCATGCGGCCCGGGTGCCACCTGCCGGAAGGTTGCGCCCCGGCTCCCGTCCAGCCCAGCAACACTCCCGCCGCCACGCCGCCGAAGTGCGCCGCGTTGTCGATGATCTGCCAGCCCACCACGCCCAGCGCCCCGAGCATCGCCAGGCTCATGAGCGACGATTTCAACGTGCCCGCCGGCAACACCTCCGGACGCCGCGACAACACGCCGACTTGAAATCCCAAGAGCCCCAGGATCGCCCCGGAAAAACCCACACTCGTCGTCTCCAGCCAGCACACACTCGCCGCCGACCCCGCGAGCATCGCCACCGACAGGATCACCAACAACCACCCCCGGCCAAACACCGCCTCCACCGGACGCCCGAGCGCGTAGAGCACGGCCGCGTTGAAAAACCAATGCAGGAGGCTCCCGTGCAACCACGGCCCGGTCCAGAGGCGCCACCACTCGCCGGACCAGAACGCCGGCTTGTGCAACCCCGCCCGGTCGATCGCGAGCCCGTCCCCGACCACCAGCATCACCAACGCAATCACGCTCATGACACCCAGCACCGCGTGCGTGCACAACGTGTCGCGCCACGATTTTTCGGCCAGCCAACTCGCGAAACGCGCGGCCTCCCGGTCCTCCGATGAAACCGGGCCCGGCTCGCCTCGCAAAGCGCGGCACGTCCTCAAGGCCCCCGCCAGCGGCAGCACCCCGAGCGCGATCCACATGAACAACGGTCCCGACCAACGCGGATCTTCCCAGCCCCAGATTTGCAAGACCAGCAGACCCGACCAGATGCCAAAGCTCGCCTTGGCCCAGCCGAGATTGCTCCGGGCGGCCGCGCGGTCGCGCTCACGCACCGCCGACCGCAGAAAATCCACCTCGCGATCCACCACCGTGCCGCCCGACTCGGGCGTCCACACCAACGCCGGCGTCTCGCATTTGCAGCGCTCCTCCAGCGCCTCCCGGCTGGCGCGGCGCGGCTTGCCGTCCTCCCACCAGCCGTAGTCCGCATCCGCGGGCGGGGCGGGAAACAAGTCCCCACGGTTCCAAGGTGAAACGACCATGACGCGTTTAGACCCCAGGCCCGCTTGCGCAGCAAGCCCGGGAGAACGGACATTCCTGCCCGTTCACGTCGGAGCGGTGCGGATGAACGGACAGGAATGTCCGTTCTCCGTTGGGCTCACGCCTTCACCGCGGGCGGGCGCAATTTGATGAGCAGGTCCTTGGCCTCGACGGTTTCGCCGACGGATACGTTGACCTCGTCGACGATGCCGTCGCAGGCGGCGTAGACCGTCGTCTGCATCTTCATCGCCTCCATGAGCAGGAGCTTGGCGCCCTTGGCGACCTTCGCGCCGACCGATACCGACAACTCGGCCACGAGACCCGGGATCGGCGCGGCGATGTGAGCGGGGTTCGCGAGGTCGGCCTTGGGGCGCGACTTCACGGCGGCGCTCACGGCCTTGTCGGCGATGGCGACCTCGCGGGCGATGCCGTTGAGCTCGTAGGCGACCTTGCGCTTGCCGTCCTTGTCGGGCTCGCCGATGCCGAGCAGGCGGATGATGAGGACCTTGCCCTCCTCGATCTCGACGCTGATCTCCTCGCCGACCTGCATGCCGTAGAAGAACGTGGCCGAGGGCAGCACGGAGACGTCGGCGTAGTCGCGCTGGTGCTTCGTGAAATCGGCAAAGACCTGCGGATACATGAGGTGCGAATAAACGTCGTCGTCGGTGGGCTCGCGGCGGAGCTTGGTCGCGAGTTCCTTGCGCAGCTCAGGCAGCGGGTCGGGCTCGGATTTTTTCGCGGGCTTGCCGCCGGCCGCGGCCTTGAGGTCGGCCTGGTAGCGTTTCTGCGCGGCCTTGTGTTTCTCGTGGCCGAGCACGGCGAGCGACACGTCGGCGGGGAAGCCGCCGTCGGGCCAGCCGAGTCCGCCGCTGAGCATGTCGATGACGCTCTCGGGGAACGGGGTTTCGCCGGGCGGCAGGTTGACCACGTCGGCGGGCTTGATGCCGCGCGAGAAGAGGAAGAGCGCCATGTCGCCGACGACCTTCGACGAGGGCGTGACCTTCACGATGTCGCCGAAGAGTTGGTTCACGTCGGCGTAGGCGCGGGCGATCTCGGGCCAGCGATGCGAGACGCCCATGGAGGCGGCCTGCTCCTTGAGGTTGGTGTATTGGCCGCCGGGCATCTCGTGCAGGTAGACTTCGGCGGAGCCGGCCTTGGGCGCGGTGTCGAACGGCGCGTAAACGGCGCGCACCTGCTCCCAGTAGTCGGAGAATTCGTTGAGCGCGTCGAGGTCGAGCTTGGTGTCGCGGGGCGTGTGCTCGAGCGCGGCGACGATGGAGTTGAGGTTGGGCTGCGAGGTGCTGCCGCTCATCGAGCCAAGCGCGAGGTCCACGATGTCCACGCCGGCGTCGGCCGCGCGCAGGATCGACGACGCGGCGATGCCGGAGGTGTCGTGCGTGTGGAAGTGGATCGGCAGACCGACTTCGTCCTTGAGGACTTTCACGAGGCGCTGCGCGGCATAGGGGCGGCAGAGTCCGGCCATGTCCTTGATGGCGAGCTGGTGCGCGCCCATCCTGGCGAGCTCTTTTCCGAGGCGGATGTAATACTCGAGTGAATACTTCTCGCGCTTCGGATCGAGGATGTCGCCGGTGTAGCAGAGGGCGGCCTCGCAGACGCCGTGGGTGGCGCGCACGGACTCCATGGCGACGCGGAGGTTGGGCAGGTAGTTGAGCGAGTCGAAGACGCGGAAAATATCCATGCCATTGTCGGCGGCGTGCTTCACGAAGCCGGCGACGACGCGGTCGGGGTAGTTGGTATAGCCGACTGCGTTGGCCCCTCGGAAGAGCATCTGGAAACAGATGTTGGGAATGCGCTCGCGGAGCTGGCGCAGGCGTTCCCACGGGTCTTCGTGGAGGAAGCGCATGGCGGTGTCGAAGGTGGCGCCGCCCCACATTTCGAGCGAGTAGAGTCCGGGTGCTCGGCGGGCCAGCGCGGAGGCGCAGACGAGCATGTCGTGGGTGCGCACGCGCGTCGCCATGAGCGACTGGTGGGCGTCGCGGAAGGTTGTATCCGTTATCAGGAGACGGCGTTGCTTGGCGGTCCACTGGGCGAATTTTTCCGCGCCGAGTTCGAGCAGGAGCTGGCGGGTGCCGGCGGGCGGGGCGGCCAGCAAATCGCAGGCAGGGGCGACGGGCGGTGTGATGGGCTTGGCGGGGCGGTAGCCCTTGGCGTGGGGGTTGCCGTTGATGGTGACGTTGCCGATGTAGTTGAGGAGCTTGGTGGCGCGGTCGCGGCGGGGTTTGAAGCGGAAGAGCTCGGGGGTGGTGTCGATCAGCGTGGTGGTGGCTTCGCCGGCGGCGAAGACGGGGTGCGCGATGACGTTCTCGAGGAAGGGGATGTTGGTCTTCACGCCGCGGATGCGGAACTCGGAGAGCACGCGGCGCATGCGGTGCAGGGCGAGCTCGTAGGTGGGTCCGCTGACGATGACCTTCACGAGCATGGAGTCGTAGAAGGGCGTGATGACCGCGCCGGCGAAGCCCATGGCGCCATCGAGGCGCACGCCAAGGCCGCCCGGCGAGCGGTAGGCGGAGATGCGGCCGTAGTCGGGGGTGAACTTGTTCTCGGGGTCCTCGGTGGTGATGCGGCACTGGAGCGCGTAGCCGTTTTTCGGCACCGCGTCCTGCGCGGGCATGCCGACCTCGGCGGAGTTGAGCGCGTGGCCCTGGGCGATGAGGATCTGGGCGCGCACGAGGTCGAGGCCGGTGACGACCTCGGTGACCGTATGCTCAACCTGGATACGCGGGTTCATCTCGATGAAGAACCATTCGTGGCGGTCGAGGTCGTAGAGGAATTCGATGGTGCCGGCGTTGTCGTAGCGGATCTCGCGGGCGATGCGGGCGGCGGCCTCGTTCAGCTCGGAGACGATCTCGGGCGGGAGGCCGTGGCTGGGGGCGACCTCGATGACTTTTTGGTGGCGGCGTTGCACGGAGCAGTCGCGCTCGTGCAGGTGGATGACGTTGCCGTGTTTGTCGCCGAGGATCTGGACCTCGATGTGCTTGGCGCGGGGGATGTATTTTTCGAGGAAGACGGCGGGGTTGCCGAAGGCGCGGCCGGCCTCGGACTGGGCTTCGTCGAGCAGGTCGGCGAGGTCCTCGGCCTTGTGCACGACGCGCATGCCGCGGCCGCCGCCACCGAAGGCGGCTTTGATGATGAGGGGGAAGCCGATCTTTTTGGCGGTCTTCATCGCCTCGCCGCGGTCGGTGATGGCGTCCTCGGTGCCGGGGAGCACGGGCACGTTGATGCGTTGGGCGAGGGCGCGGGCGGCGGTCTTGTCGCCCATCATGTCGAGCAGCTCGGCGCGGGGGCCGACGAAGGTGATGCCGGCCTGGTCGCAGGCGCGGGCGAAGTCGGGGTTTTCGGAGAGGAAGCCGTAGCCGGGGTGGATGGCGTCCACGCCGTGGGCCTTGGCGGTGGCGATGATGCCGTCGATGTCGAGGTAGGCCGCGACGGGGCCCTTGCCCGCGCCGACCTGGTAGCCTTCGTCGGCCTTGTAGCGGTGGATGGAGAAGCGGTCTTCCTGGGCGTAGATGGCGACGGTGCGCAGGCCGAGCTCGGTGCCGGCGCGAAAGATACGCACGGCGATCTCGGAACGGTTGGCGGCCATGAGCTTGGCGACGGGACGAAGGACGGGGGCGAAGGGCATAATCAGCGGGGGCAGATGGCTAACGGGGAAGGGGTTGAAGCGTTATGAATAGGGCGAATCAGTTGGCGGCGGCGAACCCTTTCGCGCCGGCGGCGGTCACTAAAAGCATGGCGCGTCGCGCGGGCAACGACGCTTATGGGCGCAGCTGATACGGCGATGAATGCGCACTGTTGGGCAAGCGGTGCGGAGCGCAAAAAACCGATCGGTGCCATGATTTGGCATTATGACCGATCCTCTGGAAACCTTTCACGAATGGCTCGACGACGCCTCGCGGCGTGGCGTGCTGGAGCCCAGCGCGATGGCGCTCGCCACCGTCGACGCCGAGGGCAACCCGGCCGTGCGCATGGTGCTGCTCAAGCACGCCGATGAAAACGGCTTCGTGTTCTACACGAATCTGGAGAGCCCGAAGGCCGACGCGCTCGGCGTGCATCCGCGGGCCGCGCTGTGTTTTTATTGGAATCCGCCGGGCCGGCAGGTGCGCGTCGAGGGCCGGGTCGAGCCGGTGGCGGACGAGGAGGCCGACGCCTACTTCGCGTCGCGGCCCTACCTGAGCCGCATCGGGGCGTGGTCGTCCAAGCAGTCCAGGCCGCTCAAGACGCCCGCCGAGCTGGAACGCGCGGTGGCGGCCAACATGGTGCGCTTCCCCCGCGGCCGGGTGCCGCGGCCGGCGCACTGGTCGGGCTTCCGGGTGATCCCGGACTCGATCGAGCTGTGGCAGGAAAAACCCTTCCGTCTGCACGAGCGCATGCGCTACGAGGCGAAACCGACGGGCGGCTGGCAAAAGGCCGCGCTGTATCCGTAAGGGCGGCGTGCAGGCATACGGCTTGGTTCGATGAGGCCGAAGAGCCAAGGAGTGCCGCTTGCCAAGCGGCGTGGTTCGATGCGCCGGCAGGGAAAACCAACTCCAAGGCGTTTGAGGTCCAAAAACGCCGCTTGGCAAGCGGCGCTCCTTGGGCTCAGCGCGGGCGCACGAGCAGCAGCGCGCGGTCGTCGTCGCGCTGCGCGAGCGTGCAAAACTGCCGCAGGTAGCGGTCGATGGTGCGCAGCAGCGTTTCCAGCGGCTCGCTGGCGTGGCGCTGGAGCACGCCGGTGAGGCGCTCGCGGCCAAACTCCTCGCCGGAGATGTTGCAGGCCTCGTTGATGCCGTCGGTGTAGAGCGCGAGCAGGTCGCCCGAGGCGAGCCGCACGGTGTCCTCGCCGATGGTGTCGAACAACGGGGCCGGCGCCAGGCCGAGGGCGAGGCCGCCCTTGCTGAGCAGCTCGACCGAGCCGTCGCCGCCGGCGCGGATGAGCAGGCCGGCCTCGTGGCCGGCGCGGGCGTAGCGCAGCTCCAGCGTATCCACATTCAAGATACCGTAGAAGAGGGTGATGAACATGCGCGGGGGCATGTCGGGCTGGAGGGCGCGGTTGACGCGGCGCAGGACCTCGGCGGGCGACCACTCGCCGGGGGCGAAGGCGCGGAGGTTGGCGCGGCAGGCGGCCATCATGAGCGCGGCGGGCGCGCCCTTGCCGGAGACGTCGGCCATGACGAAACCGCGGTGGTTGGCGTCGATTTCGAGCACGTCGAAGTAGTCGCCGCCGAGGTGGAGCGAGGGTTGCGAGAGGGCGCGGGCCTCGACCCGGCGCAGATCGGGAAAGACGCTGGGCAGGAGGTGTTGCTGGACCTCGCGGGCGAGGTTGAGCTCGCGTTCGCGGGCGGCGCGTTCGTTTTCCTCGGCGGCCTTGCGGGCGGTGATGTCGGTGATGACGCCCTCGTGGTGGGTGACGTGGCCGTCGGGCGCGTGGCGCACGATGGTGTGGTCGTCGACCCAGCGCACGGAGCCGTCGGCGCACTGGATGCGGTATTCCTGGTTGTATTCGTCGTGCCCGGTGGAGGCGTGGGCCTGCAGCTCGGCGGCGACGCGCTCGCGATCCTCGGGATGGGTGATGTCCGCAAAGGTGAGTTGGCGGCCGGTGAATTGCTCGGGGTAGTAGCCGAACTGCCGGATGCTGGCGGAGACGAACTCGACGGGCCAGCCGTCGGCCTCGGCGCGCCAGAGCACGACCACCGAAGGCGAGCGGTCGATGATGCGCTCGAGTTCCTCGCGGCGGGCGAGGGCGGCGCGCAGTTCCTCCTGGGCCTGGCGGCGCAGGCTGATGTCGCGGCCGACGCCGAAGTAGGCGCGGCGTCCGTCGCGGTCTGAGTAGGCGGAGCCGGTGGAGGCGTGCCAGATCCAGCGTCCGTCGCGGTGCTGCATGCGGTATTCGACCATGCCGGCGTCGGGCTGGCCGCCGAGGATGCGACCGATGAACTCGCGGCAGCGGGGGGCGTCGTCCGGATGGACAAAGTCGTAGATGGACCGGCCGAGCACGCCCTCGACGGGATGCCCGAGTTTGTTGGTCCAAGCGGGGGAGACGAACTTGTAGATGTGCTCGGGGGTGAGCGCGTAGAGGATCTCGCTGGCGGTCGAGAGGTAGGTGCGCCAGCGCGATTCGCTGCGGCGAAGCTCCTCCTCGGCGAGGCGCCGGCCGGTGATGTCCTCGAGCATCGCGAAGTGGTGCGTGACGTGGCCGTCGGGCGCGCGGAGGACGGCGACGGTGAGGTTGCCCCAGACGATGCGTCCGTCCTTGTGGATGTAGCGCTTGTCGATGGAGAAGCGGTCGCGTTTGCCGAGATAGATCTCGGTAGTGAGGGTTTCCTGGGCGGCCCAGTCGTCGGGGTGGGTGGCCTTGCGGACGTTCTCGATGTCGAGGGCCTCGTCCATGGTGAGGCCGATGAGTTCGCAGAAGCGTTCGTTGACGTGGTTGGCGCCGGGACGGCCGTCGCGGGTGACCTCGCGCCAGCTGATGCCGATGGGGGAGTTGACGAAGAAGGCGGCGAGCTGGTTTTGCGCGCTGTGCAGCTCGGCGGTCCCGGAACTGAGCTGGGCGACCAGGCGGGAGTTGGCCTGCTCGGTGAGCTTGAGCTCGGTGATGTCGGTGCGGAGGGCGAGATAGTAGGCGGGTTTGTCGTCCGTGCCGAGCAACGGCATGATCGTGGACTGGACCCAATACAGCTGGCCGGCCTTGGTGCGGTTGCAAACCACCCCGCGCCAGGTGCGGCCGGTGGCGATGGTCCGCCACATGTCGGCGTAAAAGGCGTCGGGGTGTTGCCCGGATTTCAGCAGACGATGGTTTTGTCCGATGAGTTCCTCGCGATGGTAGCCCGAGATTTGGCAGAACTGGTCGTTGGCGTAGACGATGGTGCCGCGCACGTCGGTGATCGCCATGATGGCATGTTCGTCGAGCGCGCGGGCGGTCCATTGTTCAATGGCGCCCGAGAGTCCGGGGAGCGAGGGCAGCACGGTGTGCGTATGATCGGGTTGGATCATGGCTGAGAGTAAACGTCGTAGGTGCGGACCGCGGGCTTCGCCAGTCTAATGTCATCGGGCGGCTGGACTTGCCCCGGGCTGCCGCGCGGCGTAACCTTTTTCCACTCTATGACCTCCACGCGCGCATTGTTGATGTTGATCGCCGGTCTCGCCGGCACGATGGGTTTCAGCGGCTGTCAAACCTCCGCCTACTACTCGGTGCGGGAGAAACTGGGCACGCCGAAACGCGAGATCCTCGCCGACCGCGTCGAGGGTGCGCGCGAGTCCCAGCAGGAGGCCAAGGCTCAGTTCGGCAGCGCGCTCGAGCAATTCCTCGCGGTCACCAAGGTCGACACCGGCGATCTCGCGACCGGCTACAACCAACTCGCACGCGAACTCAAACTCAGCGAGGACCGCGCCAAGGAAGTCCGCGACCGCATCGCCTCGGTCGACAGCGTGGCCGGCGCGCTGTTCGACGAATGGGAGGCCGAACTCTCCCAATACGCCAGCGCCAGCCTGCGCGACCAGAGTGCCCGCCAACTCCGCGACACCCGCGCGCGCTATGAATCGTTGGCCAAAACCATGCAGGCCGCCGCCGACCGGATGGACCCCGTGCTCACCCTGCTGCGCGACCAAGTGCTCTTTCTGAAACACAACCTCAACGCCCGCGCCGTCGCCGGCCTCGGCGCCACCAGCCGCGAACTCGAGCGCGACGTCTCCCGCCTGATCGCCGACATGGAACGCTCCATCAAGGAAGCCGACGCCTTCATCCGCTCCATTCAGAACGGCTCGTGACCGCGGCCCGCTCCGGCAAATAGCATTGCCGGCCCCCCGCGCACGCCTAGCGTGGGCGACGATTGTCTCCCGCAGCCGGCGTCGACTGCCGCGACGCATCACGACCGTTCCCACCCTCCGGCACACCTTTACCGCATGTATCAGGTCACCTTTTCCGAACAAAGCCTCGGCGAACTCAAAAAACTCGACCCCCTCGACCAACTCGAGGCCATCGACCCGTTGAGCAACCTGAAACCCGAGCAAATCGCCGCCCCCCGCGAACCCCTCGGCCGCTTTGTCCGCGCCGGCAAGTCCCACTACCGCCTCCGCTCCGGCGCCCATCGGTTCTACTTCGAGATCCAGGGCGACTCCGTGCTGCACGTGCTCTACATCCTGCACAAGAACTCCCTCGAAGACTTTCTGCTGCGCAACAAACTCCCCGTCTCCGAGGAACAGCTTGTCGAGCAACACTCCAAGTTCTGGAAATACCTCGAGACACTCACCAAGTAAAACCACCGCGACCGCCCACCCACCATCCCGCACCGCGCCCCCCACTCCGCCATGGCCAGCCCCCCCCCACGCAACCGCCACGACGACGACCGCGACAACCCCTATCACGTCAGCCAGGCCAGCCGGATCTACTTCCTGCCCAACCTCATGACCGCGGGCAACCTGTTCTGCGGATTCGCCGCCGTCATCCGTTGCATCCAGGCCAACTTCATCGTCCGCTTCACCGACACCGGTGGCATCCCGCCCGACGCCACCGCCTACTACAAACAGGCCGTCTGGCTCATCTTCGGCGCCATGGCCTTTGACGCCCTTGATGGCCGTCTTGCCCGCATGGGTGGACGCGAATCCCTCTTCGGCGCCGAATTTGATTCGCTCGCCGACGTCGTCTCCTTCGGCCTCGCCCCCGCGCTGATGGTGTTCTTCCTCATCCTCTCGCCCACCCAGGGCTACCCGATGTTTCGCGAGATCGGCTGGCTGCTCGCCTTCATCTACCTGCTCTGCGCGGCCATCCGCCTCGCCCGCTTCAACGTCATCACCCACCCCCTGCTCGAGCGCGACCCGAAGGACGCCGACAACAAAGACTTCGTCGGCCTGCCCGTGCCCGCCGCCGCCGGGACCGTGGCCGCCCTCGTCCTCTTCCTGCTCGAACTCGCCAGCCACGACCGCTCCCTGCAAAGCTGGGCGCTCGGCCTGCCCATCCTCCTCGTGCTCATCGCCGTGCTCATGGTCAGCACCGTGCGCTACCCCAGCGGCAAACAGATCGACCTGCAGACCCGCACCAACCTCGTCACCTTCATCCTCATACTCGGCGTCGCCGCCACCGTCGTCATCTTCAAGGAATACGGCATGATCGGCGTCTGCCTCGGCTACATCTTCTACGGCCTCATCCGCCATTTCCGCCACCCCGCCCGCGTGTGAGCCGTTTTGGGAACAACCCCCGCGCAACCGACCAACAACTTTCCACCTGTGAACAACCCCCCGCTTATCCGGACCCTCCCGCAGGGTTCTGCGCAGCCGGCCAACCCACCCATTTCCCTCTGAAAACGCCCCGGTTATTGGGGTTTTTCCCAGACCATAAGAATAGGGATAACATATCTTATTGAATCAGCTTTCTTTTAACGTTTGTTGATTTCCTCAATTTAGCTTCCAGCGGACACCTCCTTTCGCACCCTTCCCCTTCACATGAAATTCAAGATCAACCGCGATCACTTCAGCAACGGACTCGCCCAGGTGCTCAACGTCGTCGGCTCCAAGGCCACGATGCCCATCCTCAGCAACGTCCTCATCGAAGCCGAGAAGGACAGCATCACCCTGACCACCACCAACCTCGATCTCGGCATCCGCGCCCGCATCAAGGCCGAAGTCAAAGAGCCCGGCTCCGTCACCCTCCCGGTCAAACGCCTCTCCACCATCGTCCGCGAGCTGCCCAACGTCGACGTCTCCCTCGACGCCAGCCCCAACCACCAGGTCAAGCTCACCTCCGGCGGCTCCACCTTCCGCATCATGGGCATCGGCAAGGAAGAGTTTCCCCCGCTGCCCGAATTCGGCGAAGACCGCACCTTCACCCTCGAGCAGGCCGAGCTCACCGCGATGCTCAAGAGCGTCGCCTACGCCCAGTCCTCCGACGAGACCCGCTACATCCTCAACGGCGTCTATTTCAACTTCCGCGACGGCAAACTCTCCCTCGTCGCCACCGACGGCCGCCGCCTCGCCCTCGTCTCCAAGGAACTCGAAGTCCCCGAAGACGCCGCCGGCAGCATCATCCTGCCCGCCAAGACCGTCGGCGAACTCATGCGCATGCTCGACAAGGGCGAAAAACTGAAGGTCTCCTTCAACGACCGCCGCGCCGCCTTCCAGATCTCCGCCGACAAAGCCGACTCCGGCCTCGTCGATTCCATCTACCTCTACTCCAAGGTCGTTGAAGGAAATTATCCGAATTACCAACAGGTTATTCCCAAAGAGACCCACCAGCGCATCAAGCTTGAGCGCGAACTCTTCCTCCAGTGCGTGCACCGCGCCGCCCTCGTCTGCTCGGAGAAGTCAAACTCCGTCAAGATCAAGCTCACCAGCAACTTGCTCGAAATCACCGCCCAGAGTCCCGACTTCGGCGAAGCCCACGAGTCCATGGCCATCGCCTACAGCGGCCCCGACCTCCAGGTCGCGTTCAACCCCGTCTTCGTCATGGACCCGCTCAAGGCGCTCACCAAGGACGAAGTCTTCTTCGAACTGAAGGACGAGGTCAGCCCCGGCGTCTTCAAGACCCTCGAGAGCTTCATCTGCGTCATCATGCCGGTCCGCCTCAGCTAAGGCCGGCAACCCGCCTTCAACGCGCCGCAAACACCAGTCTGATTCCCGGCCGGGGCTCCTTTTGCCCCGGCCTTTTTGTCGATGGACCCCCGCCACCTCCTCTTCGCCCTCATCATCGCCTCGCTCGTCGTCGTGCAGCTCAACCTGCGCCTCGCCAGCCCCGTGCTTGCCATCCTCAACCGCTGGCTGCGTGCCGGCGTAATCTCCCTCGGCCTCGCCGCCCTCTTCCAGGACCTCGCCTGGAGCGACCGCCCCTATGCCGTGCTCGCGATCATCTTCGCCCTGCTCTGGATTCTGGCCGAGACGATCTACAACTGGCTCGCCATCAACGCGCTCAGCCTCAGCCCCCTGCCCCTCTTCCCGAAGTTCACGATCAACCGCGGCGGTGACGAATGGCCCACCAATCCCCGCTTGCTCAAAACCCGCGACTGGCTGCGTGCCGAAGGATTTAAACAGGTCCAGTCCCTTAAGGCCGAGATCGGTCCCTCCCACCACCTGCGGGTCAGCGTTTATCAGGACGCCGAGGCAAAGATCCGCCTGCAGGTCACCTTTCTCCCGCAGGCCAACGGTGCCGTCTCCCTCTGTGCCAGCCTCGGCAGCCACACCGCCGCCGGCCGCCGCTACGTGACCGACAACCTCTACCTGCCCTTCGGCGGCTTTTACCCCGAAAACTGGCACGTCCTGCGCAACCCCTGGTTCCGTTCCCTGCCCCGCCTGCTCAAGCGCCACCGCGATCGCCTCGCCCGTTCGGGCGAAATCGTCCTCCCCTGGACCACCGAGCCCCTGGCCGATCTCAACGAGCAGCAGCAGGACCTCGAGCGCATCAACACCGAGCTCGGTTTCCTCCAGCCCCGCGCCCTGCGCGAGGAGCACGGCAAGATCACCCACGAAGGCCGCTACCGCGTCTGGAAGGAAATCTTCACCCTCGGCTACCTCGGCCGCAGCGCCCGCTACGAGTAACCCCCCGCCACCGCCCAAGACCGCGACATATTCCGATAAAAACTAACCAGACAGGTTAGTTTTTATCGGCGGGTTTGACCGGCCGGCCGAGGGGTTTGCGCGGCAGGGTCAGGCTGGGGTCGCGCCCGGCGCGGCGCTCGCAGAGCCAGTGCAGCAGGAGCAAGGTGATCTCGCCGTCGGGCAGGCGCTTGCGACGACCGCTCAGAAACTCGCTCAAACGTTGGGGCGGGATGCCCAAATGATCGGCCAAACGCTTCTTGGATCCATGTTCGCGTAATTCATCACGCAACTGGGCGGCCAGCGTGTTCCACAGCGGTGTTTCCTGTCCTGGGTTGCGCCGGTGACGAAAGCCGGTCCTCTGCCCGGACTGCAGTTGTTCGTAGGCGCGGCGCGCCCCGGTTTCGGCCGCCAGCAACGCCGCCGCCCCGAGCGCTTCCATGAGTCGGATGGCCGAGTGATTGTAAAAATGGGTCGTTTCCATAAATAAAAACTAACCTGTCTGGTTAGTTTTTATCAAGCGATGGATTTGCGCGGGTTGGCCGGAGGGGGGTTATTGGCGGCGGGCGAGGACGAGCCAGTCCCAGGGGACCGG
>JBDRJH010000442.1:0-3293 GCA_043815125.1 Verrucomicrobiota bacterium
CTGCTGGAGGTTGAGCGCCTGATCCTTCAATGGGGAGGCCACGCCGAGGCCCTTGAACCCGCCGAACTGCGCACCCGCGTGTCCACCGCCGGGACCGCCATTTGCCAGGCGCACCGCTAAATCCCTTGATCAGCTGCGACTTGCTCCTGTTAAACGAGGCTTGTTTTGACGGAAAAAATAGCCAATATTTCCGTCAAAATGATATGAAATCAGGAGGACAATCCATTGATGCCCAAGTGCGTAGCCGTATATATGGCCACGGGCAGGGTTGGGTATTCACCCCAAAGCACTTTCAAGACTTGGGCAACATGGATGCCATCGACTCCGCGCTTCGCCGTCTCAAGGCCACCGGCACGATTAGACGGCTTGCACGGGGACTCTACGATTACCCGGCTCAAGACCCGGTCCTTGGCTTGGTCACGCCTTCCGCCGATGCGATTGCGCGCGCCTTGGTCGTGCGTGACGCCATCCGGCTTCAACCCTCCGGTGCCTACGCGGCGAACGTTCTTGGACTCTCCGAGCAAGTGCCCTCCCGCATCGTTTTCCTCACCGACGGCCCCACCCGTAAAATCAGGATCGGACGGCGCGAGATTCATCTTCAGCACACGACCCCGCGCAACATGGCCACCGCCGGACGCAAAAGCGGCACCATCATCCAAGCGCTGCGCCACCTCGGTCAGGATCAAATCGACGACCAAGTGCTCGCCATCCTACGCAGATCCATCACCGATGCCGACCGCGCGGCTCTGCACAAAGACCTCGTCCACGCCCCCGCATGGATCGCCGATCTGTTGCGCCCGATAACCACCAACACCACCTGATCCATGGATGCCTTTCTGCAACTCCCTGCACCTCGCCGCCTCCAGGCCTTCCAGCAAGTGGATGCCGAGATGGGACTCCAGGCCGTCAGCGTGGAAAAAGACTTCTGGGTCTGCTGGACGCTGCGCGAACTCTTTGCCCTGCCGGCTATCGGAGAGCACCTCACATTCAAGGGAGGCACCTCACTCTCCAAAGCCTGGAAACTCATCGAGCGCTTCTCCGAAGACATTGATCTCATCGTGGACAAAGACGTGCTCGGGTTTGGTGGCGACTCCTCGCCGGACAACGCACCGAGCAACAAGCAGCGTAAAGCACGCCTTGAACAACTCATGGACGCATGTCGCCGCTGGGTGCAAGGCACGCTCCAACCCGCCTTTGATGCACGTCTCCACAGCATGCTGGGACCAACGGGCTGGCGACTCGAAGTCGATCCCGACATGTCCGACGGCCAGTGCCTGTTGTTTCATTATCCCTCGGTGTTTGCCCCCGGCACCGCCGGTTATGTGCGGCCCGTGGTGAAGATCGAACTCGGTGCCCGCTCGGATGACTGGCCGCATGAAGCGAAAACCATTCAGCCCTACGTCCTCGAACGCTTCCCCGCCTTCGATCCCGCTGAAGCCTTCAGCGTCCGCGTTCTCTCCGCCGAGCGCACCTTCTGGGAAAAGGCCTGCCTGCTCCACGAGGAGACCTTTCGCCCGGCCGACAAACCGCGAAAAATTCGCATGGCCCGTCACTATTATGACCTGTGGTGCCTGCTGCGTGCCGGCGTCGGCGAAAAAGCCCTGGCGCAGACCGCACTCTTCCAACGCGTGGCCGAGCACCGCGAACTCTTCTTTCGTTACTCTTGGGTCGATTACACCACGCATAAGCCCGGCACCTTCCGACTCGCGCCACCGGCCGCGCATGTCGCCAACTGGCGCACCGATTACCAAGAGATGCTCGGCCCGATGTTCTTTGGCGACACACCCACCTTCGATGAAATGGTGAACGCCGCCGCCGAGTTTGAGACGGTCTTCAATCAGACCGCGCGATAAAGCCGGCGAACTTCAATTGCGGTTCCTCGGCTTTCGAGTTCCGTCCAGTTCCGTCCTTCGGCCCACCGTCGCCCCCGCCCTACGTCCGCAGATGTCCGACCCCCGCCGGTAAGGTGTCGGGCATGATCAAGCTGCTTGCCTCTCACCACGCCAAGGAACGCGCCCGGCAACGCATCGGGTGGCGTCGGCGCACGCTGGACCGCATGCTGGAGCGCGTCTTCTACGACGGCCTTGGCGAGGATGAGTGCACTCGCCGCCTCCGCGACTACATCGCGGCCACCACCGATCCCGACGCCGGCCTCACCCGCATCTACGGCGAGCACATCTACGTGTTTGGCCGCGCCCAGCCCGACGAAATCGTGCTGCTCACCGTGTATCAACTCCCGCCTGAGTTTCGCTCCATCGCCCATGCCGCCCGGCGCCAGCACCACGCCTTGGCTGCGTAAATCCGGCCCTCCGACCGCCGTTCCTCCGACCTCCAATCTTCCGGCCCTCCGCCTCTCCGGCTACCGCCCACCGTCCGCAACCCCTCCTCCCTCCCTTTTCACCATGTGGCTCTTCACCCGACACGGCTTCTTCAGCCTCACTCGCTCGACCGACGAACCGGATAAGCTCCAAGTCCGCGCCCGCGTGCGCCACGACTTGGAAAACCTCCAGTCCTTCACCGGCCTCACCGGCCCGACCCTCGAAACCACGGCCGCCGACTACCGCTGGCGGTGGATCGTCACGCCCGCCGACGCCGAGACGATCACCCGCTGCCTCACCGCCGACATCACGTATTCAAATTTCAAGGGCACCGTCGCCCGCCAGCCCGACCAATCCGCCAAGCTCGCCGGCCTGCACGACATCTGGGCCATCCACCATAACTGGCAATCTGCCACCAACGCCTCATGACGCTCTCTGAACCCAAAGACGCCATCCTCCGCCGCCTCGCTGCCTACCGAGACCGCCAGCTCATCGTCCGCTCAGGCAAACGCTACCTCGCGCACATCGACACCCTGGATCTGGACGACCAAGGCGTCGGCCTGACCGGGACGCTGCTCCACGCCATCGACCCCGAATCCATCCACCGCCCCGTCCGTCCTCTGCCTCGCGGCTTCAAATGGCGGTCCACATGGGACCTTATCAGTGGCGGCCAAGGCCTGCTGATCGCCTACTACGTGTCATGGTCGATCTTTTACGACGAGGAGCTCAACGAATCCGTCGCGGACGCCTATACGCGCCTCGGCAGCACCGCAGACTTTTCCCACGAGGCCATCGATCTCATTGAGACGTGGCAGGCCGCCTACCCGCCCGAGCACTTAACTCCGGATTCCTAAACCTACCGTTCAAGCTCCCCTCAACCCGCCGCACTCCACCACCCCGCCATGGGCATGAGCCACCAGTTCAACTGCACCCGCTGCTACTACTCAGCCGTCGTCTCCGGCGGGCGCGATGCCG
>JBDRJH010000443.1:0-2665 GCA_043815125.1 Verrucomicrobiota bacterium
CGCGAAATGTTCCGGCTTGAGGAACCCGGATACCGCCTCGAAGACGCGATTGTTGACGAAGATGGCGCCGAGAAGCGCCTTCTCGGCCTCCACCGAATGCGGCAGAGTGTGGAACCCAGTGGATCGGGCGTCCATAGATCAGGCCCTCGGAGGCAGGCCGTTCACCAGGTTCGAGCGGACACAATAAAGCCCGCCGCCGCGCTCCTTGTCGGCGATAGCCTCGACGCGGGTTTTGACCTGCGCGTGGCCGTCCGCATGCCACGCAGCCTGTATTTGAGCGGCGAGATCACAGGCGCCTCCGAACGTTAGCCAGTCGCGCGTTGGATAACGGCGGATGTTGCTCGTCGGCTTGGCTGTCGGTTCTTTGCGTGTCATTGTAATTTTCCTTCGTTACTCAGGCACACGAAGCCGCCCGTAGCACGCCAGCAACGCAGCCTCGGCGCGTCCGTCGTGCTTTTTCAACGGCCACTGGTGCGCGGCTGTCGGCATGAGTTGCGAGGCCCGTGCCCGCGCGCCGTCCTTGCCGGCCGGGACGCGCAGCGCTCGCTTCCAGGTTGCCGGCGGCACCTCGGTGTATGGGATCCCCAGGGCTGTCAGGAGCCCCAGGATGACACCGTAGCCCTTGCCGTAGGCGAACATCGACGATACGCCCTGCCCCGGCATGGCGCCCGCCTTCTCAAGATAGACGTGCTGCGGGACAGCCCATGGCACCGCGATGATATCATATAGCTGCCGGATGTCGATGTCCCGCTTTTTCCGGCCGCCGCGTTTGATCTCCACCGTCGGCATGTCGAGGACGACAAGCTCATCGGCGACAAATCGAGCGACGGCGCCGGACAGGCCAGGGTCAATGCCCATGACGGTGACGGTCATTTCGGTTCGCCAGCCTGCCCGAGCGGCGTGTCGGCCAACATCCCAAGGGCGGCTTTGTAGGCGTCAACCTTGCGCTCCAACTCGGCGAGGGCGGATTGGTTTTTCCGCCGGTCGGCGATAACCCGGCGTAGCGCCGCCTTGTCAAGGCCATGCTCGGCAGCCTCGGTGTACACGTTCTTGATCGAGTCCCGAACTGCGTCGGCTTCTTCCATGAGGGTTTCAATGCGCTCGACAAAGCGTTTAACATCCTGATTTAACATGGTATTGTATCTCCACTAAAAAGGGGGACGGGCGCTACCCCGTCCCTCTAGTTGTACTCACCTACGGCCCGATATTGTCTGCGAGATGCAGTCCGCCTCGGCGCCGGGCAGGATTGAAGGGCGCGGACCGGGCTTGATACCGGTTGTCAACTTTAGGCTTTGCGGCTCCCCCACCGGACTCAAACCGATGCAAGTCACCACTACTGTTGGCATGACCATCAGCCAACTTTCCATAGGGAAAGCTGCCTACTTGTCGCTGACACCATCCTCGCGTGTCCTTTCACGCCACCGCGCCCAAGAGAGCGCCCAGCTTGGCCGGCTCTTATTCCGGCCACCGAGTGACGCATGCGATTGGGACCCCTTGGGACCCCACTCGGTGCTGGACGCTCGCTTCGACGCGGGTTAGTCATCGGTGCCACCAGCCGCGGGCGCAGTGGGCGGCCTCGTGGCCGAAGGTGCCGTGGAAAAGGCGGTCGGAGCGGACCCAGACCTCGCACGGTTTGCCGGCCGGGGTGCCGTCGGGATTAAGGAGAGCGAATCCGGTCAGGTCGCCTTTCCGCTCGTGCCGGCCGCCGGCGGCGCGATGGGCGTCGATCCGCTGGTTGTATTCGGCGAGGAAAGCGGAGGGCTCGCGGATGTGGACGAGGACGTCGAGGTTGCCCAGGTCCTCGGCCCACCAAGGCGTTGCCATGCAGCCGCCGGCCAGCAACGCCGCCGCGAAGATCGCCGCGACCCATAGAAGCTGCCCCAGGCGCGGCCAGTCGGTCATGGAAGCCACGCCAGCATCATGCAGATGCTCACGACCAGGAGCACCGCCAGCGGCCAGAGAATCGGCAGGCGACTCATCACTTCCCCGCGGGAAAAGCGGCGGGGCCTGCGCCGGACGACCCGGTTTCAGCCCCGCCAGTTTGAGGAGGAAGAGGAGAGAAGAAACTATCGGGCGGCACGGCGCCGTTGGACCATCGGATGATTCGCCGCATCACGTCGGGCCTCGGCACACGCCCTTTGTCCTCGTAGTTGCGGATGGCGACTTTCGTCACACCGATCTGTGTCGCAACGTCCCCTCGGCTGAGGCCCAGCAAGCGACGATACTCTTTGAGTGTCATGCTCATAGCGCCCATTATGGAACGGCCTGTTTCCGATTGTCAAGATTTTTTTTGCGGCCAGCCATAATTTTTTACTTGACACTGGGGAACGCCTTGTTTTAAGGTAGTGTCGCACCAGAGGGGTGCGTCTCCACCAGAGGCCCCGCCGATCCGCTTGGAGGCTATATTCTAGACAGCCGAGGGTCGGCGGGGCAGGGGAGCAAAGCATGGACTTCATCACGCTCGCAATTGCCATCGCCACGCAATTTATCACATGGGGCTGGTCGTGCGAGCCGGCGGCAACGGATATCGACGGATTGCCGGCCTTGATTCTGACGTGCGAGGCGCCGGACAAGTGGGCCATAGTAACAGTACCTTTGGACGGCAAGCCTGTTTTCGTGCAGGGGAGGCGAATCTGATGGGATACCGTCCAACGACCTACTGCCC
>JBDRJH010000444.1:0-4162 GCA_043815125.1 Verrucomicrobiota bacterium
GCTGAACACAGTCAGAGACCGCGTGGTGGGCGTGACGACCCGGGACGACGCGGGCGTGAACCGCGGCCGGCTCTGCTCGAAGGGCCGGTTTGGATACACGTTCATTCACAGTCCGGAACGCCTGACAAGGCCGCTGGTTCGAAACGACAAGGGCGAACTCGAGCCCGCGACTTGGACGGCGGCACTGACCCGTGTGGCCCGTGAGTTCCGCCGCATCTGGGGCACGCACGGACCGAACTCGCTCGCCGGACTGGCGAGCGCAAGATGCACGAACGAGGAGAACTATCTTTTCCAAAGGCTGATAAGGCAGGTGTTCGGCACAAACAACGTCGATCACTGCGCCCGGCTTTGACACTCGTCCACCGTGGCCGGTCTGGCCGCTGTATTCGGAAGTGGAGCGATGACCAACTCGATCGCCGAAATCGAGGACGCCGATGTCATTCTGATCACCGGAACCAACACGACCGAGAACCATCCCATCATCGCGCATTTCATCAAGCGGGCGGTGGAACGCCGTTCGGCGAAGCTTATCGTGGCCGACCCCCGGCGGATCGACCTCGTGGACCAGGCGAACTACTGGCTGCGCCAGCGGCCGGGAACGGACGTCGCCTGGATCAACGGTCTCATGCACTGGATCATAAAAAGGAATCTTCACGACCAAGAATACATCGAGGAACGCTGCGAGGGATTCGAGGGGCTCGCCGCCGAGCTCGAGGCCTATCCTCCCGAGCGCGTCCAGGAAATCACGGGAATTCCCGCGACGGACCTCAAGGCGGTTGCCGAACTGATCGGGCGCGCCGACCGTGCCACTTTCCTGTACGCCATGGGGATTACCCAGCACGTCACCGGCACCGACAACGTGAAAAGCATCGCCAACCTGGCGATGCTCACCGGCAACGTCGGGCGTTGGGGCACAGGCGTAAACCCGCTGCGCGGCCAGAACAATGTGCAGGGCGCGTGCGACATGGGCTGCCTGCCCAACGTCCTGCCCGGCTACGCGCCCGTGAGCGACGCTGCGGCCCGCAAAAATCTCGAAACGGTCTGGGGCGTTCATTCGCTTCCGGACCAGCCCGGATTAACCCTCACTGAAATGATGCCGGCCGCTTACCACGGCGATCTCCGCGGCATGTACATCATGGGCGAGAATCCGGTGCTCTCGGACGCGAACACCCAGCACGTCGAGGAAGCGCTCTCCAAACTCGATTTCCTTGTCGTGCAGGACATCTTTTTGACGGAGACCGCGCGTTTCGCGCACGTGGTGCTGCCCGGCGCTTCGTGGGCGGAAAAGGACGGCACATTCACCAATACCGAGCGGCGCGTCCAGCTCGTGCGGGCTGCGATCAACCCTGTCGGAAACAGTTTCCCGGACTGGCGGATCATCCAGCGGATCATGCATCTCATGGGCGCACGCGTCGAGTTTGGATCACCCGAGCAGATATTCAACGAGATCCGGCGCGTCACGCCGAGCTACGCCGGGATCACCTACGCGCGCCTCGAACGCGAGGGCGGCCTGCAATGGCCGTGCCCGGACATCGATCATCCCGGGACCGTTTTCCTGCACGAAGGCGGCTTCAAACGCGGCAAGGGGCTGCTGACCCCGATCCAGTATAGGCCTCCTGCGGAAGAGCCGGACGCGGAGTTCCCGCTCCTGCTGACCACGGGGCGGATGCAACATCACTATCACACCGGTTCGATGACGCGGCGTTGCCGTAGCCTGAGCACACTGGCGCCCGAGGCCGTCCTCGACATTCATCCGGACGACGCCGCGAACCTCGGCGTCGCGGACGGCGGCCGCGTCGCGGTGGCCTCGCGTCGCGGCCGGGTTGAAATGCGTTCCAGAATATCGCGCAGCGTCGACCAGGGCGTCGTCTTCACCACCTTCCACTTCAGCGAGGCGCCGATTAACCGCCTGACCAATGACGCCCTCGACCCGGTGGCAAAAATCCCGGAACTCAAGGTGTGTGCGGTACGTGTTGAAAAGATTTGACTCCATCAAGCGCCGCTTCGAACTCCTGAGACCCTATTACCAGAGTTTTGCGGTTAAGCTTTTCGTGTTCGTAGGCGCTGCGCTCATTTTGCTCGTCGTCGTAATGACCTGGTACAACCTCAAGGTGCAAGAGAGGCAGCTCATCGATGAGGTGATCATCAGCGCCGACAACATCGCCCAAACGGTCAACTATGCCACAAAGGCGTTCATGCTTGAAGGGAGGAAGGAGAAGGTGCAGGAATCGCTCCTACACATCGCCGAAAAAACGGAAGGGATCGAACGGCTGCGCCTCTTCAACAAGAAGGGAGCCATAAAAAAAAGCACGAATCTGGAAGAGCGGGGGACGGTATTCGCGAAGAGCGCTGAACCGTGCGCAAACTGCCACGCCGGAGACCAACCGAGCGAGATTCTCGACCGGAATCGGCGCGTCCGCAACATCATGTCGGAAGACGGAACCCACAGGGCCATCGGTCTGACGCACGCGATCTATAATGAAAAAAGCTGCGCCCAAAGCTGCCACGCCGTGCATCCCGCAAGACAGAAGGTGCTGGGCGTTCTCGACATCACAATGTCCCTCGCGAATGTTGACAAGAAAATTGCCGAAAACCGACGCCATCTCATCCAGTTCGGCGGCGCGGCGTTTCTGCTGATCATGACCCCGCTCGGCGTGGTCCTCTTTTGGTTCTTGATTCGCCCGGTCAACGCATTGGTCCAAGGCATCGAAGCCGTATCCCGCGGGAACATCAAGGCTGAAATTCCGGTTTATACCCAAGAAGAGTTCGGACGGTTGGCGAAGTCCTTCAACACGATGCTCGTAAAGCTGCGCCGGGAAATCGAGTACGGAAACCTAATGATGTACGACCCTGTGGCGATCGAGAGTAAAAGCGCGGCCTTGCCGGCCAAGGGACCGAAGCCGGAGCAGAAAAAGCAGGATGCGCTCGGCTCGACCTTCGAGGAAATATACGATCGGATAAAGGACGAAACGCACCTGAAGCTGGTTCGCTCCGTCAAACTCGCGTCCCTCGGCCAACTTTCGGCCGGCATCGCCCACGAGATCAACAACCCGCTCACAGCCGTCCTCAGCTACAGTTCGCTCCTGCTCGAGAAAGCTGCCTCGCCGAAAGAAAAGGCTTGGCTGAAGATCATCGTCGATGAAACCAAGCGCTGCCGGAATATCGTGGCTGGCCTGCTGGAGTTCTCCCGCCAGACCGCGCCTGAAAAAATACTTACCGACATCAACGACATCATCGAGCGCGCGGTAAACCTGCTCCAGAATCAGGAATCGTTCCATAATATATCAATCGTCAAGAAGCTGGACACGGGACTTCCGAAGGTGCGCATCGACCGAGGCCAATTATACCAGGTATTCATGAATCTGATGATCAACGCTTCGGATGCCATGAATCAGAAGGGGACGCTCACCATCGAATCCCGCCTGAACGTCGTCAAATCAACCGTCACCGCCGACCGTCGGTTCGTCGAAGTTGTTTTCACGGACACCGGCTGCGGCATTCCAAAGGAAATCCTCGAGAGGCTGTTCGACCCGTTCTTCACCACCAAAGGACCGACCGTAGGAACCGGCCTAGGTCTTTCGATCTGTTACGGCATCGTCAGGCGGCATGACGGCAACATCATCGTAAACAGCAAGCCGGGCGAAGGGGCGACTTTCAAGATCTCCCTGCCCGCCGGCGGAGGGGAAGATGCATAAAATCAGCCTGCTGATCGTGGACGACGAAATAGTCGTGCAAGGAAGCTGCGTCGATATATTTACCGAAAAGAGCAACCGGTACGATATAACCACCGTTTCGAGCGGGGACGAAGCAGAAGCCCTGCTCACCCGCAAGCACTTTGATATCATTCTGACGGACCTCAAAATGCCGGGACTGCCCGGGATGGAACTAATCGCGAGAATTAGAACCAAGCATCCCGACACGGCGATCATCGTCATCACCGGTTTTTCTACCGTGCAAACAGCGGTGGAGGTGATGAAGCAAGGCGCGATCGACTTTATCCCGAAACCATTTACCCCTGACGAGATCTTCAACGTGGTCGAAAACGCAGCTTCGAAGCTAAAAAGCCACGGCAGCAAGTAATTTTCCTAACGAGTGCCATTCGGCTAGGTCCCTAATTTTCCCTTTCCGCGTCTCAAGGAAGTCTTAAAGCCCGGCAGCTTCC
>JBDRJH010000445.1:0-4465 GCA_043815125.1 Verrucomicrobiota bacterium
CGCAGAAGTGGATGAAGAAATTGGCGGTGATCCCGGGGAACACGCCGTAGTTCAGCATACCCGACACCCACGTCAGCACACCGGCGACAATCCGGAACCGGCGGGAATACCTGACCTCGAAAAACTGGGCCATGGTGAACACCCGGGTCTCCCGATAACGATAGGCCACCCATCCGCTCATGGCGACGATCATGGCGATGGGCGCGAGCATCTTGCCCCACCAAAAGGCCGCGAAGCCGGCTTGATAGAATTTCTCGAAATTGGCGATGATGCTGACCACACCGAAGGCGGCCATGCCTTCGGAGAGAGTAAGCAGGTAGCGCCCGGCGCAGCGATTCCCGGCGAGAAAGTCGGAGACGCTGCGCGTGTAGCGGCGTATCCATATTGCAATTACGCAAAGGGCGGCCACGGCCACGGCCACAATGGACCAATCTGTAATGGTGAGATTCATGGCGGGTTATTCCAGAATCGCCCCGGTAGCGAGAAGACGGGTTTGCACTTCGCGGTAGTCCACGTCGCGCACCGCGATGGACCGGCGGGCCGCAATTGCCGCCGTGACACCTGCCGCCTCGCCCAACGCGACGGCGGATGGAGCTACGCGAAGCGAACTCATGGCCTCGTGAGTGGCGGAAATCGAGCGGCCGGCGACGATGATATTTTGGGGCCCGGAAGCGGGAATCATACAGCGCCAAGGAATATCGTAATGAGTCCCGGGCGAAAATGGTTTTAAGGTGGTGCGGTCGGAATCGGGCTCGTGGATATCGATCGCATAACAACATTGCGCGATCACGTCCTCAAATTGCCGGCAAGAGACGCAATCGTCGCCTGTGAGCGTATAGAGTCCGCGGATCTGCCGACTTTGACGGACGCCGATTTGCAGTGCCGTTTCCTGAACCTCTACACGAGAGAATCCGGGCAGGTATTTGCGGAAGAAATTCACCCCGTCGGTGATTTGACGGCGTCCTTCCTTTTCGGCTTCGCGGAGTTGGTCCGGGTCGGTCGGGTCGGTGCAGGCCACCCGTCCAAAATTGACTGATCCCACTCCAGGCCGTCCCGGCACGCCGAGGATGGCGGCGATGTGGTCACGAGCGATGCTGAGTTCGCCGGCCTTGCGGGCCTCGGCGACGAACGCGTTGATTTCCGGGTGCGAACTCAAGGCGCAGTAACGCTCGCCACTGAACGGGTCGGTGCGAACGGTCGTGGGCCAGCGGGCGGCGAGCGCGTCAAGATCAATGGGGCCGATGAGATAGCAGCACGTGAGCGGCATCACGGCTCCGTCCACAGGGCGTCCCATGGTGGTGGAGACGCCGGCCCTTGCCGCGACGGTAGCGTCGCCGGTCGTGTCGATGACGACGGACGCTTTCACCGAAGGTGTTCCCTGGGATAATCCGGCGGAGAACACGGCACTGTTGTCGAGGAACGCGGGATTGGTTGCCACGGTCTGGTCAGCGTTGGTGAGGAGGGTTACCCCTGCGTCCCGACAAAGCCGGAGGGTCTCCTCGGCATAAACGGCAGGATCGTAGGGCTCCATCCGGGGCATGGCATCGTCGGGGGAGGCGTAAATGGCCCGGCGTTCCTTGAGGCGTTCACGCAACTCGTGAAAAATGCCGCCAATGATCCGGCGTCGCCCATCCAAGTGGGCCGGACAGAAATTGTTCACCAAGGCGGCGCTACCCATGCCTCCCAAGATGGGATGGCGTTCGATGAGTAAGGTATTGGCACCGGCGCGGGCTGCGGCGACTGCGGCGCCAATGCCAGAGGGGCCGCCGCCGACTACGGCGACATCATATTGCTGGGAAATCATTTTGGAATTAAGCGGGGTAGAGAGGTGAAGGAGAGAGGTGTGGTGTCAGCGTTGCCACACGCGAACCGGAGACGGGGTCGGTGATGATGCCTGCGAAGGGGGCGACCGCCGTGTTCAGGCGAGGTGCCGGGGGATCAAAGGGAGAGGGGTTTGAAATCGAGGGAGATGGCAATGTTGCGACTGTGTTGTTCGCGCAGGGGCTGGAGATGCTCGCGTTGCGAGAGAACGAATGCCTGATGTCCGGGATGACCGGGGCACCAGCGCTCGTCGGTGTTCAATACAGAGGCGTAGAGCACGGCGGGCCGGTCGCCAGGAGCGAGGAGGAGATTGCATTGCTCCATACGATGAGCGGGCTGCCAGCCATTCGAGGTGGGCCAGCCGGGTGTATAGAGAATGCGTGCGGTGCGTAGATCCCAGTCCAATCCATTGTCGCTGGTAAGCTCCACGGTGGCGTTGGGAAGACCGCCTATGCCGCCCGTCATGTCTTTAAAGAGCATGTGGAACCGACCCGCCTGCACCCACACAAAGTGATCTTCGACATTGTGGTGCGGGCCGGGATCTATAATTGGATTTCCTGTGTATTTTAGATAGGGGCCCTCGGGGCGATCCGCTGTTGCGACACCGAGTTTCATGCGCTTATGGATAGAATCGATGCTCTTATAGTATAGATGGATTTTCCCGTTGTGCGGATTGACGCAGGCAGAGGGGTTGGTTGTGAAAAAGGGTGCCCACGCTTCGTCAGGCTCAAGGAGCGGAGCGTCAAAGCGAGTCCACGGGCCGAGCGGAGAGTCGGCGATGGCGACGCCCACGCGCTGGTGCATGCGTGGCCACCCGTAATGACCGGTTTCGTAAAAATCGACCTGTCCTTGGGGCACTACCGGGATATTGCGTCCGTGAAAGGGGTTGGCTGGATCACGGTGAGTGCCGGTGTAAAAGAGACACAATTTACCCTTCCAGGGGAGAAGGGTGGGATTGTGCGCGTTATGCTGATCCCAATAATACGTGCCATCGGGTTTTGTGTGAACGCGAGGACCAAGCACAATCTCCCTCGTGGTGAACGGGCCGGTGGGCGAAGCGGAAGTGGCTCGGCAGATTTCGCTGTGTGTCAGCCAGCCCAGAAACCCGGTCCAGCGAGGCCAGCGGGCACCGAAAAAATGGGCGGTTTGCGCACCCTCCTCACCGGGGGCGATGGTCGCCAGTCCGCCCCAACAAAACCAATCAGTATCCTGCCACCCCACAGGCTCTTTGACCGGGCGCATATGCGGCACCCATGCCCCCAGTGGCGCAGAGCAGACGGGAGCCTGTGCCAGTGCTGTCAGTTGTGTGGACATGGCAAAATCGGTTTTCAAATTTCGAGAGCAAGCCAGTCGGTAGGACGGCTCATCATTGGTCGATCAGGTCGGTTCCAATCCGGACGGTTGAGGCGGACAAGGGGCATGGGGGTTTACAGCCTTGGGTCATGGGAAATAAATGGTGGATTACATCGAAACCCTCGCGACTACCTCGTCGTGCAATACATTGCACGGACGAGTCTATTTTTACCAATGGGATCATTTCCACGCTTGGTTCGAATTATATAAGCCCTGCTTTGATCATGCCCTCGCAGGGTTTCGAAGGCAGGACGATTTAGTATAGAGCCAAGCCCGAATGGCTGGAGCAGTTTAAGTAAAATCGTAGCCCCAACGCGGGCGTGGACAAGCCACGCCCCTACGTCGGAGTGTAGGGGCGCGGCTCGTCCGCGCCCGTCCGTAGGCGGGCTCAGTTTTCAGGGGCTCCCTAAAGGAGCGGGCCGACCGTGAAGGGCGCACGCGGCTGGTGGGCGGTGAGTTGGATGCACCCAACGGAGGTCCAGGCAAAATCGGGCGGAATGTCGGGAAAGGCCGCCAGGTTCAGTAAGAGCGACGCGGTGGCGGCATCCCACGCGACCATGGTCTCGTGAGTGGATAGCCCGTGCGGAAGCACGTGTAGTTGTATTTTAACCACGCGATCAACGGGTTCGGCGGACCAAGACAGGGACAGCAGCGCACCGGGAGCGAGGGTCGCGAGGAATCGTCGTGACGGATGAAGCAGGAGGGAGACGGGGTCTGCGGTGTCGGGCCGCGCTGGAGTTATTTGCCACGGTTGGCCGGGCGATGCTGGCGGGGTGGCGGAAGCGTCGTGGGAGAAGTGGCGGGTAGAGCCAAGTTCCCAGCGCCAGCCGAGCCCAAAGCGAAGACCGTCATCGGCACTGGAGCTGACAGCAGCGGGCATGCGGCCGATGGCGGTGGAAAGGGTGAGATCGCCGACGCGCTGATGAGCGAAGGCAAGATGAGGGTGATCGGGCGGCGGACCAGGGAGCCAGCAGCGGAATTTTGACGGGAGTTCGAGGTCCTCGGTCCACCAAAGATCGGCGGGATCGGCGTCCGCGAGGTCGGGAGTGGCGGGCACTGGCGGGCCGTCAAGCAGGTGCTGACGGAGCCATGCGGAGGCGAGGCGGGTTTGTGCGGGATCGAGGGAGTGATCGACGTTGGGCAGGTAGTGCCGGGTGTGCGGGACGCGGAGGGTGGCGAGCAGTTCTTCGGCCACGAGTGGGTCGCCGAAAAAGTCATTGGTGCCATTGAGGTAGCAGACGGGCGCGGTGATGTGCGGGCCAAGGGCGGCGGGCTCCCAGTGGGTTTTCCA
>JBDRJH010000446.1:0-5502 GCA_043815125.1 Verrucomicrobiota bacterium
CCGCGTCGGCCGTCGTTTTGACGACGGGATTTGCGACGTGCATTTCAACGTCGATATCCACCATCCGGATCCGGCGGAAGGGCGCGGGCTATACCATCTGCCGATGCAACCCTACGACATTTCCTATCGCTGTCTGCTCGCCCGGGACATCGACAACCTCATGATGGCGGGTCGCTGCATCTCCGGCGATCACGTGGCGCACGCCAGCTATCGGGTGACCGGAGATGCCGTCGCCACGGGGGAAGCCGCCGGGCTCGCGGCGGCGATGGCGCTGGAGGCCGGTGTCGCCCCGCCGTCCATCGACCTGTCGGTGTTCCTTTCCCGACTCGCCGCCGTGAGACGGACTGAACCGGAGCGTCTAATCTAGTTAACGGATTTCTTTATGTATTCATTCATTAAATACAAAATCGCGGCCCGGTTGGCTGTTCCCGCCGTCTTCGCGTTCATGGCGTCCTCCCTGTCCGCCGCGACGGGCGGCGTCATCCTCGCCGATTCCTTTGATCGACCGGATGGCGTCAGGCTGGACGGTGCCGTGGTGCAGACCTGGGAGTCTCGCGTTCACACCGCCGCGCCGAAGTGGACCGCGGGGAAAAACGCGATCATCCAGGATGGTCGCGTCAGCACCGATGCGGACGGAGCCGTCGAGCTCAGGCTAGCCACGCCCAACCAGACTCGGGGCGTTCTCACCCTCATGGCGGATGTCAGTCACGGCGATTCCGGCGCCGAGTGGATCGGCCTTTCGTTCCTGTCGTCCACCACGGTCAATATTTTCAACCCCGCCAACACCCTGCTGCTGATCGTGAACCGGGGCGGCATTGTGATGCTGTTCAAAAACGGCTCCGCGGAAAAGCTGTCCACCACGCAAATCGCCGGCTTCGACCCCGCCCGGACCTATTCGCTGGAGCTTCGCTATGATCGCGAGGCCGGCGTCGCCCACGTGCTGGTCGATGGCGTCCGCATGAACGCCCGCCCCGTGGCCGTGACCAAGCTCAACAGCGACACCTTCTCCGCCGTGGGACTCCGCGTCCACGGTGCCTCCGTCAAGGCCGGCGCGCTCGCCATCGACAATGTTTCCTATGTCATCCGCTAACCCCTCACCCCTGTTTCCGCGCCGAGTGCGCGTCGGCCTGCGCGGTTTGCTGGCGCTGGCCATTTTCTCGTTCGGCATCGGCCTTGCTCACGCGGGCGATGGATGGGCCGGGGCCATCGACAAGCTCACCGCCGGCGACGCCGCCCATCCCCCGGCCGAGGGCGGAATCGTTTTCACCGGCAGTTCCACGATCACCGGCTGGAACGCGAAACTCGCGCGAGATTTTCCCGGCCTGCCCGTGATCGGACGCGGCTTCGGCGGCTCGACCATTGCCGACGGCCTGCGCCACCTCGACCGCATCGTGTTGCCCTACCGGCCGCGTCTGGTGGTCTTTTACGCCGGGGAAAACGATATCGCCGCCGGCGTCTCGCCCGAAGAGGTGGCCGCTCGGTTCGCGGCCTACTCCGACGCCGTGCTGACGGCGCTGCCCGGGGCTCGCCTCCTCTACATCGGCATAAAACCCAGCCCAATGCGCTGGAGCATGCAGGCGAAGTTTGATCGCGCCAACGCCCTCATCGCCGACCACTGCGCCCGCACGCCCCGGGCCGTGTTTCTCGACATCAAGCCCGTCATGCTGGACGCCGACGGCCTTCCTCGCCCGGAGCTTTTCCTGCCCGATGACCTCCACCTGAACGCCGAGGGTTATCGCGTCTGGCGCGAGCTTCTCGCGCCGCTGCTCGTATCCACCACGCCATGATCCTCTCCCGCCATATTCCAAATCTTGCGTTGTCACTCGTCGCCCTGGCCGCCGCGGTGGTGGCGTCGGCCCGGCCGATTCCCTCCGCGCCGTCCGGCAATCCCGGCAACGTGTTTTTGCAGGGCGACTCGGTCCGCCTGCCCGTCGTCGGCGACAAGGCAGGCGCCTGGGAGGTGCTCGATCTCGACGACGGTCGCGTGGCCTCCGGCCGTCTCGGGCGGGACGGCGTGGATCTGGGAAAGTTGCCGGTCGGCCATTACCGGCTTTTTATCGACGGCGCGCCCGCCGCCACCGCCGCCGTGCTCGCGCCCCTGCGCGCCGCCGTGCCCGCGGGCAGTCCGGTCAACGCGAAGACGTGGTTTGCCGGCCACTACATTCTGGGGCGCATAGATTCCATCGAGGACGCCATGTCCCTGGTCGCCCTCGCCGGTGTCAGCGGCGTGTGCGACGCCACCGCGTGGACTTGGCACCAGGACGAGTCGGGCGAGTGGCGCGAGCCCGGCGCGCGCCACGCGGATTCGTTTGGTTTGGTGGTCGAAGCCACCCGCCGCACCGGGCTTGAGCTGCTGATCGACATCGAGCCCGGCACGCCGGACCATGCCGCTCTGCCGCCCGATTGGGGGCCGAGGCCACGGGCCAAATTTCCCGCCGATCTGCGCGATTACGCCCGCTTTGTGCGCCACATCGTGAAGCTCGGCGGCGACGACGTGGCGGCTTGGGAGGCTTGGAACGAGCCCGAGGGCATCGGCGGTCATCACCTCGGCTCCGAGATCGCCTCGGCGATGAAAGTCTTCGCCCTCGCCGCCCGCTCCGTCCGTCCCGACGCCCATGTGGCGATGGGGATGGGGCACGTGCCTGCGGAGTCGCTGGCGCGCAACGGCTATCTCGATGCGATCGATTCCTATCATTACCACGCGCACCGTTCCGCGGAAGCCATCGCGCGCCGTCGCGCCTCCCTGGAAGGCTTCACCGGCGATCGGCCGGTCTGGAATACCGAGGCCAGCTACGGAGCCTACGCGCTTCGTCCGGGAAGCGCCGAACTCACGCCGGAGGCCGAGCGCGAGCAGGCCCGCGATATACCGAAGCTGTTCGCGCGCTCCCTGCACGAGGGCAACGAGCGCATCTATTACTTCACGCCGTTCCAAGTCGCCGAGACCGCCGGCCAGCAGTGGGGCCTGCTCCGCGCGGGCACCCTCCAGCCGAGGACCGGCTATCTCGCCTTGGCGGCGACGGGACGTCTGCTCGCGGGCGCTAAACCCGCCGGCCGGCTCACCAATCTGCCCGGCGGCGTCGTGGGCTGGAGCTTCTCCGCCCGCCCCGATGGGGAGGAGAAAACAGTGCTCGTGCTGTGGTCCGAGGAGGGTGATTCCGCGGCCATGAACTGGCCCGCCGAGGCGCGGCTTTTCGATTTGTGGGGACGCGAGCTGCCGCCCGCCGCCCGACCCGCCGTGGGCAAGGATCCTATCTGGTGCGTCTTGCCGGCGCAGGTGGCCGCCGGGTTGCGTCGCGATCCTCCGCCCGTGCGAGAAGGGCTGGCTCGGCCCGACCCCGCCGCGCTTTGCCCGGTGGTGGCGGATTTTCGCCGCCCCGAGCGCCTGAAAAACCATGCGGGGAACTTCTTCCTCCTGACAAGTCCGGCGCCGGAGTTGGACATCGACGTTTACAATCTGTCCGCCGACACCCTTGACGGCGCGTGGCGCGCGGAGGCCCCCGAGGGCTTCGCCGCCGAGGTCATCGAACGGCCCGGCGCGCTCGCGGCCGACGGACGCGGTTCGTTGCGCGTGCGTCTCACGCCGCTCGCTTCCTGGCAATCCGGGGAGGGCGACCAGGTGCGCTGGTTGCGCGTGGTCGGCGACTACGGCGACCGGGGGCAAAGCGTGCTCGCCATTCCCTTCGTCCACATTCCCTCCGACGCCCGGCCGCTCGTCTCCACGATGGTCGGGGGAGCCGTCGATCCCGATGCGTGGCGGATTCACGCCGCCGGCGGCACGACGGTGCGCCTCGGGGCGGAGGGCGGGCGCGTGCGTTTCGATGTCGCCCTCGGGGCCGCGCCAAATATCACCATCGGCCTGTCATGGGCCGCGCCGGTCTATGCCTTGCCGGAGAGTGAGCGTCCGTCCGCCGGGGCGTGGGGCGTGGGCCTGCGCGCGGCGGGACTCGACGCGTCGCCCGGCACCACGGTCGCGCTGAATCTCGTCAAGCGCAACGGAGCGGTCTGGACCTGTCCCTTGCCTTACGGAGGGCGGGAGATCGCCACCAAGGAGGGCGAGCGATTCCTGCTTCCGCTGAGCTGGTTCGCCCATATCGGGCACCGTGCCCCCGATCCCGATGGTCGCTTGGATGCCTCCGACATCGTCGGCTTCGAACTGGCCGTCACTGGTCGGCCAGGGACGACGTTCAACCTTGAACTGACGGAGGTCTTTTGGGCCTCGGGCGACGTTCGCTAAATCGTCTCCGCCATGCATACCCTGCGTTTTCTATTGTTGTTCGCCTTCCTCGCGCCGCTCGCCTGTCAGGCCGGCTATCGCGTCGAGCGGGATGTCTTTTATCGCGAGGCCGACGCGGTCTTGCCCGAAGGAGACTACCGACGCGAGCAATGCCGTCTCAGCCTTTATTTGCCCGACGACAAACCCGGGTTCGCCACCGTGGTGTGGCTGCATGGCGGCGGTCTGACCGGAGGGCGTAGCGACTTTCCCGGTTTGCTGGAAAAGGGACTGGGCCTGGTGGCCGTGGGCTATCGGCTGTCGCCGCAGGCCGAGCATCCCGCGTATATCGAGGACACCGCCGCGGCCGTGGCCTGGGTGCTTGATAACATCGCGGCGCGGGGGGGCGACCCCACGAAGGTCTTTGTCGCCGGGCATTCCGCCGGCGGCTACCTCGCCGCCATGGTCGGCATGGATGCGCGCTGGCTCGCGGCCCATGGCCGCACGCCCTTGGATCTGGCCGGGATCATCCCGGTCAGCGGCCAGGTAACCACGCATTTCACGGTCAAGAAACTGCGCGGCGACACGGGCCCCGAGTATCGCCCCGTCATCGACGAATACGCGCCCCTCTATCACGCGGCCAAGGAGCTCCCCCCGATCTGCCTCATCCTGGGAGATCGAAAAATTGAATACAAAAACCGGGTGGAGGAAAACGATCTCCTGGCCGTCGCCCTCCGCAATCTCGGCCACCCGTTCGTCGAGTTTCACGAGATGGGCGGGCTGAACCACAGCACCGTGCTGGGCGGCGCATGGCTTCTCATTCCCGAGTTCGTGAAGCGCGTGGAGGCACGCGTCCGCTGATTTTTCCGCATCTGAAATTTACTTTTATTATCATGAAATTCCTCCCGGTCATTTTGATCCTTTTGCCGTTCTTGCCCGCCGCCGCATTTTCCGCGACGGCCGCCACGGTCGAATACGCCGAGGATTTTTCGCTGCCGGCCGGGGCCTCTCTGTCCGGACGCGGGATCGGCGGCGACGAGCCGGCGTGGCGCGTGGATGGTTCGGTGGAAGGCACGGGGCGCAACTCGGTCGGCACCGTGAGCGGTGGTGCCGCATGGGTGCCGTTGGAGGATCCGGCCACGACGATCCGACTGCGCGCCACGTTGGATCCCTCCGGTTCCGACTGGGTCGCGGCGGCGGTCGGGGGAAAATGGGGCAGCGCGTTTTACGACACCGCGCAGTTGTGGGTGCTCGTGAGGCCGAGCGCCGACTACCAGATCCGCGCCAACGGC
>JBDRJH010000447.1:0-43494 GCA_043815125.1 Verrucomicrobiota bacterium
TCCCAGCATATGTCTCTCGCCGTTGGTTCCCAAGCCCCTGATTTCACTCTCAAGTCCAAGACCGACGACGGTCTCGTCGACATCAAGCTGAGCGACAATTTCGGCAAGAAGCAGACCGTGCTGCTCTTTTTCCCCCTGGCCTTCACCGGCGTCTGCACCGACGAGATGTGCGACATCACCGCCGGCCTCTCCGCTTACAGCGACCTCGGCGCCGAGGTGATCGCGATCAGCGTCGACAGCCCCTTTGCCCAGGAGGCCTGGGCCAAGCAGCACAAGATCACGCTCAAGATCGTTTCCGACCTCAACAAGGAGACCACCAAGGCCTACGACGTGCTCTTCCCCGGCCTGGCCGGCATCGGCGACACCTCCGCGCGCGCCGCCTTCGTCATCGGCACCGATGGCGTCATCAAATACGCCGAGCAAACCCCGACCCCGAAGGACCTGCCGAACTTCGCCGCCGTCAAGGCCGCCCTCGCCAGCTGATTCTTCCCGCAACTTCCCCGGCGACTCCCCTCAGAGGGATCGCCGGTTTTTTCGCACCGACCTTTTTTAACCGACCACGATGAGCCAACCCAATCCGTTCAACACGCTGCAAAAGTTCTCCGCCAACGGCGCGGAACACTCGTTCTACTCGCTGCCCGCCCTTGAGCAGGCCGGCTTCAACATCAAGAAGCTGCCCGTCTCGATCCGCCTCGTGCTGGAGTCCCTCCTGCGCAACTGCGACGGCAAGCGTGTCAGCGAGCAGGCCGTGCAACAGCTCGCCTCCTGGTCGGCCAAGGCCGAGCGCACCGAGGAGATCCCGTTCGTGGTCGCCCGCATCGTGCTCCAGGACTTCACCGGCGTGCCGCTCCTCGTCGACCTCGCCGCCATGCGCGCCGCCGTCGACCGCATCGGCAAGGACGCCAAGATCATCGAACCCCTCGTGCCCGTCGACCTCGTCGTCGACCACTCCGTGCAGGTCGACTTCGCCGGCTCCGCCGAGGCGCTCTCCAAGAACCTCGAACTCGAGTTCTCCCGCAATCGCGAGCGTTACGAGTTCCTCAAGTGGGGCATGCAGGCCTTCGACACCTTCAAGGTCGTGCCCCCCGGCATCGGCATCGTTCACCAGGTCAACTTGGAATACCTCGCCAAGGGCGTGCTCAAGGACGGCTCCGGTATCTACTACCCGGATACGCTCGTCGGCACCGACTCGCACACCACCATGATCAACGGCATCGGCATCGTGGGCTGGGGCGTGGGCGGCATCGAGGCCGAGGCCGGCATGCTCGGCCAGCCCGTGTATTTCCTCACCCCCGACGTCGTCGGCGTCCACCTCACCGGCTCGCTCAACGAGGGCGTCACCGCCACCGATCTCGCGCTCACCATCACCGAGATGCTCCGCAAGGCCAAGGTCGTCGGTAAGTTCGTCGAGTTCTACGGCCCCGGCGCCGCCGCCCTGCCTGTGGTTGACCGCGCCACCATCGCCAACATGGCTCCCGAATACGGCGCCACCATGGGCTTCTTCCCGATCGACGCCGAGTGCTCCACCTACCTGCGCGCCACCGGTCGTGCCGACGAGGCCGTCGACCTCTACGAGGCCTACTACAAGGCCCAGGGCCTCTGGGGCATCCCCGAGAAGGGCGAGATCGAATACTCCACCGATCTCTCGCTCGACCTCTCCACCGTCGTCCCCAGTGTCGCCGGCCCGAAGCGTCCGCAGGACCGCATCGTGCTGCCCGCGCTCAAGAAAACCTTCACCGAGCTGTTCTCCAAGCCCGTCGCCGAGTCCGGCTTCGGCAAGAACGCCGCCGACTACGGCCAGCGTGTCACCATCGGCTGCCACTCCGGCGGCAGCAGCGAGCCGGTTTCGTCCGCCGAGTCCGTCGCCAACGACACCAATCCGACGACCGAGACCGAGATGGCCAACAACCGTCCGGCCGCCACCACCTGCTCGACCGAGATCGGCAACGGCTCCGTGCTCATCGCCGCCATCACCAGCTGCACCAACACCTCCAACCCCAGCGTCATGCTGGCCGCCGGCCTTGTGGCCAAGAAGGCCGTGGAAAAGGGCCTCTCCGTCAACCCGGTCGTCAAGTCCTCGCTCGCCCCCGGCTCGCGCGTCGTCACCGACTACCTGGAAAAGACCGGCCTCGCGCCCTACCTCGACCAGCTCGGTTTCCAGACCGTCGGCTACGGCTGCACCACCTGCATCGGCAACTCCGGCCCGCTGGCCGCGCCCATCGAGGAAGCCGTCGTCAAGAACGACCTCGTCGCCGCCTCCGTGCTCTCGGGCAACCGCAACTTCGAGGCCCGCGTTCACCAGAACATCAAGTCCAACTTCCTCATGTCGCCCCCGCTGGTCGTCGCCTTCGCGCTCGCCGGCCGCGTCGACATCGACATGACCTCCGAGCCCATCGGCACCGGCAAGGACGGCCAGCCCGTGTTCCTCAAGGACATCTGGCCCTCCCTCCAGGAAGTCCGCGACCAGATGGCCGCCGCCCTCAAGCCCGAGGTCTTCCGCAAGCTCTACAGCGACTTCGCCGAGCAGAACCCCAAGTGGAACGAGATCCCCTCGACCACCGGCAACGTCTACTCCTTCGACGCCGCCTCGACCTACATCCAGGAACCCCCGTTCTTCACCGACTTCTCGCTCGAGCCCGGCAAGATCGAGCCCATCACCGGCGCCCGCCCCCTCGGCATCTTCGGCGACTCCGTCACCACCGACCACATCTCGCCCGCCGGCGCCATCAAGAAGACCTCGCCCGCCGGCAAGTTCCTCGGTGACAACGGCGTCGATTTCGTCGACTTCAACTCCTACGGCAGCCGCCGTGGCAACGACCGCATCATGACCCGCGGCACCTTCGCCAACGTGCGCATCAAAAACACCATGTGCCCCGGCGTCGAAGGCGGCTACACCGTCTACTACGGCGAGTGCGACGTGCCCACGCCCGACAAGTCCGTCACCGTCTCCGCCGGCAAGCCGACCTTCATCTACGACGCCTGCATGGCCTACAAGGCCGACAACGTCCCGCTCATCATCCTCGCCGGCCAGGAATACGGCACCGGCTCCTCCCGCGACTGGGCCGCCAAGGGCACCAACCTGCTCGGCGTCAAGGTCGTCGTCGCCCAGTCCTTCGAGCGCATCCACCGCTCCAACCTCGTCGGCATGGGCGTGCTCCCGCTCCAGTTCAAGGACGGCGTCAACGCCGCCAGCCTGAAACTCGACGGCTCCGAGAGCTACGACATCGTCGGCCTCGGCGACGACCTCAAGCCCCAGCAGGACCTCGGCCTCAAAATCACCCGCAAGGACGGCTCGGTCGAAAACGTGACGGTGCGCTGCCGCATCGATACGCCCATCGAAATCGACTACTACCAGCACGGCGGCATTCTGCCCTACGTGCTTCGCCAGATCATCGCCCGCAACTGATTCACATCCGATAAATCCGGGGACGGCCGCCCGCGCCGTCGTCCCCGGATTTTGCCGTTCCCATGGCCGAACCCGCCAAACCCACCTACCTCGTCGACGCCGACTCCGATCCGGTGATCGTGCGCATCGAGGGCCGCGCCTCGTTTCAAAACAGCGCCAGCCTCAACGATTTTTTCGCCGCGATGATCGCCGGCGGGAAGACCCGCTTCGTCATCGACTTTGAAAACTGCTCCAGCATGGACAGCACCTTCCTCGGAGTCCTGGCCGGCGCCGCCCTGGACCTGCTGAAGCTCCAGCCCGCCGGCACCCTCGTGCTCGCCCGGGTCGGGCCGCGCAACCTCGAACTCATTCGTAACCTCGGCCTCGAACACATCCTGCACATCGACACCGGCGGCGAGCTGCCCGCCGCGTCGGCCCCGTCGCAGGCCCTGCCGGGCGCCGCCAAGCTCGACGAGGTCGAGAACGCCCGCATGGTCCTCGCCGCCCACGAAAACCTCGTGGCCGCCGACGAGGGCAACCGCGCCAAGTTCCAGGACGTGCTCGCCTTCCTCAAGGACCGCATCAACCAGGGCTGAGGTTGCCGCGGTGGAAGCGCTTCGAGGTTTTTAACGCAGAGGCGCAAAGACGCAGAGGACGCAGGGATTCGATCCGCTGAGTTTAGCCACAAAAAGTAACTAAAATTCACAAAAAACCAGCAGTCCTTTTTGTGCCATTTTGTGCCTCTTCGTGGCCAAACTCCGTGCCTCAAAACCGCCGATCAAGATTAGCCACAAAAAGCACAAAAGACTCAGAATACTGAAGCCCCTGACTTTTGCGCTTTCTGTGCCTTTTGTGGGCAAACTCCGACCTCACCCGAAACAACGCCTCGCATCCTTCTCCGCGACCTTTGCGCCTCCGCGTCTCTGCGTTAAAACTCCGAATTCTCCGCGTTTTAAACCCCGTCCTTCCCTTCCATGTCCGCCACTCCCGATCTCGCCGCCGTCAAAACCTACCTGCTCGATCTGCAGGATCGTATTTGCGCCGCGCTCGAGGCGGCCGACGGCACCGCCAGATTCGTTGAGGATAACTGGAGCCGCGAAGAGGGCGGGGGAGGCCGTTCCCGCGTTCTGTCCGACGGCGCGGTCTTCGAAAAAGGCGGCGTCGGCTTTTCCCATGTCTTTGGCAACAAGCTCCCGCCGTCCGCCACCGCGCACCGGCCCGAACTGGCCGGCAAAACCTGGCAGGCGGTCGGCGTGTCCCTGGTGATTCATCCGCGCAACCCGCACGTGCCGACCAGCCACGCCAACGTGCGTTTCTTCGTCGCCGACCCCGACGGTCCGAACCCCGTCTGGTGGTTCGGCGGCGGTTTCGACCTCACGCCCTTCTACCCGCGCCTCGAAGACGCCGTGCACTGGCACTCCGTCGCCCGCGACGCCGTCGCGCCTTTCGGCGACGACCTCTACCCGCGCTTCAAGACGTGGTGCGACGACTACTTCCTGCTGAAGCATCGCAATGAAACCCGCGGCGTCGGCGGCCTCTTCTTCGACGATTACAACACCGGCGACTTCGACGAAAGTTTCGCGTTGATGCGCGCCGTCGGCGACGCCTACGTGCCCGCCTACGTGCCCATCGTGCAACGCCGCAAGGACGAGCCCTACGGGCAGCGCGAGCGCGACTTTCAGTTGTATCGGCGCGGTCGATACGTCGAGTTCAACCTCGTCTTTGATCGCGGCACCCACTTCGGCCTGCAAAGCGGCGGCCGCACCGAGTCGATCCTGATGAGCATGCCCCCGCTGGCCGCCTGGACCTACAACTGGACCGCCGAGCCCGGCACCCCCGAGGCCGAGCTCAACGACTACCTCCGCCCACGCGACTGGCTCTGATGAGCTTGTAGCCGGGGGCGTTGACCCCGGCCGATCAAGGTTCCTTACGCAGCAAGGCCCGCAACCGCAGCGTTGTC
This sequence comes from Verrucomicrobiota bacterium, assembly GCA_043815125.1. GTDB lineage: Bacteria > Verrucomicrobiota > Verrucomicrobiia > Opitutales > Opitutaceae > JAUWBF01. The sequence continues at coordinate 5,346 of JBDRJH010000447.1, forward strand.
GCGTCGCGATCCAATCGTGACGCGGCCACATCCAGGACCAGAGACTCCCATGCGGCGATGCCCGCCTCGTCGCGCGGAGGACGGTCAATCACGCCGTTACAACGTAGAAAGACGAGGCACGCACCCAAGGCGACGCGCTTGTTGCCGTCCACAAACGGATGGTTACGGCAAAGGTAGAACAGGTAGGCCGCCGCGATCTCGACCGTTTCTGTGAAAACGGGTTCGCCGAACGCCGTGGCCTGCGGAGCTGCAACAGCGGACTCCAGCATGCCGCGATCACGCAGGCCGGCACCACCGCCATGTGCACGCAATGCAGCAGCGTGAATCGCCTCGACCGAGGCGACGGTCAGATGGGCAAGGGGAGTGCTCACGACAGACGGCGAAAGACTTCGTTGTAGTCTTTGATGACGTCTTCGGCGACTTGCCCGGCCTGTTTGGGAGTGATCACCGGCCGAATCGGCGTCAGCGTGATCGCACCACTGTCATGCACCACGACATCGACGGCGTCGCCGACCTTGAGTCGCGCCAATTCCATCAAGGCGCTGTCGAAGATCACGCCTTGCGAGTTACCGACTTTGGAAATGGTCTTAATCATGGCGTAAAACTATGTATTACACCCCTGTCGGCAAGGCGGAATTCCATTGTGGCGTGAGTCATGTTTTTCACTCCTAACAGCGCCTTTTTGTGGCCAAGTCCCGGCCGGCTCACCTCCATTTACCGCACATGACTTCACGCGAACGTTTCCTTGCCGCGCTGGCCTGCCAGCCGCTCGACCGCCCCCCGATCTGGGTTATGCGCCAGGCCGGTCGTTACTTGCCGGAATACCGGGCGCTCAAGGCCCAGTCGTCGTTCCTGCACATGGTCAAGACGCCCGAGCTGGCGACCGAGGTCACGCTGCAACCGCTGAAGCGTTTCGCGCTAGATGCGGCGATTTTGTTCTCCGACATCCTCGTCATCCCCGAGGCGCTGGGCCAGGGCTATGCCTTCCGCGACACCGGCGGCATCGCGATGGATTTCCGCATTGATAACCAAGCCCAGATCGAAGCGCTCAACCCCGCCTCCGCCGTTCCGGAGAAACTCGACTACGTCGCCGCCGCCCTGCGCCTCATTAAAAAAGAGATCGGCGACACCAAGACCCTCCTCGGTTTCGGCGGCTCTCCGTGGACGCTCGCCACCTACATGCTGGAGGGCGGCAGCTCCGACGATTTTGAGCGCAGCAAGCTGCTGTTCTACACCGAGCCGGCGCTCTTCGAGGCGCTCATGACCAAGCTCAGCGACGCGCTCGTCGCCTATTTCAAGATGCAGATCGAGGCCGGCGCCGACGCCATCCAGATCTTCGATTCGTGGGGCGGCATCCTCGCCGGGCAGGATTACGAGGCGGCTTCGTTGCGCTGGATTCGTCGCGTGGTGCAGGCGTTGCCGGCCGACTTTCCGATCATCCTTTACGCCAAGGGCACCGCGCCGCACCTGACCGACCAGGCGTTCTGCGGCGTGCGCGCGATCAGCGTCGACTGGACCAACGACCTCGCCGTGGTGCGCCGCACGTTGCCGGCCAACGTCGCCGTGCAGGGCAACCTCGATCCCGTGCTCATGCAGACCACGCCGGAGATCGTCAGCCGCGAGGCGGGCCGCATCCTCGAATCCATGCGCGGCACCGCCGGCCACATTTTCAACCTCGGCCACGGCATCACCCCGCAGGCCAAGATCGAGAACATGCAGGCGCTGGTCGATACCGTCACCCACTGGCGCTGAGCCATGTCCACTCCCATCAAGTCCATCGCCATCATCGGAGGCGGCATCACCGGTCTGGTCGCCGCCCATCGCTTGGTGCGCGAGGGGCACCGCGTCACGGTGTTCGAATCCTCGGAATGCCTCGGCGGTTGCATCCGCACCGAGCGCGACGGCGACTGGTTGGTCGAGTCCGGCCCCAACAGCATCCAGGACAACTGTCCCGAGTTCACGCGTCTGCTCGCGGAGCTGAACCTGGCGGAACGCCTGCAGGAGGCCAACCCGGCGGCGCGCAACCGTTATCTCGTTCGCGACGGAAAACTGCTGGCCGCACCGTTGTCGCCCGGGGCTTTTCTGGGCACACCGTTGCTGTCGTTTGGCGCGAAGCTACGCTTGTTCGGCGACCTGTTCAAACGGCCGCTCGCGCGCCCCGACGACGTCAGCGTGGCGGAGTTTTTCCGCGATCACTTTGGCCGCGAGGCCGTCGATCACGCGGTGGCCGCGATGGTGTCCGGCATCTACGCCGGCGACGCGGCAAAACTCTCCGCGCAACACGCGTTTCCCACGCTCTGGAAAATGGAACGCGCGCACGGCTCGCTGCTGCGCGGCCTGAAGGCCTCGGCCAAGGCCAAACGCGCCGCGGGCGGCCGTCGCGGACCGGCTCGCATCGTGTCGTTTGACGACGGACTCGGCGTGTTGGTCGCCGCACTGGCGGACACGCTCCCGACAGGATCTGTGCGTTTGGGCGCCCGGATTGACGCGATCACCACCGGACCGGTTTGCCGGGTCGGTGACTGGACGGGCGACGCGGTGATCCTGGCGTTGCCCGCCGCCGCGCTGGCTGCGTTGCAAATCAACCGGGCAGGGGAGCGGCCGCTGGCCGCGCTGCAGGCGGTCGAGTATCCGTCGGTGACTTCACTCTACCTCGGCTATCGCCGCGAACAGGTCGCGCATTCACTGGACGGCTTCGGCGTGCTGCTGCCGCCGGTCGAGCGGCGCGATGTCATGGGCGTGTTGTTTTCATCGACGCTGTTTCCGCGGCGCGCCCCGGAGGGTCATGTTGGCCTGACCGTCATGCTGGGCGGCGTGCTGCGCCCCGATCTCGCCGGCAAGTCCGACGACGAACTGCTGTCGCTCGCCCGAGCCGAACTGCGCGACCTGCTGGGTGTCGAGGGCGAACCGGTGTTTGTGCGTCGGCGCCGATGGCCCGCCGCGATTCCCCAATACAATCTCGGCCACGAACGTTTTCTGCACGCGATCAAGACATGCGAGCAACGGCAGCCCGGTCTTCACATCGGCGGCAACGTCCGCGACGGCGTCGCGCTCACCGCCTGCATCGCGGCCGGCGAACGTCTGGCGGTCGCCTCGATCAAAAAAACAACCTGAAGCGGTTGCGCCATCATCCGCGCCTGTTTGTCTGCCGGCATGGAAAAACGACGACTGGGACGCAGTGGAATCGTGGTCACCGACCTGTGCTTCGGCACGATGACCTTCGGCGCCCGCAACACCGAGGCCGAGGCCTTCGCGCTGCTCGACCGTGCGCATGAGGCCGGTATCAACTTTTACGATACGGCCGAGATCTACCCCGTCCCGCCCAAGGCTGAATACGTCAACCGCACCGAGGAGATCGTCGGCCGCTGGCTCAAGACCAAGCCCCGCGACTCCGTCATCCTCGCGACCAAGGTCGTCGGTCCCGCGCACGGCTGGTTCGTGCCGCCCGTGCGCAACGGCACCGCCGCGCTGGATCGCCATCACATCCGCCAGGCCATCGAGGGCAGCCTGCGTCGATTGCAGACCGACTATGTTGACCTCTACCAGACGCACTGGCCCGACCACGACTTCGGCTATGAGGAAACCCTCGCGGCCCTCACCGAGCTCAAGGACGAGGGCCTGATCCGCATCGCCGGCTCCAGCAACGAAACCGCCTGGGGCACGATGAAGGCCGAGGCCGTCGCGCAGGCCCGCGGACTCGCCCGTTACGAGACGATTCAAAACAACTACTCGATCATCAACCGCCGCTTCGAGGACGCGCTCGCCGACATCTGTCGCCGCGAGAAAATCAGCTGCCTGCCGTATTCGCCGCTCGGGGCCGGCGTGTGCTCCGGCAAATACAACGGCGGCGCACTGCCCGAAGGCGCGCGTTTCACCGAATACCTGAAGGGCGAGGGCGAGCGGCAAAAGAAAATGGGCCACCGCTTCGTCAACGAAAAGAGCCTCGCCACCGTCACCGAGCTTGGCGCGCTCGCCAAGGAGGCCGGTCTCGGTCTCGTTCCCATGTGTCTGGCGTGGAGCAAACAAAAGGACTTCGTCGCCTCGACCATTTTTGGCGCGACCACGATGGCGCAGCTTGAGGAAAACCTGCTCGCCGCCGACCTCGTCCTGAACGCCGAAGTGCTCGCCAAAATCGACGGAATCACCACCCGCCACCTCTATCCCCTGGGCTGATCCCAGCCGCCTCCCGACCCGCAGCCATCTGTCACTTATTAAGTGACAAATGACTTTAGTCTCTTTTTATGAAGTTTTTAAATGTCACTTATTAAGTGACAATGTATTTGCGAAGTCACTAGCGGGCGGGGGCGACGAGGGTGGCGAAGCTGGCGAGGACGGCGTCGGGGGTGATGCCGCGTTGCAGGTCGGACTCGCGGAACTTGCCGGTGCGCACGAGCACGCCGCGGATGCCCGCGTTTTGCGCGCCGGCGACGTCGCCCTCGATGTCGTCGCCAACCATGATCACGTCCTCCGGGGCGAGCGCCATGTCGTTGAGCGCGGCCTTGAAAAAATGGACCGCGGGTTTGCCCAGCAACACGGCCTCGCGTCGCGAACCAAATTCCAGCGCGACGGCGTAGGCCCCGACGTCGAGCCGCAGGCCGGAGCCGGCGCGGAAACAGCGGTTGCGCGCGAGCGTGTAGAACGGAACGCCGTCCAACAAAAACCGCAGGGCCCGGTCGAGCCGGTCGATGGTGAACAGATTACCCATGTCGCCGAGCACGACCGCGTCGGGGTTCTCGTCGACCTGCTCGATGCCCTCGATGTCGGCGATCACTTCGGGTGTGAGCAGGCAGTGGCAGCGGGTGCGGCCGGCCGCCAGGAGCAGGTCACGCGCGACCATCGGCGGGGTGTAGAGATGCCGCGGATCGATGCTGAGGCCCAGGTCGCGCGCGTGGGCGATGATCGCGGAGCGTGGCTTGCTGGTCGTGTTGGTCAGGAAGCGGACGGGCGTGCCCGCGGAGTGGATACGGTTGAGCGCGTCCACCGCGCCCGGCAGCGGCGAGTCGCCCACGTAGAGCGTGCCGTCGAGGTCAAGCAGCAGGCCTTTGAACGATGGGATGGGCGACGCCATGACGACAACCTGCGCCGGCTTTCGTCTGATTTCAAACCCGGCCCGACGGGGGTAAGGGGCTCACTTGGGCGGAAAAACAAACTTCACCGTCGGCTCCTCGTGTTTGGCGGGCTCGACGGGCTGGGGGATCAACGCGCCGCCGGGAGCGACCGGTTGCGGAGTGAGCGCCGCCGGGGCGCCCGGATCGTGGGCGCCGACAAATTTCGGACTGCCGGCGGGCAGGGCGGCGAAGGCGCGGTTGAGGATGTCCGCCGCCTTGCGGTCGCGCGACCGGCCGAGGTCGACCTGACCGCCGGGACCGAACGCGCCCATGATGACCACGACGACGCGTTTGCCGCCGCGCAGCGCGGTCGCGCTCAGGCAATAGCCGGCGCCCTTGGTGTAGCCGGTCTTGAGGCCGTCGACGCCCTCGGTGCTGACGAGCAGCTTGTTGTGGTTGATCATCTGCATCGGTTCCTTGCGCAGCGGGCCGAAAACACGCCGGCGCACCGAGGCGTATTGGATCACGTCGGTGCTTTGCACGAGGTGGCGGCTGAGCTTGGCAAAATCGCGCGGCGTGGTGAGGTCGCCGTCGGCCTCCTTGCGACTGGACGGGGGCAGGCCGTGCGGCGTGCGGAAGATGGTGTTGGTCATGCCGAGCGCGCGGGCCTTGGCGTTCATGAGATCGACGAAAGTGTCCACCGAGCCGGCCGAGGCGCGGGCGAGGGCATGAGCGGCGTCGTTGGCCGACTGGATCATCAACGCGTGGATGAGCTCCTCCACGGTGAAGCTCTCGCGCGGGTCGAGAAACACCTGGGTGCCGCCCATGGCGGCGTCCTCGCGGGTGATTTGCACGACGGTGTCGAGCGCGATGGCCCCGGCCTTGATCTGGTCGGAGACCACCGCGAAGGTCATGAGCTTGGTCATGCTGGCCGGCGGCGCGACCACGTCGGGGTTGTCCTCCAACAGCGTCTCGCCGGTGGCGGCGTCGATGGCGATGTAGCCTTTCCAAATCCCCTCCTGGGCGGACGCGACCGCGGTGGCCGCCAGGCAGGCGAACAGCGTTGCGCATGAAGTCAGCAAGGCACGAAAGGGGACGGTGAACATACGTCCCGAGCACAGGGTCTTTTGCCGTCGCTTCGCGAGGAATAAACTTTGCGAAAAGTGCCGCGTCCCCCCTTGACCGATGCGCGAACCCACTTGTCGCCTTGCAGACACGCCGGAGTCCGTGTGAATTGTGCCACTCCATGTCAGACTCCACCGCCGCCCAGATAGCCCCGACCTCCTTGCCCGACGCCAAAGGCCGCTTCGGCCAGTTTGGCGGCGTTTACGTGCCCGAGACGCTCATGACCGCGCTCGCCGAGCTGGGCCAGGCCTACGAGGCCGCGCAAAAGGATCCCGAGTTCGTCGAGGAACTGCGCCGCGAGCTCAAGGAATTCGCCGGCCGCCCGACCGGGCTCTACCACGCCGCGCGTCTCACCGAGCACTGCGGCGGCGCCAAGATTTACCTCAAGCGCGAAGACCTGCTGCACACCGGCGCGCACAAGATCAACAACGCCATCGGCCAGGCCATCCTCGCCCGTCGCATGGGCAAGAAGCGCATCATCGCCGAGACTGGCGCCGGCCAGCACGGCGTGGCCACCGCGGCGGTCTGCGCCAAGTTCGGGCTGCAATGCGTCATCTACATGGGCGCGGTCGACATGGAGCGGCAGGCGCTCAACGTCTTCCGCATGCGCCTGATGGGCGCCGAGGTGCGCGGCGTCGAGGCCGGCCAGAAAACCCTCAAGGAGGCCGTCAACGAGGCCATGCGCGACTGGGTGACCAACGTCCGCGACACCCACTACATCCTCGGCTCCGCGCTCGGCGCGCACCCGTATCCGATGATGGTCCGCGATTTTCACCGCGTCATCGGCAAGGAGGTCCGCGAGCAAATCATGGCTGCCGAGGGACGCCTGCCCGACGAGATGATCGCGTGTGTCGGCGGCGGTTCCAACGCCATCGGTTTCTTCTTCGAGTTTCTCAACGACAAGTCCGTGCGCATGATCGGCGTCGAGGCCGGCGGCCACGGCATCAAGCGCGGCGAGCACGCGGCCCGTTTCGAGGGCGGCAAACTCGGCGTGCTCCAAGGCAGCAAGACCTACATTCTCCAGGACCCCGACGGTCAGATCGAGTTGACCCATTCGGTCAGCGCCGGACTCGACTACGCCGCCATCGGACCCGAGCACGCCTACTACCGCGACACCGGTCGCATCGGTTACGCGCACGCCTGCGACGATGAGGTGCTGGAAGCCTTTCAACTGCTTTCGCGCACCGAGGGCATTATCCCTGCGCTGGAGTCGTCCCACGCGATCGTGCACGGCATCAAGCGCGCCAAGGAAATGCGCAAAGACGAGATCCTGATCATCAACCTCAGTGGTCGTGGCGACAAGGATGTGAGCCAGGTGGCGAAGCTGCTGGGTTGATCGCGTTGCGCCGTCGCGTTCGCCGGCGGCGTGAACGCGTCATCGCCGACGCGGAGGTTTCATGGTCGCAGCGGAGGAGCGGTGGGCGAACAACGTGATGCCCTCGAAAAGCGCTTGGTGGATATTATTTCGCGAAGGGCTTCCGATTTGTAGCCGCGAGCACCAGCGAGTGAATGAATCGCCCGCTGGCGCTCGCGGCTACGACTTTATTCAAACCGCTGTAGCGAGCCATTCGGCTGAAAAGCGACTGCAAAAAAAACCGCAGTCCCTTGCGGGATTGCGGTTTAAAATTGGAGGCGCGAGCCGGAATCGAACGGCAATGCGGTCGATTTAAAATCCACTGAAGACGAAGGGGATACAGAGGGCGAACCGCCCCCGCGTTCACCAATAGGTTCCCTTGACGCTGGGAACCTCGGGCCGGAATTGGCTGAGGTTGTCAACGCATGGCCAGACCTACCCGCGAACCTGCAAGCGGCGGTCCTCGCCGTTGTGCGCTCCATGCGGGGGGCTGGGGGTGAAATTCACCCCCAGATAGGCAGGACACGAAGCGCAAGCGTAGTCGCCTGCCGCGGCACATCGCGGGAAGAGACCGGCCGGAATCCGGCCGAGGGTGAAAGCGCTCCCGTCATCAAGACCACGGGGACAGACCGCCGCCCCCGTAAAAGAAAACGACGACCGCGAGACGGGGAAGGGGGTGGCAGCGTGCATGCCGATCTCCTCGCAGCGCAGCGCGAAGAGTTCGCGGAACGCCTGCAAATCGTAGGGCCTGCGGTCGGTGAATCGCCCCGCGTGCTGTGGGACCGGCTTTGGCCCGAACTGCGCAACCCATTTGATCGCGTCACCCTGTCGGTGGGGGGTGTCGAGGTCGTAACCATAGACCACCAAAAGGAGAAAATCGCATGAACCTGCATAGTGATCCCTCGAAGGCTCTGGCCTTCTTCAATGAACGCGGCGAACGCCTCGGAAACCCGTCTCGGATGCTCGGACAAAACCATCCGTCGTTTGATCGACGAGGGGAAGTTGCTCAGCGTGAAAATTCGGGGCCTGCGGCTGGTGAAACAAGATTCCCTGGCTGCGTTGATGGAGAAGGGCACTGGCTGATGTATCAGTGCGTTTTCAAGCGTAAGGGAAGCCGCGTTTATCGTGGCAAGTATCGGTTGAGCAACGGGCCGAAAATTTTCAACATCCCGCTGGGCGTGCCTCAAAAACACCTCGCCCAAGCGAAGCTGAAACAGATCGTTGACGAGAAGGAGGCTCAGCTTCTCGGCATTGGCATTCCCAAGCCGCTGCGGGAGTCGGCGGCGTTGTCGGTGTCGGTGCTGGTTGAGGAATACCGCGAGGAAATCGCGGCCCGTGGACGCGGGAAGAAACATGCCACGGCGGCGGTGAACGCCATTCTGCGCGTGTGCAAGGACTGCACATGGATGCGTCTCGGGGACATGACCTCGGACGGCTTCAACCGCTGGCGCACGCGGCAAACGATGGCGCCCAAAACGTCCAACGAGTATCTGGCCTACCTGTCGGCCTTCTTCGTGTGGTTGGACCGCAATCAGCGTTGGCAAGGCAAACCCTTTAAGAACGTGGTGAAGGCGCAGACTCGCGGGCGTGAAACCGTGATGCGTCGCGCTCTCACCGATGACGAATTGCGGCAGCTTATCACCACGTCGGGGCCTCGCGGTCTGGTGTATTTGGTTGCCGCATACACGGGACTGCGACGGAACGAAATGAAGTTGCTGGACTGGTGCGACGTGGATTTGCGAGCGGAGCTTCCTTGCCTGCGCGTGCGGGCTTCCACGACCAAGAGCAAGCGCGGGGCTACGCTGCCGCTTCTGCCACCGCTCGCCACGGCGTTGCGGGATCTCAAGGCCAAGAAGGGCGGCAATCCTGTCGGCCGCGTGTTTCATTACCGCATTCCGCGCATGCCGACCTTACGGCGTGATTTGGATCGGTTGGGCATTCCCTACGTGGACAGCATTGGCCGCCGCTTCGACTTTCACGCGTTCAGAAAGACGTTCTGCACGATACTGCATCGCATGGGCGTTCCGATGCGCGTGGCTCAGGAACTCATGCGCCACAGCGATGCACGACTGACCATGGAGGTTTACACCGATGCGAACGCTTTACCGCTGTTCCAGGAGATGGCGAAAATCACCGCGCCGTCATGTTCACCGATAGGTTCACCGCAAAGCGGTATTCTCGGGGTGAGAGTGTCCAGCCCTGACCAAGACCATGGCTTGCGTCAGGTGATGGAATGGGCTGGGGAGTCGGAACTTGCCCCAGCTTGTCCAAAGGAAAATTGGAGGCGCGAGCCGGAATCGAACCGGCGGTAGAGCTTTTGCAGAGCTCGGCCTTACCACTTGGCTATCGCGCCTAAATATATGAATTTTAACTGCTTACGAGGACTGATAAACTAACCTCTCGCTATTTTCTACGCTTCATTTCTACGCTAATGCAATGAAAATGCATAAACAAGAGACTGATGCAGGAGTGGTTACGAAAGAATCAACCGGTGCTGCATCAAGCAAAAAGCGTTGGGAAAGAACGAACGTCACGAACCTAGTCCGCAACAGTCAAAGCGGAGGATATTACGCAAGGGTCAAAGTCAACGGCAAGGAGATTTGGAAGTCTCTGAAAACTTCCTCTCCATCCATCGCCAAGCTTCGCCTCTCTGACTTTGAGAAAGAGGCGCGTGCCAAGGGTTTGGTGATGAACGCGGAGAACGTTAATGGCGGAGCTGGCGAGACTACGGTGGAGCGTTTTATCCGCATTTTCTTGGCAAGAACTGCCGATGACTCATCCCTCCGCCCCGGTAGCAAAACCCGGCGTGAAATTGCTGTGAAGGCGCTGCGGAAAACGTGGCCAGAGCTTGCGGCGAGGGATGCGCGGCGGATTACGCCGACGGAGTGCCAGCATTGGGGGGCCAAAGCGTTGCGGGAGGGCACCGGCTTCGTTGCACCACAGGCAAAGACGGTGCGCAAGGGTATGTCAGCAAGCGCTTTCAACAGAACACTGGGGACGCTTCGTGCTATTGGAGCAAGTCACAACGTTATCAGTAATCAGGGATTACTTGAAATCCAAGGATTTGACTCATTCGGCGGGTAGTTGGGCTGACTTAAAAAAGGACAGGCTGCTCCCCGCGCTGAAAAATAACGATTTAACGATACCTGAACTTATCGGCCTACTCTCAGAAGCAGAGGAATATGGGCGGTCTCATATCAAGCTAGGCACCCAAGCGAGCGCGAGGCGATTGCTCGGCTGGGGGAGCTGTTGTCTAGTGGAAAGGCGTTTCGCGTGACTCTGGACCAGCTCGCTGACGAGGTAAACGCACAATCCCGTGATGAGCTGGCGATGATTCTGGGTGAACTCACTGCTGCCGGTCTGATGGAGTATGAGCTTCAAGTGCGTTCCCCCCACACTAATCAGCCATTGAGGGGGTTTAAGACTTTCGGTGAGATTCCGAAGTTTCTTCCTGACAAGACAACTGACTCTAAATTTGAAGTCAGCTTGGATGACGTTAGGCCCATCTATTTTTGGCACGGTCGAGTCGGCTGATTATGGACTCAGACCTAGACGGGGTTGCAAAGCGCATTGCTGATGAGGCTTCGCTGATGTCACCGCAAGAGGGTGACGCACACATCCGTCAACAGACGAAAGACTTTCCTGAAGGTATCCGCGCCTTGCTCTTAACGATGTCCTCGCACATGGCCGAGCAGTCCAGAACCGCCGCAGCAGTCCTAGCTGCATCTCTCGCAAGTAATGACCTTATGCACCACAACCTCAATGAGGAGAGAGCTGAAGCAGGCACCGATAAGCTCGTGCAAAAACTCAAGGAGCACGGTTTTTATGCGGGGCTAATCGGTTTCCTCGTATGCCTGGTTCTGGTTTTTGTCATGGCTCCGCTGAATCCCACTCAATGGTGGGTCATTCGAGTATTGATGTGCATGTGCGGGGCATTGGTATCTACGGCGTTTTGCGGCTTTCTGAACGTGAAAGCGCGGATCGGCGTATTGGCCATGGCTGCTGGTGGAGGCTTTGGAATCTTCGTTATCACCTATTTTTTCAATCCGCCCTCATTGCCCCCCGTTGAGGCTGGGGCGGATCAGTCTCAAGAGTCCGCAGCCATTAAATGAGTAGGATTTTTCTACGCCCCTTTTTCTACGCCTATTGAAAAAATAGAGGTGTTTTCGGAAACAGTCGGAAAGGGCGAAACGCCGGTTTTACCTCTGAAAGGTTGTATCCGAAAAGGTAGGACGCATTAGGGAAATCCTGCTCTTTAGATTTTGCAGAGCTCGGCCTTACCACTTGGCTATCGCGCCTTGAACTGAAAGGGGGCCGAATTTGCCGCGCTTTTTTTCGCGGGGCAAGTCAGGAAATGCAGGAATCTCACCAAGCGCTCAGCGGGTGGCCTCGGCCTTCCGCACAAACGGGGTGCGGGAGTCGCCCTGCTGATATTCCATCAGCACGTTGAAGCGGAACTCCGAGCCTTGGCCGGGTTTGCTGTGCACGCTGATTTCGCCGCCCATCAGTTCGCAGAGGCGTTTGGAAATCACCAGGCCCAGGCCGGTGCCGCCGTGCCGCCGGCGGGTCGAGGTGTCGATCTGGCTGAAGGGGCGGAAGAGTTTTTCCATCTGCTCGGCGGGGATGCCGATGCCGGTGTCGCTCACCGCGCAAAAGAGGCGGATGTCGCGCATCGCCGCCGGGCGGACCTCGGGGCCGACGGTGGCCGAGATGCTGACGACGATCTCGCCTTTTTCGGTGAACTTGAGCGCGTTGCCGACGAGGTTGTTGAGGATTTGCCGGAGGCGGTCTTGGTCGCCGTTGAGGATCGCCGGCAGGTCGGAGGAGGCTTTGACGCGCAGGCCGATGCCGTTGGCGGCGGCGGCGGGTTTGTGCAGATTGATCACGTCGTCGACGCAGTCGATCAGCGAGAAGGGCGAGCGGGATATCTCCAGCCGGCCGGCCTCGATCTTGGAGAGGTCGAGGATGTCGGTGACGAGGGTTTCAAGGCTGAGGCCGCAGCGATGGATGGTCTCGACGTAGCCGGTTTGCTCCGGGTTGAGCGGGCCTTCGCGCAGGAGGCGGGCGAAGCCGACCACGCCGTTGATGGGCGTGCGGATTTCGTGGCTGACGATGGCGAGAAACTCGCTTTTGGCGCGGTCGGCGGATTCGGCGGCCTCCTTGGCCTGGCGGAGGGCGGATTCAAACTCCTTGCGGCCGGTGATATCGTGGCCGACGGCCTGGTATTCGAAGATGGTGCCGTCGCGGTCCTTGATGGCGCGGTGGGTCCACTGATACACGGCACTGGTGCCGGCGCCGTTGTCGAGCGTGCACTCGAAGGAGAGGGCGTCGGGCCAGCTCTGGCCGATGGAGAGGGGGGACTCCGGCGAGGCGAAGACGGCCCAGGGCTGACCGGTGAGTTCGGGGCGGCGTTTGCCAAAGAAGTCGGCGTAGGTGCCGTTGACGAAGGTGAGGCGGCCGTCGGCCTTGTAGCGGCAGATGAGGTCGGTCTGGTCTTCGACAATGCCGCGGTAGCTGGCCTCGACTTTTTGCAGGGAGCGGGCCATCTGCTCGATTTTGCGGGCAAGGCCGATGATCTCGTCGGGGTCATCGGAGAACTCCTCGTCCTGGTTGTTTTGCTGCTTGGCCTTGTGATTGATGTCGCGGATGCGTTCGAGGAGGCTGCGGTCCCAGACGTAGCCGGAGAGGACGAGCAGGATGGCTCCGATCAGGGACAGGCTGATGATCCAGTAGTTGTTGCCGAGTTGCTCGCGCAGCCTCTCGTCTCTGGCAAGCAGGACCACGGCCAGCGAAAGGCTGGCGGCCAGGGTGACGATCATCCCACTTTTGCGATAGGTGTTGTTCACGTTGGGGGCGCAGCCTTTCTGTTGCCAATCGTTAGCGTTGTCTACCCAAACCTTCCCGTCGGGTTCGGCGGAGGGTCAGCGGGCGATGAAGGGGTTGTGTCGCAGTTCCTGGGCCAGGGTGGTGAGCGGTCCATGGCCGGGGGCGAGCACGGTGGAGCGGGGGAGGCGGGTGATTTTTTCGATGTTGTTGCGCAGTTGCTCGTCGTAGCGGGTGGCGCTGCCGCCCATGGAGCCGGCGAAGAGGGAGTCGCCGACGATGGCGAGCGGCCAGCTCAGGCCGGTGATGTAGAAGGTGGTCTGCCCGGGCGAGTGGCCGGAGGTGAGCAGGGTCTTGATGGCGAGGCCGTCGAGGTGGAAGTAGGCGTTTTCGGGAAAGGTGCGGGCGCCGGGCAGGTCCGATGGTTCGGCTTCCGGGGCCCAGACCTCGGCCTGCGTGGCGGCGGCGAGGCGGGGGAGATCGGCGACGTGGTCCTCGTGGGTGTGGGTGAGAAAGATGTATTTCACACGCAGGCCTTCGGCTTCGATGAAGTCGAGGGTGGGGGTGCAGTCGGCGCCGCTGTCGAAGGCGGCGGCGAGCTTTGTCTTGGCGTCCCAGACGAGGTAGTTGTTCACGGTCATGTCCTCGTGCGGGGTGTTGAACATCATGAAGCCGTGCCGGAAGGCGGGGCATTCGGGATACCAGGATTGCGCGGCGAGGCCCTCGAGGGCGCTGGGGTTGAGCTTGAGCTGGCGGGCGAGGCGGCGAATGACGGCGACGCGGCCCTTGCCGGCCTTGACGGCGGCCAGCTCGGGCGCGGTGATTTCGGCGCGGGCGCACAGGTCCTCGTCGCTGATGTGCAGGCCGCGCTGGGCCTTGGCGACGACGTCTTGGCAAAGATCTTCGATCGGGATTCGCGGCATGGCGTGCAATAACATCCGCGGGGGAGTCGCGCGCAAGCCGAATGCCGTGATCTTAACCGGGGACGCGGCGTGGCTTACAGCGGGACGGGTTGTCCGGTGCGGGCCGATTCGTAGACGGCCTTGATGAGGGCGACGGCGTCGCGCCCGGAGCGGCCGTCGACGAGGGGCGGCCGGCCGGAGCGCACGCTTTCGAAGAAGTCCACGAACTGGGCGCGGTGGGCGTCGCCCCAGGCCCAGCCGCCGTCGGTGGTCGGGCCGGGGATGGGCGAGCTGTGGGCGGTCGCGGACTTGGTGCCGCCGGTGGCGATTTGCAGCGCGTGGGCGGTGCCGCGCGCGCCGGTTTGCATTTCCTGGCCGCGAATGGCGAGGGTCACGAGTTCGTCGCCTTCGAGGACGGCGGTCCCGTCGGTGCCGTAGATGGAGAGCTTGGCGAGGAAGCCGGGGTAGCAGGCGGTCGAGGCGAGCAGGGTGCCGATGGCGCCGTTGGCGAACTCAAGCGAGGCGGAGACGACGTCCTCGACCTCGATGCGTTCGTGGGCGGCGGTGCGGGTGCGGGCGAAGACACTTTTCACCGGTCCGCACAGCCACAGCATGAGGTCCACGGTGTGCACGCCCTGGTTCATGAGGCAGCCGCCGCCGTCCATGGCCCAGGTGCCGCGCCAGTCGCCGGAGTCGTAGTATTCCTGGGTGCGATACCAGGGAATGTTGACGTCGATCAGCACCGGTTTGCCGAGGGCGTTTTCGTTCAGGAGGCCGTGCACGCGCTGACTGCCGGGGTCGAAGCGGTGTTGGGAAATGATGGAGAGGATCCGGTCGCCGGCGGCGTGGGCGGCGAGGAGTTGGTCGCAGGCCTCCAGGGTGGCGTCCATGGGCTTTTCGATAATGACGTGCTTGCCGTTCTGCAGAGCCTCCGCGCCGAGTCGGGCGTGCAGGCCGCTGGGCACGCAAAGCGAGATGGACTCGATGGTGGAATCGTCCAGCAGCGCCTGCCAGTCGATGGCTTGCAGGCCGTATTGTTTGGCGAAGACATCGGCCTTGGCGCGGTCTTGGTCGCAGCAGTGGGTGAGGCGGTAGTGTCCGGGCAGGCCGGCCAGGGCCTTGGCGTGGGTCGGTGCGATCGAGCCGCAGCCGACGATGGCGATGGAAACCGGGTCAGAGGACGCAGGGTTGCTCATGGAGCCTTGCATACAACCGCAGGCTCCCCGGACATGGCAAGCCGGGGTCGCCTGAAAATTGATTCACATGCGAGGGCTGTCGCCGGCGCGGGGGCGAAACCTAGCGTGGCCGTTCCATGACTACTCCCTCCGACTATCTTTCCTCGGTTTTTTCTCTCAGCGGTCGGGTGGCCGTCGTGATCGGTGGCACCGGCGAACTCTGTGGCGCGATGGCCGAGGGGCTCGCCTCCGCCGGAGCGAAGGTGGTGCTGGTCGGCCGCAATCCCGACAAGGCCGTCGTCCGCCTGGAACGTATCCGGTCCGCCGGCGGCGAGGCCGTCTTTATCGCGTCCGAGGCCAGCAGCAAGGCCGCCTTGGAGACGTTGCTGGCCGAGGTTCTCAAATTGCACGGCAAGGTTGATATAGTGATCAACGGCGCGGGCGTGAACTCGCCGACCCCCTTTCTGGAGATTGGCGAAGAGGAGTGCGACCGCATCATGGGCATTAACTACAAGGGCGTGTTTCTTGGCTGCCAGGTGTTTGGCAAATACCTGGTGGAGCGCGGGGAGGGTGGATCGATCATCAATCTTGGCTCGATGTCCGGAGTCGTGCCGTTGTCGCGGGTGTTCACCTATTCCGCGTCGAAGGCGGCGGTGCACAACCTGTCCAAGAACCTCGCCCGCGAATGGGCGCCGCAGCGTGTGCGCGTCAACGTGCTCGTCCCCGGTTTTTTTCCGGCCGAGCAAAACCGCAAGGTGCTCACGCCCGACCGCGTCGCCGCCATCCTGGGACACACCCCGATGAAGCGCTTCGGAGAGGCGCACGAACTGGTCGGGGCGACCCTGTTGCTGGCCGGTCCGGCCGGTGCGTTCATCACCGGAGCCGAGCTGATTGTCGACGGCGGCTACCATGCCATGACAATATAAAACCGGCCGATTTTGATATAAGTCGATATTGCACTTGATAAAAGCGCCGCGAGCGGCTGTTTATAGCCACGTATGGCACAATTCATCGACAAACTAAATCAACTTGAGGCCGCCAAGGCCAAGGTCGCCGAGCTCGAAAAGAGCGTTCTTAGCGAGCGCGAGCTGGCGCTGGCTTCGCTCCCCCACGACTTCGGTTTTGGCAATCTCAACGATTTTATCAAGGCCCTGAAGGCCGCCTCCGCCAAGTCCGGCAAGGGCAAGGGACGCAAGGGCGCGAAAGCCGTCAAAGCTCCCAAGGCTGCGAAAGCCCCCAAGGGCGCCAAAGCCGCCAAAGCCGCCAAGTCCGGCAAGCGCACCCGCACCAAGATCACCCCCGAGCTCAAGGCCCAGGTGATCGCCGCCGTCCAGGAAGGCAAGTCCGGCGCCGAGATCTCCAAAGCCACCGGCATCTCCCTGCCCAGCGTGCAGAACATCAAGAAGGAAGCCGGTCTGGTGAAGGCCCGCGCCGCCGTCGAGGCCGCTCCTGCTCCCGCTCCCGCCCCCGAGCAGCAGGGCTGATCGCCGCCAGACCAGTCGCTTTTGACTTTCAAGACCCGGCCCGTTGTGGCCGGGTCTCTTTATTTGTCACTTGCCCCGCGCGAACAGTCTGGTCGGCTGGGGAACGCCTTTCGCCATGACACCTTATATTCAGGCCAATACCAACGGTCGTCTGCATCCCGCCTCCGAGCCGTCGATCTCTCCGCTCAACCGGGGGTTTTTATATGGCGACGCGATTTACGAAGTCTGGCGGACCTACGACCGGGTTATATTCGCCTGGGAGGAGCACTGGAAGCGTCTCGAGCGGTCGGCGGCGGCGTTGCATCTGGGACTGCCATGGAATCGTGATGCGTTGTTGCAACAGATCCGCCTGACGGTCGCGGCCTACGGGCGCGCGACGGATGATGCGGGTGAATTGTATATCCGGCTGCAAATCAGCCGCGGCGACGGACGCATCGGCTTGGACCCGGCGCTGGCCGACCGGCCCGGTTATGTATTGCTGGTGCAACCGGTGCCGACGTTGTCGGAAAACCAGCTGGAGCAGGGGCAGGTGTTGTCGGTGGCGACCGAGCTGCGTCGCAACCCGGCGCTCGCGCTCAACCCGGCCTGGAAAACCGGCAACTATCTCAACAACCTGCTCTGTCTGCGCGAGGCCCGGGTCCGCGGAGCCGACGAGGTGGTCATCCTCAATCTGGCCGGCGAGATCACCGAGGCGGCGGTCTGCAACCTCGGCTTTGTGCGCGCCGGGGAGTTGCTCACGCCGCCGCTGTCGGCCGGCATTCTCGCCGGCATCACCCGGGGACTGTTGCTCGATAAAATCGCCGCGGCCGCGGGCGTGGTCGCGCGCGAGCAAACCATCCGCCCGCAGGATCTGGCGGACATCGACGAGTGTTGCCTGCTCTCCACGACCAAGGATCTGCAGCCGGTGGCGCGCATCGACGGCCACGGGTTTCGCACCGGGCCGGACACGGTCACCCGGCGGCTCAAGGCGGCCTTCGCGGACCATGCGGCCGACTACGCGCGTCGTCACGCCGCCGGGCTGAAGGTCTGAGCCCTCGCGCCGGCCCGCCTGCCCCGGACCCCCGACACACCCTCCTCAGTAACGCGTCATACCGGGCTCGATCTCGTCGGCCCAGGCCTGGATGCCGCCGGCGACGTTGCTGACCCGCGCAAAACCGTTCGCCCGCAGATACTCGGTCACGCGCAGGCTGCGGCCGCCGTGGTGGCAATGGATCAGCAGGTGGCGGTCGCGGGGCAGGGTGCCGAGGTTTTCGGGGATCTGCCGCATGGGAATCGGTTCGGCTGCGTCGATCTTGCAGATGTCCCGCTCGAACGGCTCGCGCACGTCGATCAGCAACACCGCGTCCGGCGATTCGTCGAGCAGGCGGCGGGTCTCGGAGACGGAAATTTCAAGCGGCGTTGCGGAGTCTTGCATGGGCGCAACTACGCTCGGCGAGGTGGCGTGCGGCAAATGATTATTTGCATAGCAATGCCGCCAAACCCAAGTTGGTCGGCCATGGCAAAAACACCCCTACATTGTGATCATTGCCGGCGGAAAAGGTGAGCGCTTCTGGCCTCAAAGCCGGACCGCCTGCCCGAAACACCTGTTGCCCGTCGTCGGCGACAAGCCGCTGCTCACCCAAACCCTCGACCGTGTGAAACCGCTCGCGCCGTCGAAAAACATCTTCGTCATCACCAGCGCCGCCCAGGCCGAGGCCGTGCGCAAGGTCTGCAAGGGAATACCGGCCGCCAACATCGTCGTCGAACCCGCGGGCCGCGACACCGCCGCCGCCGTCGGACTCGCCGCCGCCATCGTGGGCGCGCGCGACCCCGAGGGCGTCTTCGCGGTCCTGCCCGCCGACCACGTCATCCATGACGCCAAGGCCTATCAGGCCAATCTGAAGGCCGCCTTCGCCGCCGCGTCGTCGGCCGCCGTCATGGTCACAATCGGCATCCCGCCGACCGAGCCCGCCACCGGCTTTGGCTACATCCAGCGCGGTCCGGTCTGGAAAAAAATCGCCCGGCGCGAGGTCTACGCCGTGAAGCGTTTTGTCGAAAAACCCGAGCTCAAGGTCGCCAAGAAATACCTCAAGTCCGGCGACTACCTCTGGAACGCCGGCATGTTCGTCTGGAGCGTGCCCGTCGTCGAAAAAGCCTTCGCCGCGCACGCCCCCGCGCTTGACGCCGGACTCGCGAAAATCCGCGCGGCGCTCGCCGCCGGCGACCCGTTGCCCCCGGTCCTGAAAAAGCTCTACCCGAAGCTCGTCAAAATCTCCGTCGACTACGCGCTGCTTGAAAAGTCCGACAACGTCGTCGTCCTGCCCGCCACCTTCGACTGGGACGACGTCGGCGCCTGGCCGGCCGTCGCCCGTCACTTCACGCCCGACGCCGCCGGCAACGTTTCCCGCGGCCAGGTCATCGTCGAGCAAGGCGCCAACAACATCGTCTTCTCCGAGGGCAAACACGTCGTCACCGTGCTCGGCGCCGACGACCTCGTCGTCGTGCACACCGCGGACGCGACCCTGGTCATGCCCAAGTCCCGCGCCCAGGACATCAAGGCCCTGCTCCCCCGCGTCGCCGCGCTTAAAAACGGCAAGCGCCACCTCTGACCCGTCCCCGTCGCGCGGATCCCGCGCCGCCTCGCCGGGCGCCCAACCGGAGTTTGTCACTTAATAAGTGACAAACTCCGCCGGGTCGGCTTCCCCCTTCCTTGGTTCATCATGCGTTTTCTCGGCATCGATTACGGCACGCGTCGGGTGGGGCTCGCCTTTGGCGACGACCTTGGCATCGCCACGCCCCTGCCGGCGCTCACCCAAAACGACGCCGCCAAACGCCGCGCCGCGCTGGCCGACGTTATTCGCGCCCGCCGCATCACCGAGATCGTCATCGGTTATCCGCTCAACATGAACGGCACCGCCGGCTTCAAGGCCAGGGAGGTCGACGCCTTCATCGCGCAACTCCGCGCCGACTACGGCCTGCCCGTGCACACCGTCGACGAACGCCTGACCTCGCACCTCGCCGAATCCGGCCTGAACCAAAAACAGCTGCGCGAGATCCGCGGCTCCGGCGTCATCGATTCGCGCGCCGCCGCCATCATCCTCCAGGACTACCTCGACCAGCGTTTCCCGCCGGCCGCCCCGGCGCTCTGACATGCCCGCCGCGACGCCCATCGACCCGCCCCCTGGGCCCGCCGCTCCGCGCTGGAAATGCCTCGTCGCCTACGACGGCACCGACTTCTCCGGTTGGCAAAGCCAGCCCGACCGCAACGCCGTGCAGGATCACCTCGAACGCCGGCTCGCGACCATCCTCGGAGCGCCCGTGCGCATCCACGGCAGCGGCCGCACCGACGCCGGCGTCCACGCCCGCGGACAGGTTTTTCACTTCGACGCCGACTGGACCCACGGTCCGGACAAACTCCTCGCCGCCCTCCGGCCCGGGCTGCCCGAGACCATCCAGGTGCAGACCGCCCGCCGCGTGGACGCCGGGTTCCACGCCCGCTACTCGGCCAAGGGCAAGACCTATCGCTACCACCTGTTTCACGGCGGTTTCGCCGATCCGTTCGAACATCGCCACACGCACTCCGTGCCGCGCGCGCTCGACATCGATGCCATGCGCGCCGGCGCCGCCCGCCTGGTCGGCACGCACGACTTTCGCGCCTACAGCGCCTTTGGCGGCGTCGAGCGCGAGAGCACCGTGCGCACCCTGCGCCGGCTCGACCTCACCGAGCGCGGTTCGCGTCTGCGCATCGACGCCGAGGGCAACGGGTTTTTATACAAGATGGTCCGCAGCCTCGTCGGCGCGCTCATCTCGGTCGGGCAGGGCAAGCTCACCCCCGACGACCTCGCCGCCATCCTCGCCGCCGGCGAACGCACCCGCCGCGTCGAGACCGCCCCGGCGCGCGGCCTTTGCCTCATGAAGGTGTATTACTGACGCGCCTATTCGCGCCGCCACCATGACCGCTCCGCTTGCCCAACTGCTCCAAGGTCTGCGCGACGTGGTGTTCCCGCCGGTTTGCCTGGAGTGCGGGGGGCTGGTCGAGGACGGGGACCTGCGCCACATTTGCCTGCGCTGCGCTCCGCGGATCTTTTTTGTGCGCGATCCCCATTGCCTGACCTGCGGCCACCCGTTCTTCGGGCAGGTCGAGGGCGAGCGCATCTGCCCGCACTGCGACGGACTCAAGCCGCTCTACCGCGAGGGCCGCACCTGCGTGCTGTTCAAGGGGCCGGCCCGCCACCTCGTGCACGAACTCAAATACAACCGCGGCCTCCACGTGCTCGCCGACATCGAGACCATCGTGCGCCGGCACGACGACATCCTCGACTACCTGCGCGGCAAAGTCCTCGTCCCCGTGCCCCTGCACGCGACCAAGGAGCGCGCCCGCGGCTACAACCAAAGCCGCCTCATCGCCGAGGTCCTCGTGCGCGCGGCCGCCGGCGAGGCGCGCATAGACCCTCTGCTGCAACGGGTTCGCGACACCGGCTCGCAGACCCGACTCGACCGGAAAGCCAGGCGGGCCAACCTTAAAAATGCCTTTGCACCCGCCCCCGGGGCCGCCATAAATCCCGACCTTGCCTATCTACTTGTCGATGACGTCTTCACAACCGGTTCAACCCTCAACGCCTGCGCCGGCACCCTGCGCCGCCACGGCTGCCTGAACCTCGACGTCCTCACGTTTGGTCACGGCTAACCGCCTTTCACCGCTCAACCCGCCCCTTTTTCCGCGTCTATGTCGCTCTTCAGCAAGCCGAAGTATTCCACGGTCGTCGTCAAAAAGAAGGACATCCCCAAGGGACTCTGGACCAAGTGTCCGCTCTCCGGCGAAGTCATCTTCAACAAGGAACTCGAGTCCAACCTCATGGTTGTGCCCAAGTCCGGCTACCACTTTCCGATCGGCGCCCGCGCCCGCATCGCCGGCCTCTTCGACGAAGGCACCTTCGAGGAGCACGACGCCACCGTGCGCTCCGCCGATCCGCTCCAGTTTGTCGACTCCCAGCCCTATCCCGAGCGCATCAAGAAATACGAGCGCGACAGCGGCCTGACCGAGGCCGTCATCTGCGGCACCGGCAAGATCCACGGCATCAAGACCTCCGTCGCCGTCATGGACTTCCGCTTCTGCGGCGGCGCGATGGGCTCGGCCGTCGGTGAAAAAATCACCCGCGCCATCGAGCGCGCCCGCGAGCTCAAGATCCCCTGCATCATCTTCAGCGCCTCCGGCGGCGCCCGTATGCAGGAAGGCATCTTTTCCCTCATGCAGATGGCCAAGACCAGCGCCGCCCTGGGCCGCCTGGCTGACGCCGGCATCCCTTACATCTCGGTCCTGACGCATCCCACCATGGGCGGCGTCACCGCCAGCTTCGCCGTCCTCGGCGACGTCAACATCGCCGAGCCCGGCGCCCTCATCGGCTTCGCCGGTGCCCGCGTCATCAAGGACACCGTCAAGCAGACCCTGCCCCCCGGTTTCCAAACCGCCGAGTTCCTGCAAACCCACGGCCTGGTCGACCGCATCGTCAGCCGCCTGGACATGCGCGACGAACTCCGCGACATCCTCTCGGCCCTGCACCTGCGCAAGGTTCCCGCCGCCAAGTAGGCGCGCCGCTCGCCCACGCGCAGGGGCCTTGCTTGCAAGGCCCCTGCGCGAACGAACGCATCTACCCGTCATCACGTCCAACGGGCTTTGCGAGCAAAGTCCTACGCGCCCATGACCCCCTTCACGCGACCCCCGGCCGATCTCACCTCCTACGCCGATGTCGCCGACTGGCTGCAAGGTCTCAAGGCCGGCGGCGTCAAATTCGGCATCGACCGCATGGCCGCCCTCGTGGCCGCCCTCGACCACCCCGAGCACGCCGTGCCGGCCGTCCACGTCGGCGGCACCAACGGCAAGGGCTCCGTCTGCGCCATGGTCGAGTCCATCGCCCGCGCCGCCGGCCGCCGCACCGGCCTCTACACCTCGCCGCACCTGCTGCGCCTCGGCGAACGCGTGCAGGTCGACCGCGTCCCGCTCACCGACGGTGAGATCACCGCCTACGTGCGCGAATTGCTGCCCGTCGCCGCGCGCATCGGCGCGGACTCGCCGGACAACCACCCGAGCTTCTTCGAGTTCATGACCGCGATGGCGTTCCTGCAGTTCGCCCGCCGCCGCTGCGACCTCGCCATCCTTGAAGTCGGCCTGGGCGGACGGCTCGATGCCACCAATGTCGTCGCTCCCCGCGTCTGCGTCATCACCTCCGTCGCCCTCGACCACTGCGAGATCCTCGGCGACACCGTCGCAAAAATCGCCGCCGAAAAAGCCGGCATCCTCAAGCCCGGCGTGCCCGTCATCCTCGGCCGCCTGCCCGTCGCCGCCGAGACCGTCGTGCGCGCCCGCGCCGCCGCGCTCGGCTGCCCGGTCCACGCCATCGACGAGACCTTCGGCGAGGGACGCGAACCCTGGCCGTCGCCGGCGCTGGAAGGCGAACACCAGCGACTCAACGCCGCCATGGCCACGCTCGTCGCCCGCGAACTCGGCTGCGAGGCCGACGCCATCGCCCGCGGCCTCGCCACGGTCGGGTGGGCGGGCCGGTGGCAGCGCGTCACCGTCGGCGGACGGCCGCTCATCCTCGAGGCCGCGCACAACCCGGAGGGCGCGGCCGTGCTCGCCGCCTGTCTCCGGAAACTGGTGACGGATGCCGGCCGCAACCCCGTCGTCATCGTCGGCGTGCTCGGCCAGGAGCGCGCCCGCCCGTTGCTCGCGACCATCGCCGCGCATGCGGCCGAGATCATCTTGGTGAAACCGCAGCAGGCCCGCGCCTGCACCTTCGAGGAGTTGGCGGCGTTGATCCCGGCGGACTTTGCCGGCCCGGTGCGGCGCGGCACCGTCGCGGAGCTTTTCCCCGGGCCCGACGCCTGCACGGCCGGCGGACCGGCGGACCACCTGCTCGTCACCGGCTCGATCTACCTGCTCGGCGAAGTGCTCGCCCGGTTGCGGCCCGGGGGCGCGGCGGGCGAGGGCGGGTTGCAGGATTTTTGACCGGCGGGACCCGTCGGGCCGGCGTGCCGATTTTAACGGCACCGAAGGATTGTATTTGCCGATGACGTTGCCACAAACGCGGTTGTCGTCGCCGGCGTTACAACACATGCACTTCACGATTCGATTCCCCCGGGTTGTCTGGATAACGATTTGGTTGCTGTCGCCGGTTTTGGCCGCGGCCGAAACCGCCGAGGAGCTGCTGGAGCGCAGCGCCCGCGCGATCACCGACGCCCAGTCGTTCAGCGGTCGCGGCTGGGGTTATCATGCCATGCTCAGCCCGGCCCCCGGCCGGGAGGCGGAGCCGGCGATGATGCAGTATTATTATTATCAGCTCCTGCATCGCGCCCCGCAGGAGTGGATGTTCTCGCGCCAGCTGGCGCGCAGCATGCGCGGTCGCTACGCCGAGAACAACACGGGCGAGAGCTTCGTCTACCAAACGGCCGACGGTGAGCAGACGCGCGGCAAATGGCAGGACAACGGCGCGGTGGTCTTTACCGAGGCCGTGCCCGGCCGGGCCGACATCCAGTCGATGAGTCGCGAGATCGAAACCGTTTTGCGCACCGACCCCGGCGCCGCGATGTTTGCGTTCTGGGACAACCGGCTGGAGAAGCCGTTGTTTTCCTGGAACCTGACCGGCGCCATCCTGCTGCCCGAAGCACGGCTCGGCCGGCTGGCGGTCTGGCGCGTGGCCGCCCGGGATCGTCTGGACCGCGAGGTGCATCTCTGGCTCAACCGCGACGACCTCATGCTCGTCCGCAGTGTTGTCATCGAGCGCCGGGGCGGCCGGATCGCCTCCATTGGCGAGTGGAACTACGACCATGTGCTCAACCCCGCCGACCTCGCCGATCACGCCCTGCGCAACCCCCGCCGCTCCCCCTATCCGGCCCAGCTCTCGACCGAGGTCATGAGCCTGACGTCACCCGACCTGCTGCTCGCCGACTTCGCGGCTCCGGCCTTGTCCGACAACGAGGCCGGCCCGGCGCTCGCGAACTCCCGTCCGGCGCCGGTGCCCCGGGTGACGACCGCCCAAAAACTCACGCCCGAGCAGATGGCCGCCATCGTGCTCATCGAAAGCGGCGACGGCCAGGCCAGCGGCTTCCTGACCAAGCTGCGCGACGTCGACTTTGTGGTCACCAATCTGCACGTGCTTGGGGACGACCCGCAGCTGATCGTGCGTAATCTCAACGGGGAAATCCTGCCCGTGCAGGGCATCTTCGGCGCCGTCGGGCGCGACATCGCGATCATGCGCGTGGGCGCGATCTCCGGCGATCTCAGCCCGATCGACGACGTGCTCGGCCAGGTCAAGATCGGCGACGAGGTCGTCGTGGTCGGCAACCGCCAGGGCGGTCGCGTGGCCACGCAGGTCGAGGGCAAGGTGCTCGGCATCGGCCCCGGTCGCATCGAGGTCGACGCGCCCTTCGAGCCGGGCAACAGCGGCAGCCCCGTGGTCCACCTCAAGACGGGCCGGGTCATCGGCGTCGCCACCTACTCGGAGACCCGCCAGACCGGCGACGATTCATCCGGCCGGAGCGGCCAGGCCGAGCAGCGCTGGTTCGCCTACCGGTTCGACGGCATCACCCAATGGGAGGCCATCGACCTGCAAAAATGGCGGCAGCAATACCGCCAGATCCAGGAGTTTTACGAAGACACCGAGTCGCTGTATTACCTGTCCCGGGCCGACCTGAACGCGGGCAAAATGAACCCCCGCATCCGCCCCTACGTCGAGTCGTTCGAAGGCCGCTTCAATCGCTTCGCCTCCAACTCGGCCGGCCTCGTCAATGAAATGCAGAACTTCCTCGGCAATCTGCGCGGACGCGGCCAGACCGGCGTGCGCGAACTCAGGAGCGGCGAGTTCTACGACTACTTTCGCAGCAGTCTGTATTGGAAAACCAACATCAACGACCAGCTGGAGTTTCGTGAGTGGACCGCCGATCGCATCGAGCGCATGACCCGCAACGTCGACGGCTGGCGCGCGCAGGTCCGCGGCGGCCACGGCGGCTGAGCGCCGGTTCCTCACGGGCTGTAGGGGCCTCGCTCGCGAGGCCCGTGCAACGCTGGATGTCGGGGATCGCCCGCCTTGATGTTCACGGGCGCAACGGGCGTCGCGAGCGACGCCCCTACGAGACAAGGCCTGAAATCGATGTGCTCAGAGCAGGCTCAGCTGTTCGGCGTCGTCCGCCGCGCGCACGGTGATCTTTTTCTTCGGCCGGGCCTTGGGCTGGGCGGCGGGCAACTCGACCGAGGTGTCGTCGCTTTCGAGTCGCGCGAGGATATTCTTCGCGCGGTCGATCACCGGCGCGGGCAACCCCGCGAGGCGCGCCACCTGGATGCCGTAGCTGCGGTCGGCGGCGCCGGGCACGACGCGGCGCAGGAAGACGATGTCGTCATTCCACTCCTTCACGGCCACGGAAAAATTGCGCAGGCGTGCGAGTGATTTTTCGAGCTGCGTCAGCTCCTGGTAATGCGTGGCGAACAACGTGCGCGGGCCGCGGTCGGCGTCGCGGTGCAGATGCTCGACCACCGCCCACGCGATGGAGAGGCCGTCGTAGGTCGACGTGCCGCGACCGATCTCGTCGAGGATGATCAGGGACTTGTCGGTGGCGTTGTTGAGGATGTTGGCGGTCTCGTTCATCTCGACCATGAAGGTCGAGTTGCCGCGCGCGAGGTCGTCGCTGGCGCCGACGCGCGAGAAGATGCGGTCGACCAGACCGACGCGGCATTTTTTCGCGGGCACCCAGCAGCCGATTTGAGCGAGCAACGTGATCAACGCTATCTGCCGGATGTAGGTCGACTTGCCGGCCATATTCGGACCGGTGAGCAACGCCAGCTGCGCGTCGGTGGAGGAGAGTTGGGTGTCGTTGGGCACAAACGCCTGCGGACCGCGCGCGGCGGTGGCGTTGGGGTCCTTGAGCATTTGCTCGACCACCGGATGACGGCCCTCGGTGATGTCGAGGATGTCGCTCTCGTCGAGCTCGGGCTGGCAATAATCCCACTCGCGGGCGAGACCGGCCCAGCCGGCGATGACGTCGACCTCGGCGAGGGCGTCGGCCGTTTGCGCGAGCGCAACGGACTCGTCGAGCACGGAGCCGACGAGGTCCTGGAACAGCTGGTTCTCGCGTTCGAGGGCGTGCTCCTCGGCGTGAAGGATTTCCTTTTCCTTTTTCTTGAGGTCCTCGGTGACGTAGCGCTCGCCGTTCACCGTGGTCTGGCGGCGGATGTAGTCCTCGGGCACGAGGTGCAGGTTGGCCTTGGTGACCTCGATGTAGTAGCCGAAGTTGTTCGTGTATTTTACCTTCAGGCTCTTGATGCCGGTGCGTTCCTGCTCCTGGCGCTCGAGGTCGGAGAGCCAGGTCTTGTTGTCGGTCATGAGCGAGCGCATGCGGTCGAGCTCGGCGTCGTGGCCGGCGCGGATGACGCCGCCGGTGGTGAGGTCGCCGGGGATGTCGTCGGCGAGGGCGTTTTCCAGGAGGTCGCGCAGCGGCGCGAGTTCGTGGATGGCGGAGGTGAGATGACCGGTGGTTGCTGGCGAGAAGGCGGAAAGCGCGGCGCGGATCAGCGGGAGCTGCGTAAGGGTATCGCGGATACCGCCGAGCTCGCGGGGATTGCGCAGCTTGTTTTGCAGGCGCGAGAGGATGCGCGGGATGTCGCGGACCTGGGCGAGGTGTTCGCGCAGATCGGCGAGCGGTTGCGGTTGCGCCATGAACTCGCCGACGGCGGCGGAGCGGCGGCGCACGGCGGCGAGGTCGAGGGTGGGCGCGGCGAGCCAGCGTTCGAGCAGGCGGGCGCCGGCGGCGGTGACGGTGCGGTTGACGGCATGGATGAGCGCGCCATCGCGGGTGCCGCGCGAGGATTGAAAGATCTCCAGGTTGCGCAGGGTGGCCGGGTCGAGCAGCAGCGTGGCGGCGGAGCGGTATTCGCGCAGAGTGCGCAGGTGGCCGGGCTTGGCGCAGAGCGAGTCGGCGGCGTAGTTGACCAGCGCGCCGGCCGGGCCGAGCCCGGGGTGATCGTCGGAGAGGCCAAAGCCCTGGAGGTTGAGCACGCCGAGGGTGTCCATGACGGCGCGGGCGCCGGCGGGCGTCTCGAAGTTGTAGGCGGGTTGCTCGGTGACGGAGCGGGTGGAAGCGAAGGCGTGCAGGTTGTGCAGGGCGACCTGATCGTGCGGGGCGAGGTGCCAGCGTTCGGGTTCGCCTTCGGTGACGATGAGCTCGGCGGGGTCGAGCGAGGTGAGCACAGGCAGGAGGTCTTCGGCGGAGGCGTCGGTGGCGACCTGGAACTCGCCGGTGGAGAGATCGAGCCAGGCGGCGTGCAGGCCGCGGCGGTCGATTGAGACGGCGCAGAGGTAGTGGTTGCGCGCGGCGTCGAGCTGGTTGGCCTCGAGGGTGGTGCCGGGGGTGAGAATGCGGGTGAGCTGGCGTTTGACGAGTTTGCCGGCCTTGGCGGGTTCGGCCTGTTCGGCGATGGCGACCTTTTTGCCGGCGGCGAGGAGTTTGCCCACGTAGGCGTCGGCGGCGTGGTAGGGGATGCCGGCCATGGGGTAGTTTTGCCGCATGGTCTGGGTGATCCCGAGGATGCGGGCGGCGTCGATGGCGTCGTCGTAGAACATCTCGTAGAAATCCCCGAGGCGGAACAGGAGCATGGTGTCCTTCGAGAGCGAGTTACGCACTTCGAAGTATTGCTCCATCATGGGGGTGAGCTTCTTTTCGGACGACATGGAGGGGGATTGAACCACGGAGGGCGGGGAGGGCACGGAGATTTTTCAGAAGGGGCGGTTTTTTGCCCGGACGGGCCAGACTTCCCGCTGGATGCACTCAAATAAAAACTAACCTATCTGGTTAGTTTTTATGCAGGCCCCGGCGGGGCGCGGTGACGGGATGGGCGAGGTGGCTTGCATCGACCGGAGTTTGACTGTGACTGTGAGGAATGAGTCTGGATCTATGCGCGCGCCTTGGGCTTGTCGGGGGAATGGTGTCGGCCTTGGTGCTCGGCCGGGTGGGCGCGAACGAGCCGGGCACGCAGATTTCGCGACTTTGGGGTGAGCGGGGTGAACTTCGGTTGGAGGGCGGCCGGCTGCCGGTTTTTTCGTATGCGGGTTACCGCCACGGTGAGGCGGAGATCCCGAATTATCCGGTGACGTCGTCGGTGACGGATTTCGGAGCCAGAGGCGATGACGACGAGGATGACTCGGAGGCGTTTTTGCAGGCGATCGCGGCGACGGAGGCCGGGGCCATCCTGGTGCCGCCGGGCCGCTACGTGATCACGAAGGTGCTGCGCATCACCCGGCCCGGCGTGGTGCTGCGCGGTGCGGGCGCGGAGCAAACCACGCTGTTTTTCCCCACGCCGCTGGATGCGATCGAGCCGAACACCGGGGCGACCACCGAGGGCCAGCGGACGTCCAACTACTCGTGGTCGGGCGGTTTCGTGAGGTTGCAGGGCTGGCTTGGGTCGCGGGTCATCACCGAGGTGACCGCCGACGCGCGCCGCGGCGATCGGCGTATCGAGGTTAAGGATACAAACGGACTGCGGGTGGGGCGCGTGGTGGAGATTTTTTTGAACGACACGGCGGAGAACTCGCTGGCGGCGCACCTGTATTCGGGTGATCCAGGGGATATGGAAAAGCTGCGCGGGAAAACGACGGCGTCGTTGATCACGCGCGTGGCGGCGGTGGAGCCGGGTGCGGTGACGCTGGAGCGGGAGTTGCGGTTTGACGTGCGCGCCGAGTGGGCGCCGGTGGTGCGGGCGTTTGAGCCGACGGTGCGGGACTCGGGCGTGGAGGATTTGACGTTTGAGTTTCCGGCCGAGCCCTATGGCGGGCATTTCAGCGAGCTTGGCTACAATCCGGTGGCGTTCGTGAACGTGGCTCATTGTTGGGCGCGACGGCTGCGGTTCGTGAATCCGGACAGCGGCCCGATGGTGGGCGGTGCGTTCAACACGGTCTCGGACGTCGTTTACGAATCGCAACGAGCGCCGGCGGCCGGCGGGGTGCGGGGGCATCACGGCATTTACATGGGGAAGCCGGGCGACCATCTGTTTACGCGTTTCGACATCCGCATGAGGTTTATCCACGACATATCGGTCAGCCAGACGGCGGGCGTGGTGGTTTCGGAGGGGCGGGGCGAGGACCTGTGCTTTGACCACCACAAGCGCGCGCCGTTCGAGGTGTTGTTCACCAACATCGATCTGGGCCAGGGAACGCGTCCGTGGCGGAGCGGCGGTGGCGCGGCTCTGGGCAAACACGCGGGGGCGCGGGTGACGTTTTGGAATCTCCGCGCGGAGACGGCGCTGCCGGTGCCTCCGGCGAAGTTCGCGCCGTGGTCGGTCAACTTCGTCGGGGTTGATTTCGGCGAACCCGCCCAAACCGCACCGGAGGGCGTGTGGCGCGAACTGGAACCGGGCGTGCGCGCGCGGCCGCCCAATCTGCATGAGGCGCAACTCGCCCGTCGGCTGAAAGGGCGGGGCGATGAGTGAGTCCGCGGCGTTGTTTCATCGCGACCTGGGCGGGGCGGGGAAGTCGTTGCTGGTGGTCTTGCACGGGCTGTTGGGTTCGTCGCGCAATTGGCTGACCACGGGCAAGGACCTGACAGATGCGTTTCACGTGTGCGCGCTGGATTTGCGCAACCACGGGCAGTCGCCGCACGCGGAGCCGATGACCTACGAGGCGATGGTCGCGGACGTGTTGGCTTGGCTGGACGCGCAGGGCTTGGACAAGGTTGCACTGATGGGCCACAGTATGGGCGGCAAGGTCGCGATGGCGCTGGCCTGCCGGCATCCGGAGCGTGTCGAGCGTCTGATCGTGGTCGACATCGCGCCGAAGGATTACCTGTCGCACGCGCACCGAGCGGAGTTCGCGGCGATGAACGAGCTGCGGCTCGACACGTTGAAATCGCGGGCCGAGGCCGAGCTGCGCTTCGAGGCGCGGGTGTCCGATTGGGCGATGCGAAAATTTCTGGTGACCAACCTTGAGCGCACCGACGACGGCGGCTGGCGTTGGGCGGTGAACCTGCCGGCGTTGACGGCGGCGCTGCCGGAGATCGAGCGCAGCCCGTTGGCCGACGACGAGTCGTTCGCGGGGCCGGCGTTGTTCATCACCGGCGGCAATTCGCGCTACGTGCAGGCCGGGGACCTGGGCGTGATCGAGGCGCATTTCCCGGGGGCCCGGGTGGAGATCATCGCCGGGGCGGGCCACAATCCCCACATGGAGACGCGCGCGGAGTTTGTCGCGGCGGTGCGCGGTTTTTGCGGTTGAGTCGAGGTCAGACCTTACGCGTCCAGAGCCGAAGCGAGGCCAGCAGGAAGCCCTCGATGGCGGCGGAGACGTTGAGGTTCAACCGCAGCAGGCCGACGTGATGTTCGAGGCTGGCGATGGCGTCGGTGAAGGCCCGGCGCACGGTCTCGTCGCCGGCCAGCAGGCGCTCGCGGGCGAAGGTGCTGGTGGCGTGCTCGATGCCGGCGAGCAGGCCGGCGCGCAGGCCGTTGGCGATGCCGGTCTCGATGGCGACCTGCTCGGCTTCGCTGAGGTCTTCGGGGAGTTTTTTCTTTTGCTCCTTCCACTGTTCGCCGGTGGCGAAGTCCAGGATGGCGTCGAAGCGCGCGGTCAGGCCGTAGGCGGTCATGATGGCGTCGGCGGCGGCGGTCTTGTCGGACACGCCGGCGGTGAGCCGGCCGAGCCAGGCCTGATAGTCGGCGAGCCAGGCGCTCCAGCCGTCGGGCTGGTGGCCGGCGTCGGCGACGGGAAAACGAAAGTTGAGGCAGCGGCTGCGGATGGTGGTGAGCAGCGCGTAGGGGCGCGTGGTCAGGAGCAGCAGGGTGGTGTTGGCCGGGGGTTCCTCAAGGGTCTTGAGGAAGATGTTGGCGGCCGAGATGTGCATGCGGTCGCACTCGTGGATGATGGCGACCTTGTGGTCCCCGGCGGTGGCGGAGACCTGGACTTTGCCGATGAGTTCGCGGGTGTTTTCGGCGCTGATCTGGCGCATTTTGCCGGCGGGGCGCAGCGTGAAGCAGTCGGGATGCGTGCCGTCGTTGACCGGACGGCGACGGTCGGGCGGGGTGCCGACGGGATTGAGCAGACGGTCGGCGATGACGTGGGCGACCTCGACGAGCAGGTCGTGGTTGTCGCCGGTGAGCAGCAGGCTGTGCGAGAGGCGGCTGCGGTTGATGGCGCGGTCGATGACCGCCACCGCTGGTGTGCCTTCGAGGCGTTCGGGCCAGGCGGCCGGACTGGAGGCGGTCACCATCGGGCGGTCAGGCGAGGAGCTTTTGCACGCCGGCCCAGACCTGCTTGGCGACGACGGTCTCTTCCTGAGTGCCGTCGATGACGAGGAAGCGCCCGGGCATGCTCTTGGCGAGGACGAGGTAACCTTCGCGGACTTTTTCGTAGAAGCCGATGGTCTCGCGCTCCATGCGGTCGGGCAGGTCGCTGGCGCGGCGCCGGATGCGGGCCATGCTGACCTCGGTGGGCACATCTAGGATGATGGTGAGGGCGGGCATGACGTTGCCCACGGCGAAGGCGTTGATCATCTGCACCGGGTCCATGGCGAGGTTGCGCGCGACGCCCTGATAGACGGTGGAGGAGTCGAGGAAGCGGTCGCTAAGGACCACGGTGCCCTGGACGAGGGCGGGGGCGATGACCTCGCGGACGAGCTGTGCGCGGGCGGCAGCAAAGAGCAGCAGCTCGGTCTCAGCGCACATCTCGTCGCCCTTGGAATTGTGCACGATGATGTTGCGCACCTGTTCGCCGATCTCGGTGCCGCCGGGCTCGCGGGTGACGAGGGTCTCGCGCCCGAGGAGCTGAATGTGCTCGGCGAGCAGGGCGATCTGGGTGGACTTGCCGCTGCCTTCGGAGCCTTCGAACGAGATGAGTTTGCCGGCGGACTTTTGTTTCAAGGGCATGGTGTGGAGGCTGGGTGAATCAGCGCCAGTTGGCGAGGAAGGTTTCGAGATCGTCGAGCGAGGGACTGACCGCGGTGCGCACGTAGTGGCCGCTGGTGCAGACGCCAAGTGCGAGGCAACCCTCGGCGTCGAGACCGAGGAGCTGGCCGTTGGTGAAGCCGGCGTTGAAGTGGTCGCCGGCGCCGGTGGTGATGACGGGGTTGTCGCAATAGGGACCGGGAACCCACGCGGTGCCGGCGGCGGTCGCGCAGGCGGCGGACTCGCGCGGATGGACGACCACGGTGGTGAGGGCGAGCTTTTCGCGAATCTCGGCGGCGAGCACGCGCAGGCCCGCCTCGTCGGTGGCGACCTCGCCGAGGTCGAGCGCGGCGGCGACCTGCTGGGCCTCCTTGAGGTTGAGGCCGAGGGTGACGTCGCCGAAGGCGGTGAACCGGCCGATGACGCCGAGCACCTCGCGCAGGTCCTCGCGGGAGCGTTTCTCGGGGTCGGCGAGGTCGAAGAAAAACAGGCGGGCGCCGCCGGCGGGACGGGCGGGCAGGGCGGGCAGCACGTCGGCGAGCAGGCCGTTGAAGATGGCGGTCATGTTCGGGATCATGGTCCAGTTGACCAGCGCGACGGCGTCGGAGCCGGCGAGCAGGTCGCGCAGGCCGCCGGCGCCGAGCGCGGCGTCGATGGCGGGCAGGGTGATCTCGTCGAGGCTCTTCATCTGCCCGAGCATCAGTTTGCCGTCGCCGAACTCGACCGCGGTGGTCGTGGCGGGATTGCAGAGCGAGACGACCCTGGCCTTGGTCGCGAAGTCGGCGAAGACGGGGTGCAGGGCCGGCGTGCCGAGCGCGCCGATGTAGGTGATGGCGGCGCCGCCGGCGTGCATGGCGTTGGCCATGATGGGGCCGTTGCCGCCGAGCTTGTCCATGAGCGGGTAGAACTCGATGTTGGTGCTCTTGCCGGCCGCGCCGAGGATGCGCTGCGCGAATTCGGGGATGGTCTTGATCGCGGTGAAGGCGTCGCCCTGGCCGCTGCGCTGGCCGACGGGCTTCACGATCGTGTCGACGAATCCGTCGAGACCGACGACCGCTTGAAGGGGGCGTTTTTGAGCGCGTTGAGTGCGGAGGGAGGTGAGGGCGCGGGCTTTGAAGTCCATGGGAGTAGGCTGGAAAAAAGTTACGAAAGACCCTGCTTCACAGCCCGCAAACACAATCGCCGCGCGTTTTCCGTTGAAGGCCGCGAGGCATGGTCACAACGCTATGGCCCCGCCGCACCTTTTTGCCCGATGCCCACCATTTTCGCCGTCACCAACCTCATCCAGGTTTTCTCCAACTCCGATCTTTTCGGCCAAATCCTCACCATCGGCCTAGCGATTTTCAGCCTCATCGCCTGGACCGTGATGTTTGGCAAACACTTTGAGCTGAAACGTCTGCGTGAACTTAATCTCGCCTTCGAGCAACGTCTGCGCGAAGAGCGCACCGTGCTCGACCTGCCCGAGTCCTTTCGCCATCGCCGCGCCATCCCCTATGCCGACGTGTTCAACGACGCCATCGAGGCCTACTGGCGCGCCGCCTCCATTCTTAAGGAAAAGGGCGAGGACTCCGGACGCGCCCGCCTCGAGCACGCCGAGAACGCCATCTCCCGGGCCATCGCGCGCCAGATCCTGCGCTACGAATCCAGCATGATCTTCCTCGCGACCATCGTTTCCGGCGCGCCCTTCGTCGGTCTGCTCGGCACGGTCTGGGGCGTCATGGCGGCCTTCGGCGCCATCGGCCTGCAACAATCCGCCACCATCCAGACCCTCGCCCCCGGTGTCTCCGCCGCGCTGCTCACCACCGTGGCCGGCCTCGTCGTCGCCATCCCGTCGGTCTTCGGCTACAACTTCCTGCTCTCCTCCACCAAGCGTCTGACCACCGAGATCGAGAACTACGCCAGCTCCCTGGCCGACCGTATCGAACTCGAGTCCAAGTAACCGCCGCCGTCGCCCCACGCGCCCCGCCCGACACCATGGCTCGCACCTTCAGACGCCCGCGCCAGACGGCCCCGATCTCGGAGCTCAACGTCACCAACCTCATCGACCTGGGGTTCACGCTGTTGATCATCTTCATGATCGCCACCCCGCTCATCAACCAGGAGCAGACCGTGCCGATCAACCTCCCCGTCGAGTCCAAGAGCCCGCAGACCACGCCCCCGCCCGACACCGAGTTCCAGAGCATCGTCATCCAGGCCGACGGCTCCGTGCAACTCGGCGAGATCGCGCTCCCCATGGACCAGCTCAAGGCCGCGCTCGCCCGCTACGCCGCCCAGTCCACGCCGCCGGTCTTCCGCATCCGCTCCGACGCCAAGGCCACCGCCCAGGACTTCATGTCGGTCATGGACGCGTTGAAACAAAACAACCTCTCCAAAGTCAGCATCGACACCCAGACCCCGGGCAATTGAGCCGATGAACGACCGCTACGCCGGCTCCTTTTTTCTTTCCCTGCTGCTGCACCTCGCGCTCGCGGTGCTGCTGTTTGCCCTCGTCTACCTTTTGCGCACCGAGGAGCCCGAGCAGACCCAGCTGTTCGAGGTCGTGGCCGGCCCCGGCGACGACTACCAGGCCACCGAGGCCCCCGCCGCCGAGCAGCCCGAGGATCCCCGATTTGAAATGGAATTGCCCGAGCCGCTCCCCGAGCCGCCCATCGTCATCCCCGAGCCCATTGTCGAACCCGTTCCCGTGCCGCCCCGGCCCACCCCCGCACCGCCGAAACCCACGCCGGCGCCGCCCAAGCCGACCCCGGCCCCAACCAAGCCCAAACCCACCCCTGCGCCCCGGCAGACCATGACCAAGGAGGAGTTCGACAAAAAGTTCGGCAAGACCTCCAACGCCTCCCAAAACACGCCGCCTAAAGCCCCGCCGGTCAAACCCCGGCTCGTCGACCCCGGCGCGGTCACCGACGGCCTGCGCAACACGACTTCACCAGGCAACAGCGGAGACGCACTCACCGCCCAGTTGCAAAACCAGATGGACGCCTACTTCGCCCGCCTGCTCGCGCTCCTGAAAAAGAACCACCAAAAACCGCCCGGCCTGAGCGACCAGTTGGTGACCACCGTGTCCTACCATGTGTCCGCCGCCGGCCGGGTGTCGCAGGTGCGCATCAGCCGCTCGTCCGGCAACCAGGCCTTCGACGACTCGGTGCTCGCCGCCTTCGCCTCGTTGCCCTCGACCCTCGGCGCCCGCCCCGACGGCAAGAGCGGCAGCCGCGAGGTCAACTTCCGCATGAAGGACCTCTGATCCCCTTAATCCGCCGGATGAATACAAAAAAACGCCGCCTGTAACAGGCGGCGTTTTATATAAATTGGTGGACCCTAGCAGGTTCGAACTGCTGACCTCCTCAATGCCATTGAGGCGCTCTACCAACTGAGCTAAGAGCCCTTTCGTGAAAGGAGAGGTGAAAAAGCGACCTTTGCCGGGGGATGGCAAGGAGTTTTTTAAATTTGCCCAAAACTTTTCTTCATACCTTCGGGCGCGGTTTCACATGGGCCATGCCGCCGTCCACCGACCAGATTTCGCCGGTCACCCACGCGCCCTCCTCGGACAGCAGCCAGGCGATCAAGCCGGCGATGTTGTCCGGCCGGCCCACCCGTCCGAGCGGGTGCAGTTTTTCGGAAAACGCCCGCGCCGCCTCCGAGCCCAGCAGCGGGCCGGCCAGCGGCGTGTCGACCAGACCGGGCGCGACCGCGTTCACCCGCACGTTGCGCGACGCGTAACTCGCCGCCGCCGCCCGCACCAGGCCGTTGATCCCGCCCTTGGCCGCCGCGATCGCCTCGTGCGAGGCCAGCCCGGTCTGCGCCGCCACCGAGCTGATGAATACCAGTGAACCGCCCTGGCGCTGGATCGGCGTCACCGCGTATTTGAGGCCGTAGAA
This sequence comes from Verrucomicrobiota bacterium, assembly GCA_043815125.1. GTDB lineage: Bacteria > Verrucomicrobiota > Verrucomicrobiia > Opitutales > Opitutaceae > JAUWBF01. The sequence goes on from JBDRJH010000447.1 coordinate 42,021, forward strand.
CGCCGAGTTGAGATTCACGTCGAGCGTGCGCCGCCACTCCTCCAGCGAGGTTTGCGTGGCGTTCTTGACCACGATCGAGCCGACCGCGTGCACATAGGCGTCGAGTTGTCCGAAATGCCCGCCGACCGCCGCCACCGCCGCCTCGACCTGTGCCGCGTCGGTCGCGTCGGCCACCTGGGTGAACAGCCCGGGCAACTCGCCGGCCAGCGCGTCGAGCCGTGCCGCCTCGCGGGCAAACCCGGCGACACGCCAACCGGAGGCGGCCAGTTTGCGCGCCAGCGCGGAACCGATGCCGCCGGTGATGCCCGCGATTAAAACAACTGGTGAGTTTTCAGCCATGCCGCCAACAGACGCACCCCGGCCGCATTGTCACGCCGCGCGCCCGAAAAAAACCTCAAGGGTAACCCGATTGGTTACTTTCCGCGCGGCCCGCCGCGGGGCGTCCGGCCGCGCTCACAGGTCAAGCGGCCGGTCGTAGCCGGTCAGCTCCATATAGGCGGAGCCGATTTCCCGGCCCGACTCCTCGTCGAGCACGCGGCAGGCGCCCTCCCAATACGCGATGCCGTCGAGATCGCCGTCGAGTTCCTGGTCGGCCATGAGCGGCTCGACCACCAGCGTGCGCGCCGCACCGGTCGCCGGATCGGTGGTGCGCAGGCGCACTCGGGCCGGATAGACGGCGTCGTTGCGCGGACTGCGCCAGGTGGTCAGCGGCTCCCAGGCGAAATCCATTTTTTGAATACGTGCCTCGCGGTCGACCCAGGTCAGGGTCGACGCGGCGTGAGCGCCGCCGTCGGCGAGCCGCAACCGGTAGACCATGAGCTCGCGACCATCGTTGAAATGAATGCTCACCCAGTCCCAGCCGACCTGATCCTCGTCGAGCTGACTGCTGCTGATCTCGTGGTCCATCCAGCTCTCGCCCTCCACCGCGAAGGTCCGCTCGCCGATGGTCAGTTCGCCGGCGGTGCGCAGCCGGGTGAACGTGAGGTAGTGGCTGGCCGCCGAGACCGCGTCGCCCTTGCGGGAGACGCCGTCCTCGCCGAAGAAAACCAACGGCTTGGCCGGGGTCAGCGTGAAGGCAAACCCCGCCTCGGCGCGCACGCCCCCGCGCAGGGCCATGGTCTCGGTCTGCGGATCGGCGAGCGTGAGCGTCCAGGGGCCGTTGCGCAGATCGAGGGTCTCGGTCGAGGCGCGGGCGTCCCAGCCGTCGCGGTTGAGCCGGGCCTGATGCAAAAAACGTCCCTCGGCCAGATCACTCAGCGCCATGTGCGCGAGATGGATCTGCCGCGAACCGTCCGGCGAGGCCTGTCGGAAAAACGTCGCCTGATAACCAAAGCGCCGTCCGTCCGCCGCCGGCGCGCGCAGGTGGCCGGTTAGATACCACCACTCGATCTTGAATTCGGGGTGCGAGCCGTGGTCGCGCGGAAAGCTGAAGACACGGCCGGGCTGCGGGATGGCAAAACCCTCCGCGGTCGTC
>JBDRJH010000448.1:0-4675 GCA_043815125.1 Verrucomicrobiota bacterium
TGATCGGAGCGATCTTTTTTGTGAACCACATCTACCTCGGTGCCATCGTCGGCGGAGCCATCGTGGTCCTCGGCGTCTACGGCTGGGCCATCGAGGGCCCGGGCGGCTACCACCTCCACATCGGCAAGGACGGCAAGGTCACCCGCGACGACAGCCACTGAGCCGCGCCCCCACCCGACCGACTCGTTTCAACACCCTCTCTCCCTTTCACGACATGAGCACCCACGCGGCCTCCGGGGCCATCGATCATCACCACGATCACACCACCACGACGGGCATTCCCAACAAGAAGCTCTTCATGTGGGCCTTCCTCGCCTCGGACTGCATGTTCTTCGGCGCGCTGATCGCCACGCACCTGATCTACCGCCTGCACCCGGTGCCCGGCTCGCAGGAGCCGCAGACGTTCTTCTCGATCGAGCTGACCTCGTTCTCGACCTTCATTCTGCTGATGTCGTCGCTGCTCATGGCGCTGGCGGTCAACGCCTGCCAAAAAGGCAACGTGCCGGCCGTCCGCAAGATGCTGCTCGGCACCATCTTCTTCGGCACGATCTTCCTCGCCTGCCAGGTCTACGAGTTCACCCACTTCGTGCACCTCGGCCTCACCCTGTCGAGCAGCATGCTGGGCAGCACGTTCTACACCCTGACCGGCACCCACGGCTGCCACGTCGCCATCGGCGTGCTCTGGCTGGTCATGATGTATGTGCGCACTTTCAAGCCGCGCGACGGCGCCAAGGGCAGCCGCGGCTGGCCGCTCTACAGCCTGCTCCATGTCGGCGTGGTCGTGGCCGCCATCGTGTTCTGCACCTGGACGGTCCTCGACGCCACCCACGCCATCCTGGAGCACGGCTTCAACGGCGAGGCCATTAGCGCCTACCTGCACCACGGCATGATCCCGCTGGTCGCCGCCGTCGTCACCTTGATCGCCTGCCGCCTGATGGCCCGCGCCGTCTCGACCGAGGACTTCGGCGAGGCCAACGCCATCGACGTCGAGTCCATGGGCCTTTACTGGCACTTCGTCGACGTGGTCTGGATTGTCATCTTCACCGTCGTCTACCTGCTCGAATACCTCTGAGCACCGGCCGCCGCCCCTCGTTTCCCTCAACCTTATTGTAAGCATGAGCGCTCCCGCCACCGCCCACTCCTCCGGCCACGACGCCGGCCATCGCGAGGACAGCAAGTTCCACATCTTCGTGCAGATCGCCATGGTCCTGGCCTTCCTGACCGGCATCGAGATCGTGTTGATCTACCTGCCGATGGCCACCTGGCTGCTGGTCACCATCCTGACGGTGCTGTCGCTGGTGAAGTTCCTGTTCGTCATTTTCTACTTCATGCACCTGAAGTGGGACAAACTGTTCTGCACGATCCTGTTCTTCATCGGCCTGATCCTCGCCACCGGCACGGTCGGCGCGCTCATGGCCATCTTCAGCGCCCACGACAGCAAGCCGGTCGGCGGCGTTTACGAAGAGGCGTTCTGAGCCGGCCCGCGCACCAAACCACGCACTTCTCGAACGGCGGCCCGGGCCGCCGTTTTTTTTGGCCGACCGCGGCGGATTCGCGTTCATTCGTGAACCGCAACAGCTAAGCATTCCTCCTCTCCCATGATTGACTGGCGACACTGGCACAACGAACCGCACCTGATCGGCGGGCTCGTCCTTCTCGCGTGGCTCTACGCGCTGGCCACCGGTCCGTTGCGCGTGCGACTGGCTCCCGGGCTCCCGCCGGTGCCGGGCCGGGTGCGGATGGCGTTTTACGGCGGACTGGTCCTGTTCTACCTCGCGGTGGGCTCGCCGCTCGACCAAGCCGGCGAACGGTTTCTGTTCAGCGCCCACATGGTGCAGCACCTTATCCTGACTCACCTCGTCGCCATCCTCTTCATCCTGGGCCTGCCCGCGTGGCTCACGGACGACCTGCCCCCGCGCTCGGCCTGGGTCGACCGCCCCGTGCGCCTGCTGTTGAACCCGCTCGTGGTGGCCATCGCCTACAACCTCACCCTCGGCATCTGGCACGTGCCGGCCCTTTACGACCTGGCCCTGCAAGACCGCTGGGTCCACATCACCGAACACGTGACATTCTTCGGCGCCGCCGTGCTCATGTGGTGGCCGGTGTTCAGCCGCTCGCGCCGCTTCCCGCCGCTGGCTCCCGGCGTGCAGATGCTGTATTTGATCGGCGTCACCATCCTCGGCACGCCGCTGTTCGCCTACCTGGCGTTTTCCAGCAGCGTGCTTTACCCGACCTACGAGTTCGCTCCGCGCATCATCGCCGGCTTCACCGCTGCCCAGGACCAGTTGCTGGGCGCCGTCATCATGAAGCTCGGCACCATGGCCGTGACGTTCCTGGTGCTGATCCGGTGTTTCTATATTTGGTATTTAACCAGCGAACGGAAAAAGGGTTAGTCTATACCCCATTATTTTACTGGGATTTTAACGCCGTTCTTCGCATCGTGCTCCGCCTATGACTTGGGAAATCGCCCTGGTATACGTCCTGTTGGTCGCCGTGCTGGCCAGCTTCGTGTGGGAGAAAATCACTCCCGACCTGACCGCGCTCACGTTGTTCGCGGTGCTGTTGGTCACCGGGTTGATCGCGAAGGACGACGCCTTTGCCGTTTTCAGCAACAGCGCACCCTTCACCGTCGGGGCGATGTTTATCCTCAGCGCGGCGCTGGTGAAGTGCGGCGCCATCGACCGCATCAGCAGTCTGGTCGAGCGCACCGCCAACTGGGGCTACCGCGCGATCCTGCTGACACTGGTGGCGGTGGTGGGGACCATCTCGGCCTTCATCAACAACACCCCGGTCGTGGTGGTTTTCCTGCCCATCGTCCTGAAAATTTCCCGCCAGCTGAAGGTCAGCCCCTCCAAGCTGCTCATCCCGCTCTCCTACGCGGCGGTGCTCGGCGGCACCTGCACGCTCATCGGCACCAGCACCAATCTCGTCGTCAACGGCATCATGACCGGCCGCGAACTGCCGGCGTTCTCGATGTTTGAACTCGCCTGGCTCGGCGTGCCCGCCTCGATTCTCGGCGGGCTTTATCTCGCCCTCTTTGGCAACCGCCTCCTGCCCCACCGCGAGATGCTCACCTCGATTCTCACCGACGAGGAACGCCGCGAATACATCACCGAGGCCTTCGTGCAGCCCGACTCCACCCAGATCGGCAAGACCCTCGGCGAGGCCGGCCTCACCCGTTCGCGCGGCATCCGCGTGCTGGAAATCGTGCGCGACGGCGTCGCCCTCTACATCGAGCCCGAGAAGGTCAAGCTCCGCGCCGGCGACCGCCTCATCCTCGCCTGCCGCATGAAGGGCATCGTCAACACCCGCGGCACCGAGGGCATCGACCTCGCGGCCGAGCTCAAGCTCGGCCTGGAACAAATCGCCGCCCACGAGGGCTCGCTGGTCGAGGCCGTGGTCAATCCCCACTCCTCGCTCGTCGGCCACACCGTGCGCGAGGTCAACTTTCGCCAGCGCTTCCGCATGGTCGTGCTGGCCCTGCACCGCCGCGGGCGCAACGTGCGCGAGAAGATCGACACCCTGCCCATCGAGTCCGGCGACGTCGTGCTGATGATGGGCACCGACCAGGCCATCGACGCCCTGCGCCACGGCGACGATCTCGTGCTCTTCGACCGCGCCCGCGTGCCCGCCGTCTCCCAGCACGCCAAGATGCCGTTCGTGCTCGGCATCATCGCCGCCGTCGTGGCCACCGCCAGTTTCGACCTGGTCCCCATCGAGGTCGGCGCGGTCGTGGGCTGCGTGCTCGTCTGCCTGCTGCGCTGCCTCAAGACCCAGGAGGCCTACGCCTCGATCGAGTGGAACATCCTGTTTCTCATCTACGGCATGCTCGCCATGGGCCGGGCGATGGAGACGACCGGGGCGGCCGAATGGCTCGCGCTCAACGTCGTCTCGCTGACCCAGCAGCTCGTGCCCGGTCCGCATCAGGGCCTCGTGCTGCTGGCCGTGATCTACCTGTTCACCTCCATCTTCACCGAGGTTCTGTCCAACAACGCCATCGCCGCCCTCATGGCGCCGATCGCCATCGGCATCGCCGCCCAGCTCGGCTACGACCCCAGGCCGTTCCTGGTCGTCGTGGCCTTCGCCGCCTCGGCCGCCTTTGCCACGCCCATCGGCTACCAGACCAACACCTACGTGTATGGCGTCGGCGGATACCGCTTCAGCGACTTCGTGAAAATCGGCGCGCCGCTCAACGCGCTCTGCTTTGCCATCACCATGCTGATCGTGCCGCAGGTCTGGCCGCTGGTCCCCTTGGCCACGCCATGATCCGGCCGGCGCTGTTGCTCCTGCTCGGCCTGCCCGCCGCCTCCGCCGCCGCGGAGCTCACCGTCTTCGCCGCCGCCAGCCTGACCAACGCCCTGCGCGAAATCGCCCCGCTCCACGAACGCGCCACCGGCGACACCCTGCGCTTCAACGTCGGCGCCTCCGGCACCCTCGCCCGCCAGATCGCCGAGGGCGCGCCCGCCGACGTCTTTTTTTCCGCCGACCAGCTCCGCGCCGATCAACTCGAAAAGGCCGGTCTGCTCCTGCCCGGCACCCGCCGCACCCTGCTGGCCAACACCCTGGTGCTGATCGTCAACCGAGAGCATCCCGCGCCCATTGTCACCGCCGCCGATCTCGCCAACGCCGCCGTCCGCCGCGTCGCCATCGGCGCACCCCGCACCGTGCCCGCCGG
>JBDRJH010000449.1:0-3653 GCA_043815125.1 Verrucomicrobiota bacterium
CCCGTCACCGGACAATGCAGCGTGTGATCGTGCGCGAACAGGCTCTCCGTCGCATGCCCGTCGCCCGCCGCCGGCACCAGCCGCAACAACCGCTCGCGCGCCAACTCCGACCAACCCGTCACATCCGCCGGCGGCCCGTCCGAAAGCCAGTAACGCGTGAGCGGCGTGGCCACCGTTTCCAGCAACTCCCCGCGCTGATCGGCCGGCGTCGCCTCCATCAACCGAATCGCCGAGGCCGCGCGCCCCAGGCACTCGTCCTGCAACGTTTTTCTCACCGCGAGATTACGCTCCACGCGATACACCAGCAGCGCCACGCCCTGCGAAAGCGCCAACGCCAGCAGCATCAGCGCGATCAACCGGCCGCTCAACCGGCGCGGCACCAAACGATGTATCCACGCGCTCATTTGACGACCACCTCCGCCACGAATTGGTATCCACCGCCCCATGACGTCTTGATCAGCTCCGGCCGCTTCGGGTCCGTCTCGATCTTGCGCCGCAGCCGGCTCACCTGGTTGTCGATGCTGCGATCCCACACGTCCGCCGCGCGTCCGCTGGTCAGATCGAGCAACTGGTCACGGCTCAGCACCATGCCGGGATGCTCCAGAAAAACGCCCAGCAACCGAAACTCCGCCGTGCTCAACACCACCGCCACGCCGTCCGGTCCGCTCACCTCGCGCCGTCCCGTATCGAGCACCTTGTCGCCGAAACGAATCCGCTTCGCCTGCACCCCGCCACGCCGCGCCGGCATACTCTGCGCGCGCCGCAGCACCGCCTTGATGCGCGCCAACAGCTCGCGTGGATTGAAGGGCTTCGTCAGATAATCATCGCCGCCCATCTCCAGCCCGATGATGCGATCCGTGTCCTCCGCCATCGCCGTCAGGAAAATAATCGGCACCGCCCGCCCCGTCGCCTGCAACTCCCGGCACAACGCCAGCCCGTCCCCGCCCGGCATCATGATGTCGAGCACCACCAGATCCGGCGCGCTCGTCTCCAACAGCTTCAAAAATGCGCGCGAACTCTCCGCCGCGCTCACCCGGTAGCCATGCTCGCCGAGATAACGCGTCACCAATTCGCGGATGTCTTTGTGGTCGTCCACGACCACGATGTGCGGGGTGCTGTCCATAAGTTGAACGCCCGCATCGTATCACAACTTTCCACGCCCCGTCGGGTAAAAGTGTAACAAAGTATGCCACCCCGCCGCGTCGGCACGCCGCGTTACACTATACCTGCCCGCTGACATACTTCTGACTCATTCACCTGCTACCTTGCTCGCCTTCGAATGCGAGCCGCTCCCAAATTTCTCCTCCCCTCCCTCGCCGCCCTCCTCGGCCTTTCCGGCTGCGCCCTCGGCCCCGACTACCAAAAGCCCGCAACCGCCACGCCCGTCGCCTTCGCCGAGCCGTCCCCGTGGAAGGTCGCCACCCCGCGCGACCACCTCCCGCGCGACGCCTGGTGGACCATCTACCGCGACGCCGAGCTCGACCGCCTCCAAGCCCGGACCGCCGAGGCAAACCCCACCCTCGCCGCCGCCCTCGCCCGCCGCGACCAAGCCCGCGCCCTCACCCGCGCCGGACGCGCCGGCCTCTACCCCGCCGCCTCGGTCAACGCCTCCGCCGAACGCACCCGCACCGCGCCCGACTCCCGCACCGGCGCCGCCGCCTACACCGACAACACCTTCAGCCTCCCGCTCGACCTCTCCTACGAACTCGATTTCTGGGGACGCGTCCGTCGCGCCGCCGAAGCCTCCGACGCCCTCGCCGCCGCCTCCGAGGCCGATTACCACAACGCCCTCCTCGGCATCCAGGCCGACGTCGCCCGCCTCTACTTCACCCTCCGCGCGCTCGACGCCGAACACGCCCTGCTCGAACGCACCGTCGCCACCCGCCGCGAATCCCTCGACATCGCCGACCGCCGGCTCGAACTCGGCGCCGGCGCCGACCTCGACGTGCAACTCGCCCGCGCCGAACTCGCCACCGCCGAAGGCGAACTCCTCGCCGTCGAACAAGACCGCGCCGCCAGCCGCCACGCCCTCGCCATCCTCACCGGCCGGCTCCCCTCCGAATTCGTCCTCGCGCCCTCCGCGCAACCGCTCCCCGACTCGCCCGCCATCCCGCTCGCCCTCCCCTCCGAGCTGCTCGAACGCCGCCCCGACATCGCCTCCTCCGAACGCACGCTCGCCGCCGCCAACGCCGGCATCGGCGCCGCCAAGGCCGCCTTCTTCCCCGCCGTCACCCTCACCGCCTCCGCCGGCTACGAAAGCTCCGCGCTAGACACCCTCACCCGCTGGGACAACCGCCAGTGGTCCTTCGGCCCCGGCATCACCCTCCCCGTTTTCCAAGGCGGCCGAAACACCGCCAACTACCGCCGTGCCCAAGCCCTGCACGCCGAGGCGCTCTCCGCCTATCGCGGCGCCGTCCTCGACGCCTTCCGCGAAGTCGAGACCGCCCTCTCCGACCTCCGCCTCCTCGCCGCGCGCCAGTCCGCCCAAGCCACCGCCAGCGAGGCCTCCCGCGCCGCCGCCGACCTCGTGCGCGTCCGCTACGAATCCGGCCGCCTCGGCTACCTCGACGTCGCCGACGCCGAACGCGTCGCCCTCGCCAACGAACGCCTCCTCGTCCGCCTCCGCGGCCAAAACCTCCTCGCCGGCGTCTCCCTCGTCCGCGCCCTCGGCGGCGGCTGGTAACGCGCCCTCACTCACTCCCTTTCCCTCACTCCCTCCGCCCATGTGGATCGTCCTCTTCGCCCTTCGTTACAAATACACCATCGCCGTATTGGGAATCCTGATACTCCTCTTCGGCCTGATGAGCGGACGCCGCATGTCCACCGACATCCTGCCGCGCGTGGACAGCCCCGAGATCCTCCTCGTCTGGACCTACAACGGCCTCAACGCCGCCGAGATGGCCTCGAAGCTCACCTCGTTCTCCGAAATCGCCGTGCTCAACAACGTGGACGACCTCGCCGAGGTCCGCTCCGAGACCTCCAACGGCATCGCCCTCGTAAAACTCCGCTTCCAGCCCTACGTGGACATGGCCACCGCCCTGTCGCAGACCACGTCGGTTTCCCAGACCATCCTGCGCCGCATGCCCACTGGCAGCACGCCCCCGCTCATCGTGCGCACCAGCCCGTCCAGCGTGCCCATCATCCAGCTCGTCATGTCGTCCGACACCATGAGCTCCGGCCAACTCTTCGACTACGCCCGCCTCACCCTGCGCGGCCAGCTCCAGAGCATCCCCGGCATGCGCATCTCGCTCCCCTACGGCGGAGCCTCGCGCCAGGTCATGATCGACCTCGACCCCGACGCCCTCACCGCCTTCGGCCTCACCGCCTCAGACGTCAGCACCTCCGTCTCGCGTCAAAACCTCACCCTCCCCGCCGGCACCATCCGCGAAGGCGACCGCGAACTCCCCGTCGAAATCAACGCCAGCCCCGAGACCGTGCAGGCCTTCCTCGACCTGCCCCTGCGCTCCGCCGACGGCCGCACCCTCCTCCTGCGCGACGTCGCCAACGTCCGCGACGGCGAGGCCGTCTCCACCAACATCGCCCGCCTCGACGGCCAAAACGCCGTCATGATCTCCATCCTCAAACTCGGCAACGCCTCCACCGTGGACATCATCGACGGCATCCTCGCCCGCCTGCCCGAGATCAGCGCCTCC
>JBDRJH010000450.1:0-2332 GCA_043815125.1 Verrucomicrobiota bacterium
CGTCATGCACGCGGCCACGTTTTTCCGAGAGTCCGGAGAGGATGCCTTGTTGCTCTCCGTCGACCGCCTTGAGGAGTGGCGGACATACGAGCGCGCGGTGTGGACGGATTTCCGCTCCGCCGACAATCTCCGCTTCTACAGTCAAGATGGCCACAAATACATGACCGCCGCGCTCGCCGGCCCGTGCCGATTTTGGGTCGCCGGCCTCGTGCCTCGCAACCAAGTCGTGAAGCGTGCCGCGGAAAAAGTGCCGGCCGGCCCCGAGGTGTGGCTCTCCAGCCAGCTCGGCCTGTGGAATCTCGACACCTACAAAAATCGTCAGGCAGGCTGGAACGAGCAGGCCGCCACCAACGGGACGCCTTCAGGCAAAGCCACTGCGCTGCCGTTCGATCAGTTCAAGGCCAAGTTCATCGACAAAGGCGCGGTCGCCAGCCTGCGAAATTTTCTGCCCTTCTTCGGAGGGCTCAATGGGCGCAGCTTTCCAGCTTACTTCAGCACCTATGCGCTCAGCCGCGACGGCTGGACACAGGCTGAACGCGATCAAGCCCGCCACCTGCTTGTATTCATTGCAGACTACAACGACGGGGACGACTACCAGCCGCATCGCAGCATGCTGTCGGGCCATCCAAACTTTCTGATGGATGCGAAACAAAACGTCGCGCTCGCGGCCGCGGTTTTTCCCGACCACCCCCGCGCGTCCGCCTGGCGCGATTCCTTTCTCGGGTTTTACGCGGAGTTCCTCGACCGCTATGCCCGGAAGGACCGGCCCGAGTTAAACACGAGGGGTGGCCGCTGGACCGAAAACATCGCCTGCTACCTCGGCCAGTGCCTCGACGGCATCCTCACCTCCCATCGCGCGCTCAAGGCCTATGATGGCACGTCTTTGGGCAAAAACCCCGATCTCCTCGCACTGCTGCGCTGGGTGCGCGACGCCTTCATGTCTCCCCACGACGGAGCGCGGTTGATACCTCCTCAAGGCGCTCACTCCCGGGCCTTCGAGCCCGGCCGTCATTTTTGGGAGGTGCTGGGGGAACTAGCCGTGGAAATTGCCGACGACGACCCGGTTCTTTCGCAGGAATTGCGCTGGATCATGACGAACGGGAAAGAAGGAAAAAAGCCCGATGTCCGCTCTGCACTCTTCACGGACTACGGCCCGGTTTTTCACCACGATTTCGGCGGTGCCCGCGAAAGCTACGCTCATCTTCAGAACATCCATGGTCCAAGCTACCGCTGGTCTCGCGCCGGCATTGTTTACTACGGGGCCAAGGGAAAGGCGTGGAGCTACAACAATCTTGAAACCAACGGCGACGACTTCGACTGGAAGGCGTTGACGGCGTTCACCGTGAACGACGAAGGCCTCGCCGCCGGCCCCACGGACCAGCTCTTGTATGACTTCGAGTTTGTCCAGTTCTATCGCCAACCCGCCAGCGGAAACGCTGCTTACCAGGCACGGGCGCTCATGCTGGTGCGCGACGACTACCTTGCGCTCGCCGACGAAGTGCGTTCCCCGGAAACCGCAGGTGTATTCCGCTGGGCAAGCATTCACGAACTGCCGCAGATCTATCAGTTGAAACCGGGAGCAACCTGGGAGGAATCTGTGACCAATGACCGCAAACTGCCGCGAGCCGATAACGTCACCGGCAAGGCGCGCGCCTATATCGGCCAAGGCGATTTTCTTACCGTGGTCGCCCCCACGCCGGTCGAAACCGCGGCTCGTGACTTCGGAGCAGTGGTGAACGGCGAATATGTGTTCGCCTCGCAACACGCCATCGATGTCACAGAAAATACCGTCCGTTTCGTCGGCACCTACGGTTATGCCCGTGCCAATCAGCTCGCGCTCTTCCAAGGCACGCGCATCGGCTTGGATGGTTTTGAACTCCGTCGCGAAGGCGGCGATTTCGGCGTCAGTGCAACCGTTACCGGAAAGCGCATCGTCGGGCGTGCCGTGGGTCGCAAAGGCGGCGATGTTTTTATCACCCCGCCCCCGAACTGTGACATGACACGTGCCCGGGTTCTCATTGATACAGAAATAACTCCGCATGCCGTGGTGAACGATGCCATCCGCTTTCCCATCACTCTCCGGCAACAAGACGGGCTGAAGAGCTACGAGGTCTTTTTTGACTGAAAAGTCAGCGATGTTGGAACAATGCACAATACCAGAAACAATCATAAAAAACATTTACCAAACTTAATTGACAAAGAATCGGCACTCGCTCTGATTTTGTAAGTCTCCCTCCCCGCCCCTGCCGGTTGCTGATGAGCCAGTAACCCGGCTGTCCCAACATGGATCCCCGCACACTCTTTAGCGTTCAGCTGTCTGCCACCAAAGTGT
>JBDRJH010000451.1:0-25395 GCA_043815125.1 Verrucomicrobiota bacterium
CCACCGTCATGGAGGCCAACACTCGGCTTAAAAATTCCGCGTTCAGCGGGTGATTGATCGAAGCCCGCGTGCGAAAGAGCCTCCGGTGCAGCGTGCCCGGCCAGCCCTCGCTGGAAAGCACCATATCCGACAGCCCCGCCATTGTGGCCGAATCGAGATAGGGCGCTTCCAAGTTGGCGGCTTCAATCAACGCTCGTTTGCGCAATGGTGTCGGCAGGAACGACCAGAACTGCTGCCTATGAAGCCGTCGCGGCACGAGGCTCACGAGCGAGGTGAAGATATCCTCCGCGAGCGGGTGGTGGCCGGATTTCGTCAAGTCGATGGAATCCAGAACCTCGGGCGCATTTAGCCATTCGCCAAAATCCGCCGCATGTTCGCTCAACAAGGCATCCGCGATCAGAAATCCACCAATCGCGTCGTAGGTCGGCACCAGGTTGTAATTGCCTACACCGTTTCCCTTCATCTTGAGAATGATCCCTTCCTGCTCGAGCAAAGGAACCAAGCTCGCGTTCCACGGCCGACCGCTATCACCCGCCGCGTCGCGCCACTCGGTTTCGCCCACGGAGCGCCGCTTTTGCTGCCACATAATCAGGCCCATCCGGTCGAGCGCATCCCGAATGTCCGGCTCCGGATAGCGGTGCTCGATCGGCACCCGTCGGGCAATGGATTGCGCCGCCTTCGCCACATATTGCTCGAAGAGCGCCGCCAGCGACCCAGGCATCGCTTCGGCTCCAACCTCCTTTTTTCGGTCACCATTGGTAACATCGCAGAAAATCCGCAGCGTGAGTGGGTGGCTTAGTAACTCGGGCAGTTCCTCCTCTCCGCGCCTAATCTTGTAATAGGCCAGATATTTCTCGATTGCCTGTGGGGTATCGGCCCCGAAATCGGGGATCTCAAGCTGGAAGGTGTCTTCCGGCAGCGCATCGTTTACGAAGGTCTGCCGTGCGGGCTGATCGACGGCATGGCCTGGCCAGCGCACATCCACCCGACGCGCACCGGTTCTTAGCGTCACGACCACCATAACCCCAGGAAACTTCTCTAGCTGCACCTGCAATTCCTCTAGCAACGGCCGCCAGTCGCGCGGATCCTGCGCCTCATTTAGCCCGTCGATAACCAATGGCAGGCGACAGCGGCTCCGTTGTGCTGCGGCATCCAGTGCCGCAAGTAACGCCAACATGGAGGGAGCAGGTCGATTCGCGACCGAGAACGACCGCGCCAAGTCATCCAATGTTTTGCCATGATGTAAATTGACTCCGTGAAACAGCACACCCGCCGGCCGTGCCGTGTTTGCTTGCGTCAACTCCGCCGACAGATGGGTCTTCCCACTACCGGCATCGGCGACGACGGCCACGAGTGTGCGCTCAAAGCATGTATTCAGGTCGTCCATCACCCGGAGCGCTTGCTCCGTGTCATTCAGAAGGTTTGTGGCGGCCATGCCACAGGAGAGCCGCGCCCCCCGCAGCCCACGCGGGTAGGCTTGGAGTGCGTGGGGCACTTTCGCAGGTCTTGCCCCAAGCTTTCGGGAGAGCAGCTCCAAGTCACCGGAGGCGAGCGCCGCATGCACCTCCCGGAGCAGTCGGGCCATGCCCCCTGTGAATGCCATGAACGGCGGTTTCAACGCCTCCAGTCGCCCCGTTCCTGACTCTTGTTCCGCATTGATTTCAGCATGCGTGTTTTCGATCTGCAGGGCGATCTCGAGCGATTGCCGCCAGGCATCGGCCTCGCCCAGCATGCGCCGGATTTCCCGCTCAGCGGTCACCGGTTGATGCACATCGTGCAGCCATTTCTTGCTGATGCGCGCGAGCGCCACCTCGCGTTGGGTTTCCAGCACGGCCGGAGTGATGCGCAATTCTCCGAAATAAGCCGTCCGCAACCCCTCTGCCGGGCCCTGAAGCAGCGCCTCGACGTCCTCGGCCGTATTCAGGTGCAGCCGAAATTTAGTCTTAATCTTCCTAAACCACTTCTGGTCTCCCGCCGTCAACGGATACCGCGTCCAGAGCACCCAATCGGTCAACTCTGGCAGCGCCTTTTCAGTCGTTCGCAGCGCCTTCTCAATCTTGTCTCGTCGCATGGTGCTTAGTGCTTTGGCCCGAGGCAATTCGAACCAGCGGCATTGCCACCCAAACCAAGACCCTGCCGTGCCCAGGCTCGGACACGCGCAATGTAATCTCAAGTGAAACTCCACCCCCGGCTGATTGGCGACTGCCGCGAAGTCGCCATGCTCCCCGTAGTTGAGCCGAATGAGATTTCGGCACAACACCTCGAAATTCCGAGTCGCGCTGCCGGGCAGCTGGAGAAACGCAGGCCAGTCCAGCATATTACTTCGCTTCCTCCTCCGGATAGCTGATGGTCGAGAAAACCTCCACGCGCGCCCCCCTTTCCACCAATACCTTCAAATAGGCGGAAATATCAGGCTCATTGGTGTCAATTGTCACCTCGTCCCCCTTGAGCGTTGAGCTCACATCGTAGGAGAATTGGTCTATTTCGTGCACACTCAAGTTATGGAGTTTGAGGCGTTTCAACAGCGTTACGAGTTCTGGCGGATAACGAACAGCTTGGTGGATATCCGGGCTGTGGTTGCGCATGTATTCATGGATCTCCTCCAAGGTCTTGTGGGCCCGGTCGGCGTCCTCGATGGTCCTAAAACGACCGATCATGACCAACTGCGCGGAATGTTCAGAACCGTAGCTGTGCCAGATTTTCATGGAGAAATCTTTGTTTGGAGTTGGGTAAGGGCGGACATGAAATCGTCGGTCACCGGCACGCCTTCTTTTGCAAAAGAAGAAGCGCTCAGCATGCCTGCCGCATCCAGGTGGGCATACGCTCTTAGTCCGCTTTCCGATGCCAAGGGATCACACACCGGCAGTCCTTCTGAGGCATGCTCGCTCACGGCAAGACGGACTTGGCCCCTGTAGGCATGCACGAACGCGCGCAGGGTTTCCCTCGTTCCGGCATCAATCCCACCTGACCCACCCACGGCTTGTTCAGGCAGTAGTAAAAATTCCGTCGCGCCAATTTCCTGCGCAAGTGCCAGTCCGCGCGCCAAGTCCCCGATGGTTGCCTCATTCACTACATAATTAATTCCGAACGGCACGATCCCGCGAATGAGCCGCAGCCTCCCCAGCAAGTCGTCAAACGGTCGGCGTCGTAGTGATTCATATGTGCTCTCGATTCCGTCCATGCTGATGCGCATGAAATTGATATTCCCCGCGAGAGCACCGACCAGTCCGTTGTCTAGGTGGTGTCCGTGGCTTGTCATGGTCACCGCCATCCGGGTATTCGCCGTCGCCCATTGGCAAAGCTCTACCAGTCGAGGATAGAGCGTCGGTTCGCCTCCGCCGAATCCCACTCCGATGCACCCGTTCGCATCCAGCTCGGCTAGCCAGCCGCACAGCGTTTCGAAATTCAGACTGCTCCGGAATTTGGGCGCGTAGCAGTAGGGACACGACAGGTCGCAGGTGTTTGTGAGCGCGATCGATACTTGCCGTGGCGCACGTGACCACTGCTCTGCTCGCACCGGGATTTCATCGAGTAAAATATTTACGCCCGAAGCGCGCTCAAAGAGATGGACTCCCGTCGGGCCATAGCGTGCGCGCATCACCCCGGAAGCTCTTGGCCTGATGAGGTCAGGCTGTAAATTGGCAATTGATTTGGGATGAAGGCAATGGCCCGAAGCCGACGCGTCGGCAGCGACCGTGATCCGGGAGGGCAGGGGGTTGACCGGGCCGGAGGGCATGATGGCGATGGTTTTGCCATGTTATTGACCGCTGGCGAGGCGAAATCTGTGGAAATACCTGGTTGGAGCTCACTTTCGAGCAAAACCAGCGGGGTGTATGCGTGGTGTTTACCCTCATGCAAGCACACCGCCGGCCTCCGAGCCGGGTCTCGCGAGCGCGACCCCAACGCTTAGTCTTGATGCGCGCGATGAGTAGCGCCGGCTTCCAGCCGGCCACCGTTGTTCGAATAGGCGCGGCAGGCGCGCGAACAGGGACGCGCAGACACGTGATCACGCCAGGCCGACGGTGCCAGGGAGTAGGGGCCGAGCTCGCGCGGTTCGTTGGTCGTCATCACGGGATCAACCGTGGGATTCGCGTCGAACGGGCCGCGCAAGCGCGGCCCCTACGGGAACAGCCAATAAAAAAACGCGCTCCGGTGAGGGAGCGCGTTTTGTTGAGTGGGGCGACGGACCGGTCGCCGCGGGGACTTACTTGCCGAGGCTGGCGCGCAGGTCTTCGAGCTGGCCGGCGGAGCCGAGGAGCTCGTTGCGGCTGGCGATGAACTTGGCGTATTCGACGATGAAGATCTTGCCCGGGGGACGGAAGTCGAACTCGGAGGGCTTGTCGCGGAAGAACTCGCGGTGAACGCGGGTCCAGACGAGGCGGCCGTCGGTGTCGATGTTGATCTTGGTGACGCCGAGCTTGGCGGCGGGCAGGTATTCGTTGACGTCCACGCCCATGGAACCGGCGATGGTGCCGCCGGCGGCGTTGATGCGGGCGACTTCGTCCTGGGGAACGGAGCTGGAGCCGTGCATGACGAGCGGGAAGCCGGGGACGAGGGCCTTGATCTTCTCCAGCACGTCGAAGTGCAGGGACTGCTTGCCCTTGAACTTGAAGGCGCCGTGCGAGGTGCCGATGGCGCAGGCGAGGGAGTCGCAGCCGGTGAGTTTGATGAACTCTTCGGCTTCCTTCGGGTTGGTGAGGGTGGCGTGGCCGTCCTCGACGACGATGTCTTCCTCGACGCCGCCGAGCATGCCGAGCTCGGCCTCGACGGAGATGCCCTTGGCGTGGGCGCGCTCGACGACACGCTTGGTGATGGCGACGTTCTCTTCGAACGGATCGTGGGAGGCGTCGATCATGACGGAGCTGAAGAAGCCGGAGTCGATGCAGTCGTAGCAGGTCTGCTCGTCACCGTGGTCGAGATGCACCGCGAAGATGGCCTCGGGGAAGATCTCGTCGGCGGCGCGGATGATGGCCTCGAGCATGCGCTTGTCGGTGTAGTTGCGCGCGCCTTTGGAGATCTGGATGATAAAGGGGGCCTTGGAGTCCATGGCGCCCTTGAACAGGCCCATGGCTTGCTCGGCGTTGTTGATGTTGTAGGCGCCGACTGCGTATTTGCCGTAGGCGTGCTTGAAGAGCTGTGCGGTGGTGACGATCATGAGTGCGTTTGGTGGATTAAAACGAACCGTGAAGCTACCGACGCGCCAAGTTGAGCGGCAAGGGTATTCTCCGGTCGGAAACAGTCATTGACCGCGCACATTTTGCGCCCGCGGGTGCCAGGGCGAGGCTGCCCGACGGGTCGGTTGTAGCCACGGCTGTCCCCAGCCGTGGGGTAGGGCGCGCAGTCCCTTGCGCGCCGGTCCGGAGGCAGATGACGGCGGGGAGCGGAGTCCCCGCCCTACCGACGCCCCTGGGGACAGGGGCCGCTACATCTTTGGACGGTGCTCAACCCAGCCGGAGCCGGCCGGTGCTGTCGCCGATGCGGTCGGCTTTGACTCCGTTCAGGTCGAGCATGGAGAGGAACAGGTTGGTCATGGGCTGGTCGGCGGCCCGCAGGTAGCGTCCGGTCTGCACCGCCCCACCGGCCCGACCGGCGAGGATGACGGGCAGGTCGACGTGGTCGTGCCGGTCGCCGTCGCGGATGCCGGAGCCGTAGACCAGCAGCGAGTTGTCCAGCAGCGTGCCCTCGCCTTCGGGCACGGACTTCATGCGGTCGACGAGGTAGGCGAACTGGCGGATGTAGAACTCGTCGATGCGGCGGATCTGCTCGAGCTTGTCGGCGCGCCGCTCGTGGTGGGAAAGGCTGTGGTGGCCCTCGGTGATGCCGAGTCCGGGGAAGGTGCGCCCGCTGGCCTCGGAGGCGAACATGAGCGTGGCGACCGGGGTGCTGCGGGTCTGAAAGGAGAGCACCATGAGGTCGCACATCAGACGCATGTGCTCCTCGTAGTCCCCGGGCACGCCGGCGGGGAGCGGGGCGTCGGGGCGTTCGCCGAACGCGGCGAAGGACTCCACGCGTTTCTCGATCTCGCGCACGGAGGTGAGGTAGCCGTCGAGCTTGCCGCGGTCGTCGCGGCCGAGGTCGCGTTGCAGGCGGCTGGCGTCGTCCATGACGAAGTCGAGGATGCTGCGGCGCTGGCGGGTGCGGATGGCGCGGCTCTCGGCGGTGTCGCGGAGGTTGCCGCCGCCAAACATGCGCTCGAAGACGAGGCGCGGGTTGCGCTCGGCGGGCAGGGGTTGGTTCTCGGAGCGCCAGGAGAGGTTGAACTGGTAGGCGCAGCTGTAGCCGGAGTCGCAGTTGCCGCTTTGGCGGGGCGGGTCGCAGCTGAGTTCGAGCGAGGGCAACCGGTAGCCGGAGCCGACGCCGGCGGCGATCATCTGGTCGATGGAGCGGCCGACGCGGATGTCGCTGCCGGCGGTCTTGCGGGCCTGCGCGCCGGTGAGAAACGAGGCGCTGGCGCGCGCGTGGTCGCCGGGCCCGTCGCCGTTGCCGTTGGCCTTTTCGTGGCCGAGGCCGGCGATGATCTGCAGGTCGCCCTTGTGCGGTTCCAGCGCGGTGAGCGAGGAGCCGAGTTGAAACGACGAGCCCGAGCCGGTGGGCCACCAATGGGCGTTGTTGACGCCGTTGGGCACGTAGACGAAGGCGGTGCGCAGGGGCGGAGCCAGCGGATCGGCGACGCCGCCGAGCGTGGCCGCGCGCAGGCCGGAGGTGGGCAGCAGGCTTTCGAAAACGGGGAGTGAGACGAGCGCGCCGAGGCCAGTGAGGAATTGACGCCGGTTGAGCTGGGGGGAGCGGGGCATGGTCAACGTGGGCTGGGGTTGGCGGCGGCGAGGCGGTCGGCGCGGGCGGCGGGGACGTCCGCAGGTTCGACGCGTTGCTGGCGGAAGGCAACGCTGGCGATCACCGCGTCGATGTAGGCGGGCAGGGTGTGGCCGCGTTTTTCGGCGGCGGCGACGATGGCCTCGACCGTGGGGCGGTCGTAGTAGTCGAGTCCGCGGCCGAGCGCGTAGGTGAGCAACGTGCGGGCGAAATTGCGGTGAAACTCGTCGCGCCGCGCGGTCGCGATCAACGCGCCGAGTTCGACCGGCGAGCGGACGATCTCCCCGGTGGCCATGCGGCCGGTGGAGTCGACGGGGTGGCCGTCCTCGGTCTCGCGGCGGCGGCCAAGCGCGTCGTAGTTTTCCAACGCGAAACCGATGGGGTCGATGAGAGCGTGACAGGCGGTGCAGCTGGGCGAGGCGCGGTGCAGCTCGAGGCGTTCGCGCAGGGTTTGCGGGGCGCCGTCGGGGCCGTGTTCGGCGAGCGAGGGGATGTTGGGCGGCGGCGGGGGCGGGGGTGTGCCGAGGATTTTTTCGAGGACGAATTTCCCGCGGAGGACGGGCGAGGTGCGGTTGGGATACGAGGTGACGGTGAGCACGCCGGCCTGGCCGAGCAGCCCGGCGCGGCGGTCGGCGGGCAGTTGCACGCGTTGAAAGCCGTCGCCGGCCGGCGCGGGCAGGCCGTAGTAGGCCGCGAGGCGGGCATCGACGAAGCTGTGGCCGGCGGTGAGCAGCTCGGTGACGGGGCGGCCGTTGGTCAAAAAGTCGGCGAAGAAGCGCAGCGTCTCCTCCTGCATGGAGGTGGCGAGGGCGGGCGACCATTCCGGATGCAGGTTGGGATCGGGTTGACGCAGCGGAAGGTTGCGAACTTCGAGCCATTGGCCGGCGAAGCTGCGCACAAAACGTTCCGCGCGCGGGTCGGCGAGCAGGCGAGTGATCTCGGCGGGGAGTTCGCGGGAGAGTCGGTCCGACTCGGCGAGCGCGAGCAGGCGTTCGTCGGGCGGACCGTTCCAGAGGAAATAGGCGAGGCGTGCGGCGAGCACAGGCTCGGGCAACGGCTCGAGGCGTCGGTCGGAGCCGCCCGTGGTCGGATCGGCCTCGAGGTCGCCCACATACAGGAAGCGCGGCGAGATGAGTATGGCTTGCAACGCGACCTGCAGCGCGGCGACGGGCGAGTCGCCTTGGGCTACGGATCGTTGGGCTAGGTCGGCGAGGCGGTCGACCTCGGCGGGGGAAACGGGACCGCGGTAGGCGCGTCGCATGACCGGGGCGAGCACGCGGGCGAACCAGGCCCGGGTGGGTTCGCCGGGGTTGGCGGGGGCGATCCAGTCGGGCAGGTCGGGTTCGGGCGGCGCTTGGCCGGGAACGGGGTAGGGGCCGGCGAGGGTGGCGTCGCGCAGGTAGAAGTTGCGATCAGCGGCCTTGGCCGTGTCGGTGGCGGCGCGGTAGTAATCGTTGAGAAACGAAATGCGCACCCGGTTAACCCCGGCGGGCAGGTCGAGCTCGATGGCGTGTCGTGTCGGTTTTCGCCGAGTGCCTCTGGCGGGGTATCGGCCGATCTCGCGTTCCTCGACGCGCAGCGCGAAGCGGGCGGGTTCGTCGCCGGCGGCATCCTGAGAGACCTCGAGATCGAGCCGGTAACGGCCGGCGACCGGCACGTCGGCTTTCCACAGGAGGGTTTTGTTGGAGTAGAGCGCGCCGTCATCATCGCCGCCGTCCCAGTCGGCCGGTGGCGCGACCAGCAGGCGGGGCGGCGGCATGGGGTCGGGCAACACGCTCGTGGCGACCTGTTCGGCGGCGGCGAGGTAACGTTCGACCAGCAACGGGGAGACGCTGAGCACGCTGCCGATGTGGTCGAAGCCGTAGCCGCTATCGTCGTCGGGGAAATCGGCGGCTGGGTGGAAGTCGACGCCGAAGAGGTCGCGGACGGTGTTCTTGTATTGCTCGCGGTTGAGGCGGCGGATGACCACGCGGCCGGGGTCGGGGTTGTCCGGATCGACCGGGTGCAGCAGGCGGTCGAGCCACGTGACGAAGTCGGTGCGCCGCTCCGGGGCGGGTTGCGGCGCGTCGACCGGGGGCATGATGCCTTGGGTGACATGGGTGAGCACGCGCTCCCATTTTTCGCGGGTCTCGCCGCGCGGGTCGGGCAACGGCAGGTGTTCGAGTGCGAAGCCGCCCTTGGCCGTCGCGGTGTCGTGGCAATCGAGGCAGCTGTTTTGGATGAACGGCTGCAGCCGCCGCGCGAAGACGACCTCGGGCGCGGGCTCGCGGAAGCGCCACCACCAGTCGGGCCAGCTTTGGTGAGCGGCCGCGCCGAGCACCGCCAGAAAGGCGAGGGTCAGACTGAGGGCAAAGAGGCGCATGCGGGGATTACGGCTTCCCGAGCGACGGGGAAAACGATTCGATGGGGAACCATGGACGCTATGTTCCCCGAACGGCTGGGCAATCTGCATCTGGCGATTTTGCATCTGCCGATCGGCTTCGTGTTCGCCGCGTCGCTGCTGGAGCTGTGGCTCTGGCGACGTCCGTCGGCGGAGGGTCGCTGGCTGGCGGGCCGTCTCTTGGCGGCGACCGCGGTGGTGACGCTGCTGGCCGCGGGCACGGGCCTTGTGCTGGCGGGCAATGCGGGCGGCCACGACGCGGACACGCTGTCTTGGCACCGCTGGCTGGGCGTGGCTTGCGCCGCGCTGGCGATCACGGCCTGGGCGGCCCGCGCCACGGGCGCGGAGAAAACGGCGCGGGCGCTGCTGGTGGCGCTGGCGTTGGCGGTGACCGCGGCGGGGCACGCGGGGGCAACGCTGACCCACGGTCCGACGGTGACGGCGTGGTGGCGCGTCGCGGAGCCTGCGCCGGTGACGGAGACCGTCCGCGCGACTTTGCCCGCGACGGAGGCACCGGCCGGGCCGGGTGTATTCGTGACGGAAATACAGCCGTTGCTGGCGGACAGCTGCGTGGACTGCCACGGTCCGAAGCGGGCCCGCGGCGGCCTGCGGCTCGACAACCGCGAGGCGGCGCTGGCCGGCGGTAAGAGCGGTCTGCCGGCGATCGTCCCGGGCGCGCCGGAGCGTAGCGAATTGCTGCGGCGGGTGCGGCTGCCGGCCGGTCATGATGATGTGATGCCCGCCGGCAAGGACGCCCGCCTGCTCACGGCCGCGGAGATCGCCGCGCTCGAGCAGTGGATCGCGGACGGCGCGGAGTGGCCGTGAAACGTAGGGGCCGCGCTCGCGCGGCCCGTTGGTCGTCACTGAGGCAGTCGACGTCGTCGGCGAGTTCGTGCTCAACGGGCTTTGCAAGCAAAGCCCCTACAAATCAGCGGCCCCCGCCGCCGCGCATTTTTTCGCGCACGAGCGCGGCGGCGGACTGCTCGGCGTAGAGTTGCTCGAGCGCGGCGACCTGGTTGGCGGTGAGCAGGCCGCGCGAGAGATTGATCGTCTGGTCGTTAAGCTGACCGCCGTTGGCGGCGATGATGCTGACCAGTTGTTGTGACTGGGCCTCGCCGAGCTGGGTGCCGCTGTAGGTGAGCTTGCGGTTGAGCTGGTTGACGACGTTGCGCTGGTTCTGGGTCGAGTCGTATTGCTGGTAGGCGGCGTAGGTGGAGTCGCCGAGCTCGGCCTTGATGGTGGCGTCGACCTCGGCCTGGAGCTGGCTGGCCATCTCGCGGAGTTGGTCGCGGTTTTCGCGGGGGTTGAGGCCGGATTCGCGGGCGCTGATCATGACATCGCGCCAGACGTTTTGGCGTTCGGTGAGCAGATCCTGCAGGCGGGCGAGCTGGGCGGGGGCGAGGTTGAGCTGCTTGAAGAGTTCGGCGTAGCGGCCGTCGAGGCGGGCGCGTTGCTGGATTTGCCAGGCGGCGACGAAGTCGGGGTCTTGCATGAGTTCGTTCATGCGGGCGGCCCAGTTGGCGCGGTCTCCGCCGCGTGGGCCGCGGGTTTCGCCCTCCGCTCCAGGGGAGAGGGGGTCTTCGTCCAGCTCGGGCAAAACCTCGCGGGTGGCGGCCGGCGGGGTTTGCGGTGACGAGAGGTAGGCCTTGGCGACGGCGGCGGCGGGCTTGCTGTTGATTACGGTGACTTGGCTGCTGCGCTCGAGTTCGGCGATTTGGCGGTGCTGGTGGATGGCGAGTCCGGCGCCGGCGGCGGTGGTGACGGCGAGGAAAGCGATGGTTTGGTTTTTCCAGCGGGGAGAGGTGTTCATTTTGGAGAAAGGACTTTGGGCTGGTGACGACGGGGGCGGCGGGGAGGTTACCAAGGGCTTTTCGCGTGCAACGAGGTGGCGTGCAAGCACCGCATTCAGGCGGGGAACGCGCTGATGTCGTTCCAGCCATGCGTAGGGTTAAACGCAGCGAGGGGCTTCGCTCGCGGAGCCTTTTGCGGGTGCGCCACGAGTATGACGCGCATCCCCGAGATATCGCGTTTAACCTAAATTCAGCAGTTCAAACCAACCACGGATCACACGGATAACACAGATGCAGAAAGATACGGAACCCAGTAGGCGATAAAGCCAGTCACCCGCAAGGTGAATTGTCGTAAAATCATAACGGTCTGAAATCCGTGCCGATCCGTGATATCCGTGGTTTCAACTGCCGTTTCTAGGTTTAACGGTCCTCGCGAGCGAGGCTCCAAAGGTCACGGTTTCTTCGCATCGGGTCCAATACCCCGAACCTCTCTTGGAGGCGGAGCCGGATTTTCGCCGCGATTCCGGCGGCGTGGTGCGCACGTTGTCGCGGCGCAAAGCCACTCCTGCATTTTCGGCAATGCTTGGGGACTGAGCCGCGCACGATTTCCGTCCAAGGAAAAAGCCCGCCATTTCGGCGAGCCTTTTCCTTGGGGGTCAGACTTTCACCAAAAACAACTCGTCGTGCAGCTCGCCGGTGGCGACGCGGTTGACGGTGCCGGTCATGCGCACGGCGTAGTCGTCGGCGATCTCGATGCCGATGGTGCCGCCGGGCATGTGCACGGTGACGTCGGCATCGATCAGGCCGAGCTTGCGCGCGACCGAGGCCGCCGCGCTGGAGCTGCTGCCGGAGGCGAGCGTGTAGCCGGCGCCGCGTTCCCAGATCTCGATGCGGATGTTGGCGCGGTCGATGACTTGCAGGAACTGCACGTTGGTCTTGCGCGGGAAGTTGGCGTGGGTCTCCAGGTGCGGGCCGTAGCGGTGCGCGATCTCGGAGGAGACCTCGGCGAGCGGGATCACGCAGTGCGGGTTGCCGATGGTGGCGGCGCAGTAGGTGAAGGTGCGGTCGAGCACGGTGATGGATTCGTTGACGACCTCGCGCTCGGCGCCGGTGTGCGGGATCTTGGTGCTGGTGAAGCTCACGCGGCCCATGTCGACGGTGATGAGCTTGCCGCCGTCTTTGATCTCGGAGCGCACGTGGCCGCCGGGGGTCTCGATGGTGAAGACGTTGTTCTTGGCGAGGCCCATGTCCCAGAGATAACGCGAAAAGATGCGCAGGCCGTTGCCGGACTTTTCGGCTTCGGAGCCGTCGGGGTTGAAGATGCGCAGGCCGAACTCGCTTTGTTCGGAGGGCAGGGGACCCCAAAGAATGCCGTCGGAGCCGGCGCCGAAGTTGCGGTGGCAGATGACGCGGATCTGGTCGACGGAGGGCTCGCTCCAGCCGGGGAAATCGGCCGGATTCATGACGATGTAGTCGTTGCCGAGGGCGTGGTATTTGTAGAAGCGCATGGGCGGGAAAAGTCGCAACGATGCCGCGAACTCGGCCCGAAACGCACGCTCAAAACCGTTTTTTTAACCACGAAGGGTCACGAGGAACCACGAAGGAAACGGACGGGGCGTGAACCGCAAAAAGGCGCCAAAGTTCGCAAAATTTCCGGAGCCGGGTTTTGCGAGCATTCGTGTTTTTCGCGGTTTAAAAAACCACCGAGCATCGGCTGCTTCGGCTTCGTGCATCTTCGTGGCCCTTCGTGGTTAAAAACCCCGTTGGGGTGGTCAGGCGTTGGCGGCGGGGTGGCCGAAGAGGCCGCGCTTCTTGATGGCCTCGGCGACGGGGCTGGGGACCATGGTTTCCCACTTGGGGTCGTTGTCCTTGATGCGCTGGAGCACGTCGCGCGAGAAGACGTCGAGGATGTCGGGGTCGAAGCCGGTGATGCCCTCGATGTAGTGGTTCTCGAGCAGGTGGGCGTAGAGGTTCTGCAGGTGTTCCTCGACCTGGAGGTTGCGGGCGGTGATGAGCACGTTGGCCGAGAAGGCGTGGGTGACGGACTCGTTGCCGTCGGCGGCGTGGTGGCCGGTGTCGAGGTAGCGGTCGTAGGCCTGCTGGTGCATCGGGTAGATGTAGAGCTTGACGGCGTTGCGGAAGAGCCGGCCGAAGTTCTCCAGGATGCCGCCCTCGAGGTTTTCGTAATACTTCTCGTTGAAGATCTCCAGGAGGTTGTTGATGCCCATGGCCACGCCGATCATCTCCTTGGTGTAGCGGCGGAAGTAGGTGGTGAGGCGGTAGTATTCCGAGTAGTTGGAGATGAGCACCGGGAAACCGAGGTCGCCGAGCAGGTCGACGCGCGAGAGGAAGTCCTGCGGGTCGATTTCGCCGGAGGCCAGCAGGTTGTTCATGGTGATCTCGGTGAGCACGAGGATGTCCTCCCCTTGACCTGCGGCTCCTGCATGAAGCGGGCGCAGGCGCAGTTGATCATGTCGACGTTGACGTGGGTGACGGGGCGGAAGCTGCCGCGCTCGACCAGCAGGGTCTTTTTGTAGAGCACCTCGGAGGGCTGGAGCACCTCGCCGCCGGGGCCGAACATGACGGCGTGGGTGAGGCCGTGGCGCACGAGGTGGAGCGAGAGGATGCGGTTGTCGACGTCCGCAAAGGCGGGGCCGCTGACCTTGAGCATGTCGACCTCGATGCGCTCGGGACCGACGTTGTCGAGCAGGGACTTGATGAGCTGCTCGGGGTCGTGGCTGTAGTAGAACGCGCCGTAGACGAGGTTCACACCGACGACGCCGAGGGCCTGCTGCTGGCGGGGGTTGTCCTTGTCCCACATGCGCACGTGGATGATGACCTCGCTGGGCTCGCCGCCGGGCTCGAGTTGGAAGCGCATGCCCATCCAGCCGTGGCACTCGTTGTTGCCGCGGTAGCTCATGGCGGAGACGGTGTCGGCGAAGGCGAAGAAGGTGGTGTCCGTGCCGCGTTTTTCGGCGAGACGCTCGATGAGCAGGCCGTATTCGTGCTCAAGCATCATCTTGAGGCGCTCGCGGGAGACGTAGCGGGGCGCCTTGCCGTAGATGGCGTCGCTGAACGTCATGTCGTAGGCCGAGATCGACTTGGCGATGGTGCCGGCCGCGCCGCCGGCCTGGAAGAAGTAGCGGGCGACCTCCTGACCGGCGCCGATCTCGGCGAGCGTGCCATACTTCTGGTTGTCGAGATTGATGGTGAGGGCCTTGCGGTTGGTGGTCAGGAGTTGGGATTCGTCGCTCATGGAAAGTGGGTTCATGCCAACGGCTAGCAGCAATCGGACCGTCTGCAAACCCCCTGTGGCGTGACAATGTGGTGCCGCGCGGCGCGTGGCCGTCCGCGGGGGCGGCGGATTTGCGCTGGCGACGGGCGGGGCCGTGGGTAGGTTGCGCGCATGAAGTCCTTTTTTGCTTCCTTGCTCGGCACGGTGGCCGGCATCGCGATTTGTTGCGGCCTGATCCTGTCGCTGGCTTTCGGCGGGCTGATGTTGATGGCCTTGGCGGACGAGCAGACCGTCGACGTCGAGCCGGGCTCCTGGCTGGTGCTGGATCTGACGGGACTCAACATCACCGATACGCCGCCGCCGGAGGACCAGCTGGGCATGGGGCACCTGTTCGGCGGGGACGGTCCGGAGCCGATCTCGTTGCGCAACCTCACCCGCGCGCTGCGCGCCGCCGCGGACGACCGCCGGATCGCCGGCGTGTTCATCACCGGCGAGCTGTTCCCGGAGGGCTACGGCACGGGGTTGGCGGCATTGGACGAGGTGCGCGTGGCGCTGGCGGAGTTCAAGGCCGGCGGCAAGCCGGTGCGCGCGTTTTTCGAGCAACCGGGCATGGCCGAACTCTACCTGGCGGCGGGCGCGACCGAACTCACGGTGGACCCGTTCGGCCTGGTCGTGCTGCCCGGCATGTCGGTCGAGCCGATGTTTTACGCGGGGGCGTTCGAACGGTTTGGCATCGGCGTGCAGGTCACCCGCAGCGGCAAATACAAGAGCGCCGTCGAGCCCTTCATCCGTCGCGACCTGAGCCCGGAAAACCGCGAACAATTGCAGACGCTGGTCGACGGCCTGTGGGGCATGGTGACCGCCGGCATCGCGCAGGACCGCGGGCTGACGCTCACACGGCTCCAGCAACTGGTGGACAGACAGGGACTCATCCAGCCGGACGCCGCGCGCGAGGCGGGGTTGATCTCGCGCGTCGCCTACCGCGACGAGATTTTTGCCGAGCTGCTGGACCAGACCGGGCGCGAGGCGACCGAGGGATTCACCCAGGTCGACATCCGCGACTATGTGAAGGCCGAGCTGGCGCCGAACCCGGCCGCGGCGTTCACGCCCGGCCGCATCGCCGTGATCTACGCCGAGGGCGCGATCGTCGACGGCGAGGGCTACGAGGGCGAGGTCGGCGGGGCGAGCTTTTCGCGCGAGCTGCGCCTGCTGCGGCAGGACGACGACATCGCGGCCATCGTGCTGCGCGTCAACAGCCCCGGCGGCTCCGCCTCCGCCTCGGAGCAAATCCTGCGCGAACTGCAACTGGCCCGCGAGGCCAAGCCGGTGGTCGTCTCGATGGGCACCTACGCGGCCTCGGGCGGCTACTGGATCTGCACCCAGGCCGACAAGGTCTACGCCGAGCCGACGACCATCACCGGCTCCATCGGCGTCTTCGGCATGCAGCTCAACGTGCAAAAACTCGCCAACGACCTCGGCCTCACCTGGGACGGCGTGAAGACCGGCGAGTTGGCCGGCGTCTTCAGCGTGGCCCGTCCGAAAACCGACACCGAACTCGCGATTTTTCAAAACATGGTGGACCGGACCTACGCGGAGTTTTTGCAACGCGTCGCCTCCGCCCGCGGGCTCACCTTGGAGGAGGTTCACGACATGGCGCAGGGCCGCGTCTGGTCCGGCGTGGAGGCGCGTTCGTTGAAACTGGTCGACGACATCGGCGGGCTGCACGACGCCATCCAGGACGCGGCCGCGCGCGCCGGCATCTCCGCCGACGAGGTGGTCGTGCAGGAATTCCCCGGCCCGCTCACCCTGGGCGAGATGTTGCAGGCCCTGTTCGCGGACCTGCATCCGCAGCAGGTGCGCTCCGGTCCGCTGGCCTTCATCACCCGGGAGATGACCGCCGGCGCGCGGGTGCTGCGGCAGTTCAACGATCCGCGCGGTGTGTATGCGCGGTTGCCCTTGGAAATTTCCTCGCGCTAATTGCCGCCATGGAAACCCAACTTCTTCGTGATGTCAGCGTGACGGCCATCCCCTCGGGTGCGGTCACCCAACTGCCGTCGGGCACCTCCGTCGCCGTCGTGCAGACCCTCGGCGGCAACGTCACCGTGCGCGCCGCCAGCGGCCTGTTCCGCATCGCCCGCGCCGACGCCGATGCGCTCGACGGCCTCGACCTCGCGCAGCTCGACGCGGCCGTCGCCGCCGACGACCGCCCCGCCGCGGGCGAGTTTGGCGAGGACGCCGTATGGGCGGCGCTGAAGACCTGCTTCGACCCGGAGATCCCGGTCAACATCGTCGACCTCGGCCTGATCTACGACCTGTCCATTGAGAAAACCCCTGCGGGCGGCCACACCGTCGAGGTCAAGATGACCCTCACCGCCCCCGGCTGTGGCATGGGCCCGGTCATCGCGGAAGACGCCCGGTCAAAGATCGCCGCGCTTCCCGCCGTGGAAAGCGCCAAGGTCCACGTCGTGTGGGACCCGGTCTGGTCCCCGACCATGATCTCCGAGGAAGGCCGCTTGAAGCTCGGCATCGAGTGAGGTGGGACCATTCCCCGGCCGAACCGCCGTGCCTAAACCAAACGCTCAACTTCAAAGATAACCCCCCCCCAACCCGGAGCGGCGTCACAGGTCTTGAAACCCGCGGCTTCGGGCGGGCGGTGCCGCCTCGCCCGGTCACATGCGCACCACGATCACCAGCTTGCGCCGGAGAAACCAGGCCAGCATGACCGGCCAGACATAGATGCCGGCCGCCCAGGCCACGTCGATGCACGGCCCCATCAGAAAATAGCCGATGATCAACGTCGCCGCGCCGCCGAGCAGATGTCCGGCCGCCCAGCGGCGAAAGGCGATCGCGCTCGACGCGCCGACGATCACCACCAGCACACCTACCGCCAGCGGCAGCCAGCCGAGCAACATGCCGGCCAGATAACCGATGGGCGACACCAGCTTGGTGCGATCACGATCGCCCGAGCACTGGATGCACAAGCCGATCGCGAGAATCAGCAGAGGCAGAAAAACCACCATGAACTTGGTGGTCTTGTCGACGACCTCCGGATCCAGAGAAAAACCCTGGCTGATCAAAAACGCCGCCGCGTAGCCCCGCACCGGCTCGATCCAGACCGCGGGCATTTTCCACCAACGGCGACGACGTTTGTTTTTGTCCGCCAGCCGACGGCTGAGTTGGTCGAATTCGAAGTGCCGATACTCCGATCCACGCAAAAATTTGCCCGGAAAAAGCGTCACCAAAAGTCCTGCGAGAAGGTATCCCCAATGAATAATCATGCGATGTCGTAAACGTTCAGTTAATTTAAAAGAAACCCCACTAAGCAAAACCTTAAGGCCGTATGGGTAATACCCCCTATGTGGCACTTCCCGGGCGTCCGGGCACCTTGCTGCAAGCGGTAGCCGGCTCGGTGCCCGGCGTCATGGATCTGCGACCTTTTGTCCCATTCCTCCCTTGCCACCTCAGCCTAAACCTCAAACTTAAGCCGCAGCGGTCGAGCCGCTTTCCATGATCGCGAGCATCCTCATAGTCGACGACGAGAAACACACCCGCGAGGGCCTGCAGCAGGCGCTGGAGGACGACTACGACGTCTCCGTGGCGGCCAATGCCGACGAGGCGTTCAATCTGCTGGCCGCGCAGGAATTCGACGTGGTCATCACCGACCTGCGCATGCCGGGCAAGTCGGGCCTCAAGGTCATCGACAAGGCCCTGGCCCTGGCGAACAAACCCGCGGTCATCATGATGACCGCCTACGGCAGCATCGATTCGGCGGTCGAGGCCATGAAGCGCGGCGCCGTCGATTTCCTCACCAAACCCGTCAACATCGAGCGGTTGGAGGTCCTGATCCAGCGCGCTCTGAAGAACCGCACGCTTGAGGTCGAGGTGAAGCAGCTGCACGAGCGGCTCGACGAGAAGTTCAGTTTCAACGGCATCGTGGGCCACTCGGCCAGGCTGGAGGAGGTCATCGACCGGGTGCGTCTGGTCGCCCCGTCCAAGGCCACCATCTTGGTTGAAGGCGAGTCGGGCACGGGCAAGGAGTTGATCGCCCAGGCCGTGCACCAGGGCAGCCCGCGGGCACGCGCGCCGTTTGTAGCGGTGCACTGCGCGGCGCTTTCGGAAAACCTGCTCGAGAGCGAACTGTTCGGTCACGAGCGCGGCGCCTTCACCGGCGCGATGGAGCGGCGCGTCGGCCGCTTCGAGTCGGCGGACGGCGGCACGCTGTTTCTCGATGAGATCGGCGAGATCTCACCGGCCATCCAGGTCAAGCTGCTGCGCTTCCTGGAAACGCGCGCCATCGAGCGCGTCGGTGGCAGCAAACCCATCCAGCTCGACGTGCGCCTGGTGGCCGCGACCAATCGCGACCTCGAGAAAATGGTGCGCGAGGAAAAGTTCCGCGAGGACCTGTATTTCCGCCTCAACGTCGTGCGCATCACCGTGCCGCCGCTGCGCGAGCGCGCCGACGACATCCCGCTGCTGCTGGCGCACTACCTGAAGCATTTTTCCGAGGAGAACGACCTGCCGCCGCTCTCGTTGGAGCCGGGCGCGCTGCGCACGCTGCAGGCCTACCCGTGGCCGGGCAACATCCGCGAGCTGCGCAACTTTGCCGAAAATGCCGTGGTGCTGCACCGCGGGGGCAAGCTCACCGAATACGACCTCGATCCGCGCTTTCGCCAGCTCACCCAGCCGGCGCTGCCCGCGGCTGGATCGGCGGGGTTGACCGCGCTGCCGACCTCGGCCGCCGGCGGTCCCTCGCTCTCGGTCGAGGACAACGAGAAGCACCTGCTGCGCGAGGCGCTGATCAAGGCCCGCGGCAACCGCACCAAGGCCGCCTCGCTGATGGGCGTCAGCCGCCGCACGCTCCACCGCAAGATCGCCCAGTGGCCCGAGCTGGACGTGACGGACTGACCGCGGTGCCGGTGAACCGAAGAGCGTCGGGCAAGCGGTCACCGGCGCGGTACATTTTGAAAGCGTAGCCGCGAGCGCCAGCGAGTGGATCAATCGCTCCACTCGCTGGCGCTCGCGGCTACGACTTTACTGAAACCACTCTTGTGCGCCGCTTGCTTTGCTCTCGCTGCAAGGTAGGGGCCGAGCTTGCTCGGCCCGTCAACCGTGCGCCGGTGGATGAACGTTGTTTCGCGTGACCACGCGCAACGGGCCGCGCGAGCGCGGCCCCTACAAAAACCGCCAAATTCAGGAGTCCCCTTAAAATGACCTAAACGTCCGACTCGGATTGCGTCCGGCGGGTGCGGCGTTTTTGGCGGACCTTGATCGCGATGATGTAAGTGGTCGTGGCCAGCGAGCCGAGCGCGCCGGTGACGACGCCGACGGGGAAGTCGATGGTGGCAAGGTCGCGGCCGGCGAGTTTGATCAGGTTGATGGCCGCGCCGTAGAAAAAGAAGAACGCCACAAAGGCGATGGCTGCGATGACCCGCATGGGCATCTCCTCGATCACCCGGTCGGTGAAGTCGCGGGTGGTCGTGAAAATGGACTCGGTGGCGTGCGGCTGGTTGTCGTCGGACATGGGTAAACGCGAGGGAGTGAGAATTTCAGGGATGGAGAAGTGAGGCGGCGTCGAGGGCTGCGGGGCGCGGTGCCGACGTTACTCGTCGTCGCCGGCTTCGAGGGCGGGGAGGGACTTCTTGGCCTTGGCACCGAGCTTTTTGAGATCCTCGACCTGGTTGAGCAGGTTGCCGCGGCCGGTGCTGAGCTTGCCCATGGCGGCGTCGTAGCTTTCGCGGGTCTTGCCGAGTTGCTGCCCGATGGACTCGAGGTCGGCGACGAGGCCGACGAACTTGTCGTAGAGCGCGCCGCCGCGGTCGGCGATGGCCTGCACGTTTTTGCTCTGGCGGTCCTGTTTCCAGAGGGTGGCGATGGTCTTTAAGGTAACGAGCAGGGTGGGCGCGGTGCAGAGGATGACGCGGCGGTCGAAGGCCCATTCGTAGAGGGCGCGGTCGGTCTCGAGGGCGAGGGTGAAGGCGGGCTCTAGGGGCACGAACATGAGCACGTAGTCGGGCGTGAAGAGCCGGCCGGTGTCCTCGTATTTTTTCGAGGCGAGTTGCTCGATGTGGGTGCGCACGGCGCGGGCGTGCTCGGCGGCGGCGGCGGCGCGGGCGGTGTCGTCGGGGGCGTTGGCGGCGCGCTCGTAGGCGATGAGCGAGACCTTGGAGTCGATGACGAGGTGGCGGTCGTCGGGCAGGCGCAGGATGATGTCGGGGCGGAGGCGGCGGCCGTCGTCGGTGGTGAGCGATTCCTGGGCGAGGTAGTTCTCGCCTTTGACCAGGCCGGCGGAGTCGAGGAGACGCTCGAGGATGAGTTCGCCCCAGGCGCCGCGGGCCTGCGACTGGCCCTTGAGGGCGGTGGTGAGGGCGTGGGCCTCGTCGGTGATGACGGCGTTGAGCTGGCGGAGTTGCTCGATCTGGGCCTTGAGGGCGGCGCGGTCGTCGCTCTCGGTTTTGTAAACGGTGTCGACGCGCTGGCGGAAGTCGGTGAGTTGCTGGCGCAGGGGGTGGAGGATGGCCTCGACCTGGGTTTTGTTGTGATCGGTGAAGCGGGCGGTTTTTTCCTCGAGGAGCTTGGAGGCGATGGCTTGGAACTCGGTCTGGAGGGTGGCCTTCAGTTTCTCGGCGTCGGCGAGGTAACGGGCGGCGAGGGCTTCACGTTCGGCGAGGCGGGCTTGGGCGGCGTCGAGGCGTTCCTTGCCGGTGGCGCGTTCGGCGGCGAGGTCGGCGGCGGCGGCGGAGAGGCGGGCGGCGAGGTCGGCGCGGGTTTGCTCGAGCTCGCGGTTGGCGGCGTCGAGGCGGTCGTTGTCGGTCTCGCGCGCGGCGAGGCGTTCGGCGAGGGCGGCGAGGCGGCCGCGTTGCAGCAGGTGGACGAGCAGGGCGCCGAGCCCGAGGGCGACGAGGGCGGTGAGCGTATGGGTGAGGAGATTCATGGACAACGGATCGGACGACGCCGACCCGCGAGCATGGTGCCGGCGGGTGGCGGCGCAACGTCTGGTTGCCCGCAGGAGTGCGGAAGTCGTGGCCGGGGGGGGCGTTCAGCCCGCCGGCGTGGCGTCGTCGGCCGCGCCGAGGACATGGGCGAGCACGTCGGCGGCGTGGTAGGTTTCGGCTCCGGCGGGGATGAAGCGGGCGATGTCGGCCACGTCCTCTCCGGCGGTGACGAGCGGGGGCTCGACGTAGCCGTGGCGTCGGGTCTGGGGCAGGCCGACGGCGGCGAGCAGGCCGTTGCACAGGCACTTGCGATCCTCGGTGTCGGCGGTGGCGCCGCCTTGGTGCGCGTATTGCGCGGGGACGCCGGCCGGGCAGCGGTAGCCGAGCGTGCCGTCGGGTCGCCGCCAGCTTTGACGGAGGTAGCCGAGGTCGCAGACGCGCGGGCGTTCGCGGTAGACGGCGCGGCTGGCAAGGGTGCCGGCGATTTGCACGACCTTGAACGGGAAGCCGGTGGGGGAGGCGAGCGGGTCGGTGTGCACGCGGGCCAGGCCGGCGCGACTGAGGGCGCGGACCTGTTGCTTGATTTCGTCGGTGAGGCCGGACTCCTCGCAAAAGGCGAAGGCGGTGCCGATCTGCACGCCGGTGGCGCCGGCGTTGAAGGCCTCGGCGAGTTGGGTCGGACCGGCGGCGTTGCCGGCAAGCCAGAAGGGCAGGCCGAGCTCGCGGATGCGTTCGAGGCCGGGTTCGTCGCGCGGGCCGTAGATCGGCTCGCCGGCGGCGTTCAGGCGGGCGGGGCCGCGGGGCGGGGCGTTGTGGCCGCCGGCGGTGGGGGCCCCGACCACGAAGCCGTCGACGCGCCCGGTGGACTTGCGCGCCAGGGTGACGGCCAGCGAGGACGATGAGACGATGGCGATGAAGCTCGGGCGGGAGAGGCGCGGCGGTTCGGCGAAATGGTCGCGCGGGGAAAAATGCAGCACGGGGGGCTCGTTCTCCGGACGCTGGTCGTCGGCCAGGTCGAGTTTCAGGGAGGCGTCGCGGCCCTCGGCCAGCGCATCGAGCGCGCCGGGGATGGCGCGGGGCACGCCGGCGCCCATGAGCACGTAGTCGACGCCGGCGAGCAACGCGCCGTAGAGCGCGGGCAGGGTGCTGAACTGGATTTTTTCAAGCAGGTTGATGCCGACCAGGCCGTCGTGGCCCTCCTTGGCGAGAAACACCTCCGTGAAGCTGGCGAGCATTTCCAGCTCCTCCTGTCCGGCGGTGAGCGGCGCGACGGGCATCGGGGACATGGCAAAGGCGGCGTGGGCGGGCTTGCCGCCGGGGATGTAGTGGGCGGCGAGCACACGCGCGGCGACGTCGGGCAGGGGAAAGTTTTCCAAGGCGCGGCGCATGGCCCCGTCGGGATCGCCGGCCTGCAGGCGGCGGGAGAGCACCACGGAGATGAGCGTGCCGGAGACAACGCCGAGCTGGCCGGCCTGCGACACGGCGCGGGCGAGCCGCCAGTTGGAAACGGCGACGCCCATGCCGCCTTGGATAATGATGGGAAGGGGAATGGACATGCGGTCTCCGCAAATTGGGTGCGGCGACCCCCCGGGGAAAGCATCGCGGCCCGTCGGCGCGCGAACAGTAGCGCGGCTGGATGGCGCAGGAAGCTGCGCTTGTGGCGGCGGGCACGGCGCGCGCGATTTGGCGAGTGCCGGGAGGCTGCGCCGAGGGTTCAGGCGGCCGGCGGCACGGGCTTGATGTCGCTGACCTTGGAGCGACCCACCCGGCGGGTGCGCATGAAGGCGAGCGCGGGATACTTGATGCCGCCGTAGTAGAGGCAGAGCGTGACGACGACGCCCATGAGCGCGTAGATCAGGCCCTCGACGGTGGTGGGCACGGCGGGTTGGTAAATGGACCACGTGGCGGACGCGATCTCGGGATCGACGTGGCGCAGAAAGACAAAGGGACGTTCCCAGAGGGAGGCGTCGTGGATGGCGGCGTTGGCGAAGCTCAGCTCGTTGACGCGGTCAACCGCTTCCTGCATGACGCCGCCGAGTTTGGCCACGGCGGTGTCGCCGTTGGCGGCGGTGCGGTCGATGAACTGCGGCAGGCTAAGGTTGGACTGCGCGGCGGTCTCCGTGAATTTGGCAACTTGCCGGCGGGCTTCGTCGAGGTGCCCGCCGAGGCGTTGCAGGTATTGCTGGATAAACTCCGGGAACTGGGAAAACGCGACCGCGCCGGCCACGCAAAGGATGCGATCCAGCAGGCTCTCGCCGACGCTGAGGGCGGGCTTCAGGGGAGTGGTCCAACGCATGTCAAAAAGCGTCGCCCAACGCCCTCGCCGAGGCAAGCCGTGCGCGGGACTTGGATAAAAACTAACCTGTCTGGTTAGTTTTTATGGCCGCGTTGGCGCGCGGGACTTGGAGGGTGGGCGGGCAGGTGGTGAAGGACGGTGGTGCTCACGGGAAATCGATATTGTAGAACGTGAGGTCGGGGGGCGGCGGGGGCGGTGCGGTCAGGTCCGGCCGCGGGTTCAACACGAGGAAGTCGTGACCGGCGCGGTCGGGCGCGAACTCCGGGCGAAACGCCGGCGTGGGCGGTTGCGGGGCGCGTCCGAGCGGTTCGGGCCAGCGTTGGCGGCCTGGCTGGGGCGGACGGGTGGTGGCGGTTTTCATGGTCGGTGGTGGTTTGTTTGAAACCGCCCCCGACCGGTATCGTCCGTTGGGTGCCCATAAAAAAGCCCCCTCCGGTTGGCACCGGAGGGGGCGAAAGTGGGTCTACACAATCAAGCCCCTCGCGGCGCGCGGGTAACGGACACAATGGCGGATACGACCACGGAGGAGGCGTGGACGGCGACATTGAGGACGTTGGCTTTGGCGATGGTCATTTAGACTGAGAAAAGCCCGACAAAGCGCGGGCGCGCGGAGGCTGTCAAGCGCCGGATGCGCTCAACGCGTCTGCAGCAGGACGCCGCCGGTCTCGCGACCCAGCCGCTCGAGTCTGGCGCGAAACTGCCTCACATCGTTCCGCACGGCGGGGTTGTCCATGAAGGTGAGTTGCCAGCGCCAGGGCTGCCAGCCGGTGCGGCGCCAGCGGAACGTGGTGGGCGCGTCGATGGCGGCCGAGCCCTGCACAACCATCTGCGCCAACGGGGTGCCGTGGCCGCCCACGCGCACGACGGCCTCGGTGGTGCCGAGCCGCGAGGACTCGACATGCACGACTGGACGCAGGCGCCGGATATTCAGCGAAATGAACTGGCCGGCGGCCTGGTCGAACAGGGCGATGGCCTCGTCGCGGTCCTGTCCAAAGCCGTCGCGGTAGTCCGCGGCGATGAGCGCGTGCAGCGTGTCGGCGTCGCGCTCCTCCATGGCTTCAAGCAGGCGGTCCCACGCGCGGTCGAGGCCGCGCGACGGCAGCACAAACGGCGGGGCGATCCAGAGCGCGGCGACGAGCAGAACGAGGCCGGCGATCCGACCAAGCGTCTTGGGGGAGTTCAGGGTCATGTCGGCGGGGGGAGGAGGGTCACACCACGGGGTTGGTCAGCGCGCCGATGCCGTCGATTTCGACGGTGACGGTGTCGCCGGATTTCAAATACACCGGCGGTTTGCGCGCGAAGCCCACGCCGTGCGGCGTGCCGGTCAGGATGACGGTGCCCGGCAGGAGCGTGCGTCCACGACTGAGAAACGCCACCAACTCGGCCACGCCGAAGACCATGTCGGCGGTGGTCCAGTCCTGCATGGGCTGGCCGTTGAGGATGGTGCGGATGCCGAGGTCCTGCGGGTCGGTCAGCTCGTCGGCGGTGACGAGCACGGGGCCGAGCGGGCAGAAGGTGTCGAAGCTCTTGGCCTGGCAAAACTGGCCGCCGCCCCAGCGTGACTGCCAGTCGCGCGCGGAGACGTCGTTGGCGCAGGTGTATCCGAAAACATAGGACAACGCGTCGGCGACGGCGACGTCCTTGCAGGTCCGGCCGATGACCACGGCGAGCTCGGCCTCGTAGTCGATCTCGGTGGTGGCGGGTTCGGTGGCGGGGATGACGATGGGGTCGCCGGGGTTTTGCACCGCGGTGGTCGTCTTCATGAAGAGCATGGGGCGCTCGGGCACGCCCTTGCCGCCCTCCTCGGCGTGTTTGCGGTAGTTGAGTCCGATGGCGAGGATGTTGGGCGGCACGACCGGCGCGAGCAGCTTGCCGGCGGTGACGACGCGGTCGGTCAAGCGATGGGTGCCGGCCAGCGGATCGCCGTCGACGGCGAGCAGGGAGCCGTC
>JBDRJH010000452.1:0-14976 GCA_043815125.1 Verrucomicrobiota bacterium
CAGACCCACGCCGGTGTCCCCGCCCTCGCGCCCCTCATCCAGCGCACCGTTGAACGCGGAGACAAGGCGGCCGCCAGCCTTGAGGCCCTAGGCACCGAGCTCGACGCGATCATCGCCCTGCTGCCGCCGCCGCCGGCCATCCGGTAAGCGGCACCGGCCACTGCCGGAAATAATTCACAGTGGGGCACATTGGCGTTGTCGCACCTGCGGCGATCGGTCTTGTTGGGCGCAGTCTTTTCGTCCCCTCCGCCCCTGCCTCTCCCCATGTCCCGGCGCCTGTTACCGCTGGCCTGCCTGATCGGCCTGCTGATTATTCCCAGCCTGTTTGCCCTGCCGCGTGGCATCGTTGTTGTCGGCTTGGCGGGCGATGAAGTCCAAACCGCACGTTTCCAAACCGCCGCGGAGCTCGCTCGGTCCGGGTTGATCGCCCGCGGCGTCCCGTCCGACGCCATCATCCGCCTCGGAACGCCGACCGGCCGGGACCGCGCGCGTCGCGACGCCATTCTCGCCGCGCTCGCACCGCGCCCCGATGCCGCCTCGGATGACGAAACGTGGATCATTCTCATCGGCACCGCCACCACCCGGGCGGGTCAGCCGACATTCCAGGTCTCCGGACCGCGGCTGACTTCCGAGGATCTCGCCGCCGCCGTGGCCGCGCTGCCCGGCAAAAAATACGTCGTGTTCGCCGGCGCCAACAGCGGCGGTTTTCTGCCTCCTTTGCTCGCCCGGCCCGACGTCGAGGCCGTCGCCGCCACCGCCGACGCCGGCGAGATCAACGAGCCGCGCTTCATCGAATTCTGGCCGCAGGTCTTTGCGCAAAAACCCGACGCGACCTTCGCCGAGATCGCCGCCGCCGCCGCCGCGCAAATCGAGTCCTTCTACAAGGAAACCGGCCTCGCCCAAGGCGAACACGCCCGCCTGATCGATCGCGCCACCAACACGATTCTTGAGGCGCCCTTCAGCCCCGACCTGCTCGCCGCCAACGCGCGCGCCGCCAAGCCCAGGCCTCCGGCCGAGGGTTTCTCGGCGGCGGATATCGACATCCCCAAGCCCTCCGACGATCTCGACCTCGAACACCTTCCCGCGACCGACGAGACGCGCGCCCTCATCGCCGAGGCGCAGGCCGCCGCGGCCGGCTCCGAACACGCCGCGCTCATCCTGCGACGCGAGGCCGACCTGGTGGTTGGCCGCGATTTTTCCACGCGCGAAACGTGGAGCACCCGCAGTTACGTGATCACCGGCGAGGCGCTCGACGACCTCGCGTCCATCCGCCTGCCGTCAGCCACCGGCGCGGGCGTAAGCCGGCTCGTCGCCGCCCGGGTGATCCATTCCGACGGTTCGCAACTGCTGATCAACCTCCCCAAGCTCGCCGCCGACGCCCGCGACGAAGCCGAAAAAGACCGCCCGCGGCCCGGCTTCGACGGTCCCGTCGCGCCGCCCTACATCGAGTTGCCCGAGGTGGTCGCCGGCTGCGTGGTCGAGCTGGCCTACACCCACGAAAGCCGCGACTCCGCGCAACTGCCCGCCTTCTACGACGAGTGGCACCTCGCCGACCGGTATCCGGTGTTGTCGTCGCGGATGAGCGTCACCCGTCCCATCGAGGACCGCTGGCACAGCTTCGCGCCCAACCTGCCCGCGCCCGAGGTCGTCGACACCGACACCACCCGCACGGAAACCTGGAACGTCGCCGACATCGCCGCCCGCGAACCGTTGCCCGGCGATCCGCCCGCGCGCACGTTCATGCCCTGGATCGGCCTCAGCTCGATCGCCTCGTGGGACGGCTTTGCCGATTGGTATCGCCGCCTGTCGGAGGGCAGCGAGACGCCCGACTCCAAGGTCGAGGCCATCGCCGACGAGATCGCCGCCGCGCACGCCGGTCGCATGGAGCGCATCCGCGCCGCCTACGAACGCGTCGCCGAGCTGCGCTACGTCGCCATCGATCTGGGCATCGGCGCGTTTCGCCCCCGCTCGCCCGGCAAGGTCTGGCGTCAGCGCTACGGCGACTGCAAGGACAAGGCCAACCTGCTCGTCGCCATCCTGCGCCGCATGGACATCCCCGCCGAATTCGTGCTCGTGAACCGTTTCGACGTCACCTTCACCGAGTTCCCCGGCTGGCAATTCAACCACGCCCTCGCCCGCGTGCCCGCCGCCCCCGAGGCCGGCCAGCCGCACGCGCTCTGGCTCGACAGCACTGACCGCCTCGTGCCCTTCGGCATCATCGCCCCCGGCAACCTCGGCCGGCAGGGACTGGTCTTCTCAAAGGGCTTCGAGAGTGCCGAATTTCACGAGATCACCGGCGAACAGGAACCGCCCGCCGTCTGGCGCGAAAAATTCACGCATGAACACGTCACCGGAGCCCGCGAACTTCGCGTGACCGCAACCGGCCCGGCCGAGGTCGTGCTGCGCCAGACCTTCGCCAACCTGCCCCCGCAAATCCGCCGCGAACGCATTCGCCAGATGCTCGGTTGGGGCACGGCAAGCATCGACAGCGTCGACATGCCCGACCCCTACGATCTGTCGGTGCCGTTTGTTCTCACCGTGAAATTCGACTCAAACAAGGATTTCGATCCGAGGATCACCCCACGCTCGCTCGTCCCCGGTCTGGCGGCCTACGCGTATCGTTTCCATCGACCGCCCTATTCCCTCCAGCTCCTTTGGAACGACGGTCGCGACTGGACCTTTTACCGGACGGAGGGAGACACCGAGTCGGAACACTTTGTCCCCGGCCGGCGCACTCAGTTCCCGTCCAAGTCGCCGTCGCCCGCGATCACCTTCCCCTACTAACCGTATTCAATTTAACATGACAAACGTCCCCACCGAAGCCATCGACGTCGCCCTCCTGCGCGACGTGCCCGCCCTCTACGCCAAACTCCGCGCCGAACTCGCCAAGCGCATCGTCGGTCAGGACGACGTGCTCCGCCACCTCTTCCTCGGACTGCTCGCCCAGGGCCACTGCCTCATGATCGGTGTGCCCGGCCTGGCCAAGACCCTCATCGTGCGCACCCTCGCCGAGGCCATCGACCTAGAGTTCAACCGCATCCAATTCACCCCCGACCTCATGCCGTCCGACGTCACCGGCTCCGAGATCATCGAGGAAATTGAAGGCGGCGGCCGCACCTTCCGCTTCATCGCCGGCCCTGTATTCACTCAGTTGTTACTGGCCGACGAAATCAACCGCGCCCCCGCCAAGACCCAGTCCGCCCTGCTCGAAGCCATGCAGGAACGCCGCGTCACCGTCGCCGGCCAAACCCGCGCCCTGCCCGCGCCCTTCTTCGTCCTCGCGACCCAAAACCCCATCGAACAAGAAGGCACCTACCCGCTGCCCGAGGCCCAGCTCGACCGCTTCCTCTTCTGCCTGCACGTCGGCTACCCCAGCGCCGAGGACGAAGTCGCCATCCTCCAGGCCACCACCGGCGCGCCGCCCGATCCGTTGGACAAAATCTGCACCGCGCAAACCCTGCTCGACCTCCAGCGCGCCGTGCGCCGCGTGCACATCCCCGCCAGCGTGGCCGAATACGCGGTGCGCCTCGTGCAAGCCACGCGCCCCGACAGCGAACTCGCGCCGGCCTCGGTCAAACGCTGCGTGCAATGGGGCGCCGGCCCCCGCGCCTCACAATCCCTCGCCCTCGGAGCCAAGGCCGCCGCCGCCCTCGCCGGACGCCTCAACTGCGCCCCCGAAGACATCGCCGACGTCGCCGCCATCGTGCTCCGCCACCGCCTCATCCTCAACTACCGCGCCGAGGCCGACGGACTCACCGCCGACCACCTCGTCGCCGACATCCTCCGCACCGTGAAGCCGTAAGCCCGCGCCGCCACCCGTCGATGGCCTTCAGTCAACAGCCCCCGCCCCTGCCCGCCGGCCCGCCGCCGCTCCCGCCGACGTTGCTCCGGCGACTCGGTTATCAGCCGCCGCCCCTCGCCCCGCTCGACGTCGCCGAACTCGCCGCGCTCGGCTCGCTGCCCCTGCGTGCCCGCCGCCTCGCCGACGCCCTCGGCTTCGGCGGACACACCAGCCACCGCAAAGGCGCCAGCATCGAATTCGCCGACTACCGCGACTACCAACCCGGCGACGACCTCCGCCGCGTCGATTGGCGACTCTACGCCCGCACCGACCGCCTACACCTGCGCGAAGCCCACGAGGAAACCCCGCTGCGCGTCGTCCTCCTCCTGGACGCCTCGCCGTCGATGACCTACGCCAGCCGCCCCGGGCTGCTCTCCAAACTCGACTACGCCCGCATGCTCCTCGGCGCCATCGCCCTCATCGTCCGCCGCCAGCGCGACGCCTGCGGAGCCGGCCTGCTCGCCGCCGACCTCGACCCCTGGCTGCCACCCTCCCGCTCCCCCTCCCGCCTGCGCAACGTCTGGGGCCTGCTCGAAACCCCGCCCACCGGCGGTCCCACCGCGCTCGCCGCCACCCTGCACCGCGCCCTCGAAGCCGCGCCCCGCCGCTGCCTCTTCGTGCTCGCCAGCGATTTCTACGAAGACCTCTCCGCGCTCACCCCCGTCATCCAACGCCTGCGCTACGAACGCCACGACCTGCTCGCGCTGCACGTCGCCGACCCCGTGGAAATCGATTTCCCCTTCGACGACCCCGGCATCTTCCTCGACCTCGAAAACGGCGACGACCTCGTCCTGGACCCCGCCGCCACCGCCGCCGCCTACCGGGAGAAATTCGCCGCCCACCGCCGTGCCCTCGCCGAACTCTGCGCCGACCACGGCCTCGCCGCGCTCCCGCTCCGCACCGACGAACCCCCGCTCGACGCCCTCCGCGCCTACCTCGCCCGCCGAGCCGGCAAATAACGCCGCCCGTGTCCTTCCTCTCCCCCAACTTCCTCCTCGCCGCCGCCGCGATCGCGCTCCCGCTGCTGCTGCACCTGCTGCGCCGACGCGTCACCCGCACCATTCCGTTTCCCTCCCTGCGCTTTCTCGCCGCCGCCAAACCGACCGACCGCCGCCGTCAAAACCTGCGCCGACGCATCGTGCTCGCCCTGCGCTGCCTTGCCCTCGTCGCGCTCGCCCTCGCCTTTGCCCGCCCCTTTTTCGGCGCCGCCGAACCACCCGTCGGCCGGGCCACCGTCATCATCGTTGACAACTCCTACAGCCTTCAGGCCGGCCAACGCTGGTCCGAACTCGTCCGCTGGGCGGCCAATCAAGCCACGCCGTTCCACACCCGCGACACCCTCGGCGTGCTCCTCATGAACCCGCGCCCGACCTGGCTCGTCGCCCCCACCCGCGACTCCGCCGCCGCCCTACGCGCCCTCGAAACCCTGCCCGCCGGCTGGCACGCCACCCGCGCCGAACCCGCCCTGCGCCTCGCCGGCGACACCCTTGCCGCGTCCGCCGCCGCCCAACGCCACATCATCTACCTCGGCGACCACCAGGCCATCGGCTGGGCCGGAGCCGACTTTGCCCGTCAACTCCCGCCCGGTATCACCCTCGCCTGGCCGCTCCCCGCCGACGAGCCCACCGGACCGCAAGCCGCTATCAGCGACCTCCGCCTCCGCCGCGACGGCGGCCAACTCATCGCCGAACTCGCCGTGCGCAACTTCTCCGCCCACCAGCAACGCGCCGTGCGCATCCACCTCAACGGAGCTCCGCAGTTCCCCCTGCTCGAACCCATCGACCTCCCCGCCGACTCCATCGCGACCCTCTCGATTCCGCTGCCCGGCGACCCTGCATCCATTCAGTGGATACGCGCCACGCTCGACCCCGACGCGTTCCCCGCCGACGACACCGCCTGGGCCGTCGCCCCCGCGCCCGCCGACGCCGCCAACCTTG
The DNA here is from genome assembly GCA_043815125.1 of Verrucomicrobiota bacterium. Classification (GTDB taxonomy): domain Bacteria; phylum Verrucomicrobiota; class Verrucomicrobiia; order Opitutales; family Opitutaceae; genus JAUWBF01. The sequence continues at coordinate 5,779 of JBDRJH010000452.1, forward strand.
TCATCCTCGACCCCACCGAGTCCACTGACTTCGTCGCCACCGCCCTGCACAACCTGCAAACCCTCGACGTCCCCCTCCGCGTCGGCCCCGCCACCGCGCCCCGCTGGCCCGCCCGCGCCGTCGCCGTGATGCGCCACGACGCCTCCTTCGCCGACGAACCCGCCGGCAAACTCGACGCCCACCTCGCCGCCGGCGGCACCGCCCTCATCTTCCTCAACGGCGAACCTGCCCAACGCCGCTGGCTCGCCGCACACGGCATCACCCCCAAAGCCCTGCCCGCCGACTCCGCCCGCATCGGCGACTGGACCATCGAACACCCGCTCGTCGCCCCCCTCGCCGAAACCAGCCTGCGCAGCCTCGTCGGCTGGACCTTCTCCCGCGCCTGGTCGCTGCCCGCCGACACCGTCGAACCCATCGCCTCCTGGTCCGACGGCACACCCGCGCTCGGCGAACTCCGCATCGGCGCCAGCCGTGTGCTGCTCGCCGGCTGGACCCCCGACCGCCGCGACGGCGACTGGCCCGTCTCGACCGCCTTTGTTCCCTTCCTGCACCGCTCCGTCCTCCACCTGCTCGACCTCGCCCAAACCACCGCCGCCACCACCGCTCGAGTCGGCCATCAACTCGACCTCCCGACCGGCGGCACGCTCACCCAAATCGACGGCCCGGCCACCACCCCCGCCATCAACCCGCCCGACGCCCCCGGCCTCTACCGTTGGACCCAAGACGGCAACACGAGCCTCCACGCCGTGAACCTCGTCGCCGACGAAGGCGACCTCACCCCCTGGCCCTCCGGCACCCCGTGGCAAACCCTCGCCTCCACCGACCCCGCCCCGACGCCCTCGATCTCCCGCCAAAATCACCTCGCCGCCGCCGAGGCCGAACAACACAGCCCCCTCTGGTGGTGGTGCTTCGCCGCCCTCGCCCTCTTCCTCCTCATCGAGCTCCCCCTCGCCAACCGGACCAGCCGCTGACCCCGCCATGCAACACCGACACCTCATTTCACTGAGTTTACTATTGCTCCTCTTCGCCGGCAGGGTCGTCGGCGTCATCCCTGAAGACCCTTTCGCCCATGACGACGATGGTCAGACGAACATGCTCCTCGCCGCAGTCCAATCCGGCAAACCGCTCGCACTCGATGTCTGCTACGGCGAAGTCACCGAACCTGCGCCCACAGCCCCGGACCAGAACGCGCAGGGTCCTGACGGCGCGCAAGCACAGACAATCGTCATTACCGACGCCTTTCTAAAACGGGCCAAGCGTCTGCAAATCGCCGTGAACGACACCGACCTCGGACATGTCTACGCCTGCGGCAAGATAAACGTCACCTATCAACTCAGCCCAGTGGGCGACGCTCACTCGCTTAAATTCAGAATTGAGGTCCTCCATGACACCGGCCGCTCCCAAATCAGCAGCACCGTCACCCTGCTCACCAATGGCCAATGGATGGTTTTTGACGGACTGACGCGCCCTCATGTCAGCAACGACGTTGAAGGCGATATCGCTATCCAGAAAAACTACGTATTCGCCATCCGGCTGGCATCACGCTGACCCCTTCCCCCTTCACCGCTCCATGCCGCCCTCCGACCAAATTCTTCGCCTTCATCACCGCCGCCGCCGGTGCACGTTGTTGGTCTGGGCGCTGGTCGCCGCGCTGCTCGCCGGCCTCGCTTCCGGCGCGTCGCTGCTCGGTTGGTGGTCTCAAGCCCACCTCGCCGGCCTGGCCTGCGCCGCGCTTGCCGTGGTCTGCCTCGCCGTGTGGTTCGTGCGCGCACGCCGCCTCACCCGCGAAGCCCTCGCCCGCCGCCTCGACACCGAGTGGCAACTCTCCGCCCGCCTCGAATCCTCCGCAGAAGTCGCCGCCGATTCCTCCGCCTTTGCCCGCGCCCTGCGCGACGACGCCTCCCGGCACCTCGCGACCCGCCGACTCCCCGCCGCCCCCTGGTGGCACGGCGGCCTCGCCCTGCTGATGCTCGCCCTCATCGCCGGCGTAGTTGAAATCTCGATACTCGGCTGGCGCCTGCTCGCCGCCCCGGCCGTCGAGCAACCCGCCGAACTCCCCGAGGACATCACCGCGACCATCGACTGGATCTCCCCGCACTCCGAAATCAAGGCCACCGCCATCGAGGAAATTCCTCTCGCGGCCACCGCGACCACCGCCACCGGCTTCCGCTCCGTCACCCTCGAAATCTCCATCAACGGCGCGCCCGCGCTCTCCCGTCCGCTCGACCTCGACGCCCTCGCCCAGCCCGGCACCCACGCCATCGAGCTCCCGTTCTACCTCGACGAAATCGAGGCCAATCCCTTCGACATCGTCGCCTACCACCTGCGCGCCGACCGCACCACCCGCGCGCCCACGCCCGTGGTCACCTCGCCGCTTCAATTCATCCAGATCCGCCCCGCCCGCGAAGACGTCGAGCTATGGCGCCCGCCCCCCGGCGATGGCCCTCCGCCGCCCCCCATCTTCCAGCTCGCCCAACTCGTCGGCGCCCTCAAGGCCGCCCAACTCGCCCTGCTCAAGCAAAACTTCCTGCTCGCCCACGCCCCTCTCGCCAAGACCGACCCCGTCTGGATCGAAGAAAACACCCGCGTCGCCACCGACCAGACCACCTTCGCCGACAAGGTCATCGAAGCCCGCGAATTCGCCATCACCGAAGCATTCCCGCCCCTCGTCGTGGACAACCTTGGCCAGATCGAACCCATCGCCCGCGACGCCGCCGCCCTCATCGCCAAGACCGACAACGAACCCGCCACCCCGCTTCAAGGCCGCAGCCTCGGACTCATCACCGAACTCGAAAAACTCATCCAAAAAATCATCATCGACTCAGAAGGAAAAAGCGCCGGCCCGCCCGAGCCCAAGAATCCCGATCCATTTAAAGACGACCAAAAATTCCGACTCCCGCCGCGCAAGTCCACCGCCGCCGGCGAACTCGAACAACTCGCCAAGAAACAAGCTGAGCAGACCAAGGAAGAAGCCAAGCCCGCCGACGCCGGAAAATCCCCCGACCAAAAATCCGAGGCAGAAAAACAGGCCGACCTCGCCGCCCAACTGGCCAAACTCGCCGCATCCCAAAAGCTCTCCCCCGCCGCCCAAAAAGGCGCCGAGCAAGCCGCCAAAGATGCCGCCAAGGCCGCCGAGCATCTCAAGCACGGCGACCCCGCCGCCGCCCGCTCCCCCGCAACCGCCGCCGCCGAGGAACTCAAAAACGCCGTCGCCGCCCAGGAGGAAGCCGGCCGCCAGGCCGCCCTCGCTCAACTCGACGCCGCCCGCCGCGCGCTCAACGAAGCCGCCCGCATCCCCGATCCCGCCGAACGCGCCGCCGCCCTCGCCGAAATTGCCCGCCAACTCCGCGAGGACGCCCGCGCCCAACAAGAAACCGGCTCCGCCGAAGCCGCCAAAAAACTCACCGCCGCCGCCGAAGCACAAAAAGCCGCCGAAGCCGCCGCTCGTGGCGAGGACCAAAAACCGGGCACCAAACCCGGAGACCAACCCGGCACCGGCCAGCCCGGCGACCAGACCCCCGTCCAGAAACCCGGCGACCAAGCCACCTCCGCCGATCCCGGCGATCAGCCCGGTGGCCCCGGCGAAAAACCCGGCGATCAAGCCGGCACCAAACCCGGCTCCGCACCCGGACTCGCCCCCGATCCCAGCGGCGATCTCAAGCTGCCCGATCCCGCCGGCTCCGAATCTGGCCAGGCCCCCGGCACTCAACCCGGCTCCTCGCCCGGCACCGGCGATACTCCCGGCGAAGGCACCGGCTCAGGCCCCGGCAATCACCCCGGGCAAACCCTCACCGCCACCCCGCTCGAAAACGCCGCCGAAGCCGCCGCTCAGGCCGAGATCGCCCTCGCCGGCTACCGCGTCAGCCTAGAACGCGCCCTTCGCCAACTCGCCCCCGGCACCACTCCCGGCTCTGGTCCGGGCTCCGGTCCCGGTGAAGGCGAAGGCACCGGCCCCTCCGCCAAAACCGTGCCCACGCTGACTCCGCGCGAAGCCGGCAACATCGAACTCGCCGCCCAACTCGCCGAATCGCTCCTCCCCGGCGCACAAGCCGGCACGCTGCGCCGCGAAATCCAGAAAAAGCTCAGCGAATTCAGTCCGTCCTCCAACGTCGTCATGCCCGCCGACCTCATCAGTGCCGTTGACCAACTCCGGCTGTTGCTCGAATCCGCCCTCGGCTCCACCCGCCGCGACGAAACCGTGCGCCGCTACAACCCCGACGACATTCCCCCCGGCTACCGCGACGCCGTCGAACGCTACTTTGAACAACTCAGCCGCGAGCCCGCTCGCTGACCTTTTCCCCATCCATGTCCGACACCGTGCAAACCTTCGCCTGGCACTTCGGCGGCCCACTCGCCGGCCTGTCCGCCTCCCTGGCCTGGACGCTCCTCGGCGGCCTCACCGTGCTCGGACTCGTCTGGATCGTCGTCAGCTACCGCCGCACGCTCGTCCTGCTGCCGCCCGCCCGCCGTCGCACCCTCACCTCGCTGCGCCTCTTGCTCTGGCTCGGCCTCATGCTCGCGCTCGCCGGTCCCACCCGCGTCGAACGCACCTACGCCAAACACGAGACCCGCCCGCTCGCCGTGCTCGTGGATCGCTCCGACAGCATGACCACGCCCGACAATCGCGGCCAACGCCGGCTCGACGACGCTCTCCGCCGCTGGCGTCAAATCGCCCCCGCCGCCAACGAAACCTTTGGCCCGCCCCGCGCCTTCGCCTTCGCCGGCTCCTCCGCCGCCGTTGATTCAGCCGAACACACCCCCGCCCTCGACACCGGCACCACCCGCCTCTTCGACTCGCTCGACGACATCATCGCGCAAGCCCCCGCCGGCGGCTGGGGCGGCGTCGTGCTGCTCACCGACGGACTCGATACCAGCGACCGGCAGTCCGCCCCCGCTCTCGACAACACCATCCGCGCCGCCCTCGCCGCCGGCGTGCCCGTATATCCACTCAGTGGATACAACCGCTACGCCGGCCGCGACTTCATCACCCTGCGCGACCTCGCCCTGCCCGCCCGCGTGCCGCCGCGCTCCGACTTCACCTTCGAGCTCACCCTCGACACCTTTCAACCGCAACCCCGTCGCGTGCCCGTGCGCCTGCGCGTCGGCGACCAGTGGCGCGAGACCGAACACATCCCGCTCGCCGCCGGCCGCCGCGCCCTTGCCTGGTCCGCCACGTTGCCCGCCCGCGACGAGGGCCTGCTGCCCATCGAACTCATCGTCGGCGAAGGCCAGGACGCCGTCACCGCCCGCGCCGAGGTGCGCGTCGCCACGCCCGACACCACCCGCATCCTCTACTACCAAGGCGCGCTCGACTGGGGTTACCGCTTCCTCGCCGACATCCTGCGCCGCGACCCGGCCTTTCACCTCACGCCGATTTTTAACCTCGCGCCCATCGGCGCCCGCACCACCACGCCCACTCCCGCCGGCGCGTTGCCCGACCTGCCCGACACCGTCAACGGCCTCAACACCTACGACGTCGTCGTGCTCGCCAACGCCACCGCCGACCAATTCTCGGCCGCGCAACAAGACGCCCTCGCCGACTGGGTTCGCGACGGCGGCATCCTGCTGTTCCTCGCGCCCGACGACGCCTCCGCCGCCGGCTACATCGGCACCGAACTCGAAAAAATGCTGCCCGTCGTCTTTGGCCGCGCCGACATCGCGCCGCCGGTGGACCGGGTGCAGGAAACCTTCCGCCAACGCATGCAGTCCGTCGGCGGTGCTCGCACTTCCATCGAAACACCCTTCGCCGAATACGCCCGCAAAAAGTCCGAACACCCCGAGCTCACCGCCTTCAGTTGGGAACCCGCCGCCGCGACCATCTTCGGCACGGAGCAACCCGCGCCCGCGCCCCTGTTTCACGACCACGCCACGGTCGCCGCCGCCAAGCCCGGCGCCACCGTGCTCGCGCGCCATCCGGTCGCCCGCGCACCCGACGGCGACGAGCGCGCCATCCTGCTCGCCCTGCAACGCTACGGCCGCGGCCAGAGCGCCGTCTTCACCAGCGACGCCCTCTGGCGCTGGAAACTCAACCAGGACAGCGCCGAACGCCACGTGGAGAAATTTTGGCAAAACCTTTTCGCCTGGCTCGGACGCGAACGCCCCCGCGGCCCCCGCTTCGAACACGCCCCGCTGCTCGGCCGCACCGCGCAGGAAATCGAGTTTCGCCTGCTCGGCGGCGGCGCCATCGCCCCCAACCTCTCGGTGGAAAAAACCGGCTCCGACGAAGCCGCCCTGCTCTCCGCCGCCGGCGAGGACATCAACGCCCGGCTCTACCGCTGGACCCCGCCCGCCGCCGGAGAATGGCTGATCTCCGCCGCCGATGACAAAGGCCGCACCGTTCGCCATTGGATCCAGATTTTGGATACACCCGCCGCCGCCGAGACCTCCGGACTCCCGCCCGACGACTCCCTCCTGCAAACCCTCGCCCAGCGCACCGGCGGCGTCACCCTCGGCGGCGACGCGCCCGCGACCTGGCGCGCCACCGGCCAGGCCGCCGAACTCCTCCGCGAAGACCGCAACCCGCTCTGGCACGCGGCCGGCCTGATCGTGTTGCTGCTGTCCCTCTACGCCCTCGAACTCATCCTCCGCCGCCGCTGGCAATTGCTCTAAAAAACCTCAATTTCCCTACCATGCTCAGCCGAAAACTCTTCCTCCAAATGCTGGCCGCCGGCGGTGCCGCCGCGCTCGGACGTTCCCTGCTGGGCCAGACTCCCGGCGTTCCCGCCAAGACCGGTCCGGCGATTCCCTGGGGACGCCTCCGCTTCCGCGCCCATGGCAACGACACCGAGGACTGGGGCGTGCATCCCAACGGCGACATGAACCTGATCGACCACATCGGCACCAACACCACCGTAAACCTCGGCCACAAATGGAACGTCGCCGATGTCGGTGCGCTCAACGAGATGTCCGCGTTTCCCTTCCTCTTCATGCACGCCGAACGCCCGCCCGAGCTGGAGGACCACGAGCGCAAAAACCTCCGCGAATACCTGCTGCGCGGCGGTTTTCTCTTCGCCGAGGACTGCGTGATCGGCAACGGCGGCATGGGCAACAGTCCGCGCAACGACCACTTTTTCCGTCGTCTGGCCGAGACCGAGTTCGGCAAGATTTTGCCCGAGGCCAAACTGGAGCGGTTGCCCAACGACCACCCCGTTTTCCACAGCGTCTTTCACATGAAAAACGGCATGCCCCACATGCAAGGCACGCCGCACGGTTTGCACGGACTCGTGCTCGACGGCCGCGTGGTCGCGTTGCTCAGCCCCAGCGACCTGCACTGCGGCTGGACCAATGGCGACAATTGGTTCGGCCGCGGCGAAAACAGCATCGCCCTGCAAATGGGCACCAACATCTACGCCTACGCCATGACGCAGACGGTGTGAGCCGAGGACTCGTAGTCCGATGCAACGTCGCCGGTGGCTGCATCGCCTGATCATCGTAGGCGTGTTTCTGCTCTTCTACCGATTCGCCCTCGGCAGCTTCGGAGGAATGTTTTCCCTGCCTCTGTAGGAAGACGAGTCCGTCGGCGGATTACTCCAGGGGATCTCCATGAACGGTCAAAAAGAGGCGTAGCCACAGTGACCCTACAATTTACGGCTACAGCTCTATTTAAACTACTCTCAAATCTCCGCTCCGGAGCGGGCGTGGACGAGCCACGCCCCTACACTAAGCCCGCAGGGGCGGGCCTTGTGCGCGCCCGCCCTCGCGTTCCATACGAAAATTCAGGAGCTCCCCCGAATCCTCCGTCACCAATTTTTTGATACACAAATCCGGAGCCGTCCGTCGCCCACGGATCGACGCCCCCTCGCGTTCGCCAGCCGCGCCAAGATCCGCCAACCGCAGCAAACTCACCCTCGCGCCGCCAGCCAGCCATAGGCACCGGCGAAGATCAGGCATTCGAGTTGCAGCAGGACGAAACCGATCCGCAGCCAGGCCGACCGCAGGTGCCGTCGCACGTCGAGCCATTGCAGCACGATCACCCGGCCGCCCCACCACAACGCGATGCAGGCGCAGATGATGCGCGCGCCGGTTTCACCGCTCACCAGCAGCGGCGCGAAGCACAGGCTGATCAATCCGGCCACCGCCAGCGTCGCGCCGATGAACGCGTTTTGCGCCAGCGCGAACCGCCGGTGAGTGACCGGCAATTGCGCCAGGTTTTTGTCCCAGTCCGGCGGGATCGGCGTGAAGCAGGCCACCACCAGCGTCACAAAATGACATACGCCCGCCACCCGCAGTCCCAGAATCCACAGCTCATCGCTCATCGTCTGTCCGGTCTGACCATAAACGCACCCCGGCACAATCCAAGTTCCGAGCGCCACGCGGGGAATAAAACGCGGCACCGCGTCGTCTCATTCCTGTCCATCAAACACACCGAAACCCGCCTCGCCTCATGAAAACCCTCTTTACACTGCTCGCCCTCACACTCGTCCTCGGTCGCCTGCACGCCGCCGAGCCGCAAAAGGCCACCTTTGCCGCCGGGTGCTTCTGGTGCGTCGAGGCCCTCTACGAAAGCGTGCCCGGCGTGATCGAAGCCGTGTCCGGCTTCTCCGGCGGCAAGACCGACAACCCCACCTACAAAAACCACGGCGACCACACCGAGACGGTCGACGTGACCTTCGACCCCGACAAGGTCGGCTACGAGGAGCTCCTGCGCATTTTCTGGGACTCGCACGACATCACCGATCCGCGCGGCGTCTATCCCGACTTTGGCCGCAGCTATCGCCCCGCGCTCTTTTATCGAACGGCGGAACAACTCGAAATTATCCGACGTGTGAAGGCCGAGCTGCAAAAGGACCTTAAAAAGCCCATCGCGACCGAGATCGTGCCGTTCGTGAAATTCTGGCCGGTCGGCGAAGAGCACCAGGACTTCGTGAAGCGCAACCCCACCAACCCCTACGTCTGCAACGTCAGCCTCCCGCGCGTCAAAGAAACGCTGGAAAAAAAGTGACCGCGTAAGCCGCCTAAAATGTCGCCCGGACGGACGCGTCTCGTCCACACTGGCGTCACATGCGACTCATCCGCCACCTAACCCCGTCCGGCCCCGCCCACGCCGCCGTCCAGCCTGACGGCTCCCTGCTCGCCGTCGACGGCGATCCGCTGGCCGGCACCCATCGCTTGACCGACCGCGTCGTCACCGCCGGCAAGCTGCTCGCGCCGGTCGTGCCGCCCAACATCCTCGCCATCGGACTCAACTACCGCAAACAC
>JBDRJH010000453.1:0-30654 GCA_043815125.1 Verrucomicrobiota bacterium
GGCGATCTGCCAGAGTTGTTTGCGCAGAACCTCCTTGGCCTGGTCGTCAAACAGCCGCTCGCCGTTCACCGTCCGCGTCATGCAGTGATACATGGCCTCCCCTTCATCCGCCTGCACTTTTATCCGCGCCGTTCTCATGCAACATTTCAATGCACACCTCCGACGTTTTAATCAATTATTTTGAGCCTGTCCCTTTTGATGATGTGTCCTTTTGATGGTGTCCTCTCTGTGTGAATTTGTTCCGTATGTGAGTTTCAACTTATGGCGGTCACCAATTCCCGCGCAGTCACCGCCAAGGGTTGCGCAGCTCATAAGCGCGTTTTCTGACAGCATGGAGTTCGCCTCCACGCCATGATCACCGACGACGACCTGAACCTCACCCTAGTTCGCAAATACAACCGACCCGCCCCCCGCTACACCTCCTACCCCCCGGCCAACCACTTCACCGATGACCTAGCCGACGTGCGCCCAGATGAGCTCATCGCCGCCGACAACCACTCGCCCTCGCCCCTTTCCCTCTACTTTCACCTGCCTTTCTGCGCCGCCCGCTGCTGGTTCTGTGGCTGCACCAACATCATCACCACCCACCGCTCGGCCGCTGTCGACTACCTCGACGACCTGGCCGCTGAGATCGCACTCGTCGCCCCACGCATCGCCCCCGGCCGCCGCGTCACCCAGCTCCACCTCGGCGGCGGCACCCCGACTTTCTTTCCCGCCGAGCAACTCCAGCGCTTCGCCGAGCTGGTCCACCGGCATTTCCGCTTCTCCCCGGGAGCCGAGATCAGCGTAGAGATCGACCCCCGACACCTCGACGCCCGCCAGATTCTCGCCCTGCGCATCCTCGGCGCCCGCCGCGCCTCCATCGGCGTGCAAGACACCGACTCGGACGTGCAGGCCGCCATTCATCGTATCCAACCCATGGAGACAAATCGCCGCGCCGTCGACCGGCTGCGCGAAGCCGGCTTCACCTCCATCAACGTCGACCTCATCCACGGTCTCCCCCTTCAGACCGAGAGCACCTTTGCCCGCACCATCGACGACGTGCTCACCCTGCAACCCGACCGCCTGTCCATCTTCAGCTACGCCCACATCCCTTCCCTCAAGCCCGCCCAACGCATTTTCGAACAGCGCGGCGAGCTGCCTTCAGCCGAACAAAAACTCGCCCTGCAGGCCCTCGCGCACCGCCGCCTCATCGAGGCCGGCTACGTCGACATCGGCCTCGACCACTACGCCCGCCCCGACGACGAACTCGCCCGCGCCCACCTCGCCGCCTCCGGCCTCCAGCGCAACTTCCAAGGCTACTCCACCCGCGCCGGCGCCTCGCTCTACGGTTTCGGCATCTCCGCCATCTCCGCCTCCTCCGACGGTTACTGGCAGAACACCAAGGACCTCTTCGAATACCGCAACGCGCTCGCCGAGGGACGCCTGCCGGTCGACCGCGGCCACCGCCTCACCCACGAGGACAAACGCCGGCGCACCCTCATCATGCGCCTCATGTGCGACCGTCGCCTCGACTACACCGCGCTCGGCGAGGAACTGGGCTGCGACATCCCCTCGACCTACGCGCGTGAACTCGTCTCGCTGGACGACCTTGAAGCCGACGGCGCGGTAATCCGTGAACCCCATGCACTTGTCGTGACTCCGGCCGGCCTGCCGCTGCTGCGCGTGATCGCATCCCGCTTCGACGCCTACCTCGCCCGGTCCGCCGCCAAACACTCCCAGGCCGTCTGATCCACCCAACCGTTAAAACTCCGCCAACTGGACGCGGCGACCGGAGCGGCTCCATGCCGACAGCTTCAGTAGTTCACTATTTCCAAATTCCCGCGTCTTCCTCCATGCCCTACCGCATCTGCAAAACCTTCACCGTCGAAAGCGGCCACGTGCTCAGCAAGCATCCCGGCGACTGCCGTTTTCCGCACGGCCACAGCCGCACCATCGAGCTGGTGCTCACCGCGAACACGCTCGACGCACGCGACATGGTCTGTGACTTCAAGGCCCTCAAGCCCGCCATCGCCGCCTGCGCGCGCCGCTACGACCACACCCTTTCGCTCAACACCGCCGACCCGCGTTTCGCCGAACTGCAGACCGCCTATGGCGATCACATCACGGCGTTCGTTGACACCGACCCGACCAGCGAGGCCATGGCCCGCGATGTGTATCAGACCGTGGCCGCCGTGCTTGCCGATCCACCGGTCGCAACGGACTTTCCCATTCCCCCGGATGTCCGTTTGGAAAAAGTTCGCGTCACCGAAACCGCGAGCAGCTGGGCCGAATATTGGGAATGAGGGAGTGATTCGTCCGGACCATCCGGGCCTGAAGTCCCCGCGACCGGCACCCGGCAAAATTGCTTCGAATCAGGAAGAGGTCGAAGACCTGCAAAATGGCGGAGAGGGTGGGATTGACTCCGGCGTTTGGGTCGCCTCCAGGGCTGTGCCCTCGATGCTGCGCATCGCCCCTTCTCCCTGCACTGCGCTCCGGTCGTCGAACCGCTTTTCATCCCACCGTGCCTCGGTCCGGCCCGGATGGTTGAGAGATTAAAATAAATTCAGACGCCTTTTAAAGTGGCGGAGAGGGTGGGATTCGAACCCACGTTACCTTGCGGTAAACCGCATTTCGAGTGCGGCGCGATCGACCACTCTGCCACCTCTCCGTGATCACAAGAGGCGAAACCGTAGGAAGCCCCCGCCAAAACGGAAGCCGAAAGTTGCAGACCCGACATTTCCGCCCGGACTGCCGCCGCCAAGGCAGTGTCCCGGGCCGCATTCTCGCGCAATGTCCTTTGCACTCGCCCAAATTGTCCGCCACCTTTCGCGCCAAATGCGGTCTGTCACACCGACTTCCCCCACTTTCCGCCCACACTCATGATCCCCCGCGAACAGTTCCAGGCCCACGCGTAAATCATGCGAGCCTACATCCTGCGACGCCTGCTGCTGCTTCCGCCGACCCTGATCGGGATCACGCTGGTCGTGTTCTTCATCACCCGGCTGGCCCCCGGAGGACCGCTCGAACAGGCGATCATGAGCGCCCAACAGGTCAATGTCGGCGGCGCCTCCCAACGCAACGTCGGCCAGGGCACCGCCCTCTCGCAGGAACAACTCGACCAACTCAAGGCCTACTACGGTTTTGATAAACCCTGGCCCGCCGCCTACGCCGAATGGCTGGGCAAGGTCGTCCGTGGCGACCTCGGCGAATCCTTTCGCTACAACGTGCCCGTCTGGGACCTTATTCGCGAACGCCTGCCCGTCTCGATTTTCTACGGACTGGCCACGCTGGCTCTGACCTACGGCATCTGCATCCCGCTCGGCATCGTGAAGGCGCTGCGACACCGCACTTGGCTGGATTCGTCGTCGTCCTTTTTGATTTTCGCCGGCTACGCCGTGCCCGGTTACGCGCTCGGCGCACTGCTCGTGGTGTTTCTCTCCGCCCGTCTGCGCTGGTTCCCGATGGGCGGCTTTGTCGGCCCCGACTTTGACCAACTGGGCTTCCTGGCCAAGGTCGGCGACCTGCTGCACCATGCCGCCCTGCCCCTCGCCTGCTACATGATCGGCAGCTTCGCGCTGCTGACCGTGATGACCAAGAACCACCTGCTCGACGAACTCGCCGCCGACTACATGCGCACCGCCGTGGCCAAGGGCGTCTCCTACCCTCGCGCCGTGCTCCGGCACGCCCTGCGCAACTCCCTCATCCCACTCGCCACCAACGTCGGCGCCAGCATTACGTTTTTCCTGTCCGGCTCGTTCCTCATCGAGACCATCTTCGACATCGATGGCTTCGGCCTGCTCGGCTACAAGTCGCTGCTCGACCGGGACTATCCCGTCGTCATGGGCACGCTGTTTCTCAGCTCCCTGCTGATTCTCGTGGGCAACATCATCTCCGACCTCGCCGTGGCCTTGGTCAACCCGCGCATCCGTTTCAACTGACCCGCCCGTGAGCTTCCCCCGCTTTCAGTTCAATCCGCAAACCCGCCGCAAGCTCGCCCGCTTCCGGTCGCTGCGGCGCGGCTACTGGTCGTTTCTCGCGCTAACCTTGCTCGCCCTGCTCACGGTCGTCGGCGAACTGCTGGTCAACAGCCGCGCGCTCATCGTCCGCTACGAGGGCAAGTTCTACTTCCCCACCTACACCGCCTTCCACCCCGGCAGCGACTTCGGCGAACCCTACGACTACGAAACCAACTACCGCGCGCTCAAAGCCCGCTTCGCCGCCGAGGACTCGGGCAACTGGGTCCTGCTCCCGCCCGTCCCCTACAACCCCTACGAAAACGACTTTCGCGACGGCATCTATCCGCCCACCGCGCCCTCCGCCGCCGAACGCCACTACCTCGGCACCGACACCATCGGCCGCGACATCCTCGCGCGCCTCTTCTACGGCTTCCGCAACGCCCTCATTTTTTCCGCGTTCTACATCAGCATCGTTTACGGACTCGGCATCCTCATCGGCTGCCTCATGGCCTGGCGCGCCGGCTGGACCGATCTGCTCGGCCAACGCGCCATCGAAATCTGGTCCAACCTCCCGTTCCTCTACATCGTCATCATCGTCGCCTCCGTCATCCGGCCCGACCTGACCATGTTGATCATACTTACCGGACTCTTTTCCTGGACCGGCATGACCTACTACTTCCGCACCGCCACCTACCGCGAGAAGGCCCGCGACTACGTTGCCGCCGCCGAAGTGCTGGGCGCCTCGACTTCGCGCATCCTTTTCCGACACATCCTGCCCAACACCATCTCGACCCTCGTCACCTTCATCCCGTTCACGCTCGCCGGTGCCATCACCGCCCTCACCTCGCTCGACTTCCTCGGCTTCGGCCTGCCCCCGCCCACCCCCAGTTGGGGCGAGCTTCTGCAACAGGGCACCGCCAACCTCAACGCCCCCTGGATCGTCGCCTCCGCCTTCGGCGCCATGGTGATCGTGCTCACCCTCGTCACCTTCGTCGGCGAGGCCATCCGCGACGCATTCGATCCGAAAAAGTTCACCACCTACCAATGAGCCGTCCCCGCTCACACCCTTTCATGAAACACCTGACCGCCCTCCTGCTCGTTCCTCTGCTCGCCCTCACCGGCTGCGGCAAAAAGGACTCCGCCGCCGACGCCGCCACCAGTCCGACCACCCCGGCCGACACGCCCGACATCCGGCCCGAGATGCAGGCCTTCTACGCGGCCAACCCCGACTTCTTCGTCCTCGACGCCACCCCCGCCGACCTCCCCGCCGACCTCGCCTGGGAAAACGGCGCCGACGTCGAAACCTTCGCCTCACCCAACGCCAAACGCGGCGGCACCATCCGCGGTGCCATCGACGACTTCCCCCGCACCCTGCGCATCATCGGCCCCGACTCCAACGGGTCGTTCCGAACCTACATCCACGACGACAACAGCCTCTCGCTGCTCGGCAAACACCCCAACACCGCCGACTACTACCCCGCTCTCGCCACCGCCTGGGCCCTCGCACCCGACGGGCGCACCATGTATTTCAAACTCGACCCCGACGCCCGCTGGAGCGACGGCACGCCGGTCACCGCCGACGACTACCTCTTCGCTTTTTTCTTCTACCGCACCAGCCACATCAACGCCCCTTGGTATAACAATTTCTACGGTGTAAACTACACCCGCATCGCCAAGTTCGACGACCACACCATCGCCATCACCGCCAAGGAGGCCAAGCCCGACATCCACGACCGCCTCGGCGGCCTCGGCCCCGTGCCCGCCCACTTCTACCGCGAACTCGGCCCCGACTTCCCCCAGCGCTACCAATGGCGCCTCGTTCCCTCCACCGGTCCCTACACCGTGCGGGAAGCCGACATCAAAAAAGGTCAATCCATCACCCTCTCCCGCGTCGAGAACTGGTGGGCCGCCGACAAGCCCTTCTTCAAAAACCGCTACAACTTCGACCGCATCCAGCTCGACGTCATTCGCGACCCGGACAAAGCCTTCGAATCCTTCAAGCGCGGCGACCTCGACACCGCCAACCTCACCCTGCCGAAATACTGGTATGACAAGTTGCCCGACTCCGACTCCCTCGTGCAGTCCGGCTACGTCCACAAAACCGTTTTCTACAACGAAGTCCCCCGCCCCACCTTCGGCCTCTACATCAACTCCGCCCGCCCGATCCTCGAAAACCGCGACGTGCGCGAAGGCATCAACCATGCCGCCAACTTCCAACTCGTCATCGACTCGTATTTCCGCGGCGACTACACCCGCATGCAGTCCACCGCCGACGGCTACGCGCTCGTGCCCTTCCCCGACATCAAGGCCCGCCCCTACTCCGTCGAAAAAGCCGCCGAAGCCTTCGCCAAGGCCGGCTTCACCAAACGAGGCCCCGACGGCATCCTCATTAACGACCGCGGCGAGCGCCTCTCGTTCACCGTCACCACCGGTTACAAGACCATGCAGGACGTGCTCGCCATCCTCCGGCAGGAAGCGCGCAAGTGCGGCCTGGAGCTCAACCTCGAAGTCCTCGACGGCACCACCGCGTGGAAAAAAATCCAGGAAAAGCAGCACGACATCGCCTTCTCCGCCTTCGGCGTCGGCGTCGAAATGTATCCCCGCTACTGGGAGACCTGGCACTCCGCCAACGCCAACAAACCCCAGACCAACAACCTCACCAACCTCGCCGATCCCGCCATCGACACCCTCATCGACCGCTACGACCGCGCCACCTCCATCGAGGAAGTCCGCACCATCGCGACCGAATTGGAGGAACGCATCCGCGAACAAGCCGTCTTTGTGCCCGGCTTCGTGATCCCCTTCTTCCGCGCCGGCTACTGGCGCTGGATGCGCTGGCCCGAAGGCTTCAGCCAACGCCTCGCCGAGTCCGCCAACCAGTTTGGCACCGCCTGGATCGACGAAACCGAACGCGCCGCCACCCTCGAAGCCCGCAAATCCGGCAAAACTTACGAGCCCTCCATCGAAGTTTACAATCAATGGAAACCGAAGGAATGAATCGCCCGACCCATTTAACGCAGAGATGCAAAAACGCTAAGTTCGCAAAGCAATCCACTCCGAACTCTGCGCCCCTCCGCGACTCCGCGACTCTGCGTTAAAATTCCGATTCCGCCATGTCCGCCCCCCTGCTCCAAGTCCGTAATCTCGCCGTCGGTTTTGAAACCGACCACGGGCTCGTGCGCGCGGTGGACAACGTCAGCTTCGAAGTCCGCGCCGGCCAAACCCTCGGCCTCGTCGGCGAGTCCGGCTGCGGCAAGAGCGTGACCGCGCTGTCCATCATGCGCCTGCTGCCGCAACCCGCCGGCAAGATTCTCGGCGGGCAGATCCTTCTCGACGGTAGCAACCTGCCCGACCTGCCCATCGCCGAGATGCACCGCATCCGCGGCGCGCGCATCGGCATGGTCTTCCAAGAACCCATGTCGGCGCTCAATCCCGTGCAGACCATCGGCCGCCAACTGACCGAGGTTTACCGTATCCACGAAGCCATCACACCGGTCGAGGCCCGGCGCCGCGCCATCGCCATGCTCGCCCGCGTCGGCGTGCCCTCGCCCGAGATCCGCATCGACGAATACCCGCATAACCTCTCCGGGGGCATGAGGCAGCGCGTGGTCATCGCCATGGCCCTCGCCTGCCGCCCCTCGCTGCTCATCGCCGACGAGCCCACCACCGCGCTCGACGTCACCATCCAGGCGCAGATCCTTGACCTCATCGCCGACCTCCAGCGCGAGATGGGCATGGGCGTGCTGCTCATCACCCACGACCTCGGCGTCATCGCCGAGACCTGCGACGAAGTCGCCGTCATGTATGCCGGCCGCATCGCCGAACACGCGCCCGTGCGCGACCTCTTCGCCAACCCGCGCCACCCCTACACCCGCGGCCTGCTCGGCTCGGTGCCGCGACTCGACTCCCCCCGAAAAACCCGCCTGCCCGTCATCGAAGGCCAGGTGCCCGCGATCACCGAGCTGCCCGTCGGCTGCCGTTTCCAAAACCGCTGCCCCCACCGCATCGCCGCCTGCGCCGACGCGCCCCCGCCGCTCGAAACCGTCTCCACCGGCCACACCGCCGCCTGCATCCGCTGGCGCGATCTGCCCTCCTCCTGAGCCATGCCCGACGACACCCAGCCCTTGCTCGAAGTCACCGATCTGAAGACCCACTTCCCGGTCAGGGGCGGCGTGTTTCTGCGCTCGGTCGCCACGTGCAAGGCCGTTGACGGCGTCAGCCTCACCATCCGTCCCGGCGAAACCCTCGGCCTCGTCGGCGAATCCGGCTGCGGCAAGTCCACCCTCGGCAAAACCATCGTCCGCCTGCTCAACCCCACCGCCGGCAACGTGTGCTTCGAAGGCACCGACCTCGCCCCGCTCTCGCGCCGCGAGCTCAAGCCCTTTCGCCGTCAACTCCAGATGATCTTCCAGGATCCCTCGGAGTCGCTCAACGCCCGCCACACCGTCGGCGAAATCCTCGCCGAGCCGTTTATCATTCACGGCATCGGCACGGCAGCCGACCGACCCGAACGCGTGGCCGCGCTGCTCGCCAAAGTCGGCCTGCCGGTGGACGCGGCCCGTCGCTACCCCTTCGAATTCTCTGGCGGACAACGCCAGCGCATCGGCATCGCCCGCGCCCTCGCGCTCAACCCCCGACTCGTCATCTGCGACGAGCCGGTCTCCGCGCTCGACGTCTCCATCCAGAGCCAGGTGCTCAACCTGCTGATGGACCTGCAGGCCGAGCTCGGCCTCGCCTACCTGTTCATCGCGCACAACCTCGCCGTCGTCCGTCATGTCTCTGATCGTATCGCGGTCATGTATCTCGGCCGCATCGTCGAGCTGGCCCACGCCGACGCAATCATCGGCGACGCCCGCCACCCCTACACTCGCGCCCTCGCCGCCGCCGTGCCGGTGGCCGATCCCACGCAGGCCCGCCGCGAGTCCCGCCCGGTGCTGCCCGGCGACCTCCCTTCGCCGATCAACCCGCCCTCCGGCTGTCCGTTTCACCCACGCTGCCCGCACGCCACCGACCGTTGCAAAGTCGAGGTGCCGTCGCTCCGCGAGGTCGCCACCGAGGGTCAGTCCACCCACTCGGTTTCGTGTCATTACGACTTGTAAGCACCAATCGTCTCACCGTGGACACGCCAGACGAGATCATGGTCCTGAATAGTCGTCCGCCAGGATCGTTTAGATTTTTGTTCATCATCGTTGGTTTGTGTTTCATCGCGGTTGGATTGTTTCTGGACGGGCTCATCATCGTCCCGTTCGGTCTGCTTAGCCTGCTCGGCGGCGGGCTCGCAACACGAGTGACCGCGATGCGGGACTCTCGGCAGCTAATTCAGCGCAACAGCGTTTGGGGCGTTCCGTATCTCTCCAATACCTACGACATTCGCAGCCAGTCTGTATTGATCGGGCTCGTCAGTCCGGCCGGACAATTCGGAGGAGATGGGATAACCATAGTCGACTCCTATTCACTCCATCTAGAAACGCCGCCCCGCAGCCGGACCATGCTGGTGTGGGGTTACTCGTCCAGACGCGTGATCGACGAAGGACGAGTCTTGGCCCAAGCTCTGGGTATCGGATTCAGAGAAGAGACCGAATAAAGTCCCCGCGCTCGACGCGGCCATTTTCTTGCCCCATCGTCGGCCGTTTTCGTGACCGTATCCACCGACAACTCCAGCCCCGACACGCCGTCCGCCAACGCGCCCAAGCCCGTGGTCAAACACATCCGCGGCTGGCAACTGGCCGCGTTGCAACCCTTCGGCTGGTTGATGCGCGCATGGGTGCGCAGCCTGCGCTACTCGGCCTCCCCGGAGTCGACCGCCGCGCTGTCCTGGGTCGAACGCCCCGTGGCGATCACCCTGTGGCACAACCGCCTGCTCTTGTCCGGCGAGGTGGTGCGTCGCTTTCGGGGCGGCCGACCGAGCTATGCGCTGGTCAGCCCGAGCAAGGACGGCGCGTGGCTGTCGGCGTTTTTCCGGCTGGTGGGCATTCACACCGTGCGCGGCTCCAGCCACAAGCTCGGCCGCGAGGCGGTCACCGCGCTGGTCGGCGTGCTGCGCGAGGGCAAGGACATCGGCGTGACCCCCGACGGACCGCGCGGACCGATCTACGAAATGAAACCCGGCGCGTTGATCGTGGCCCGCCGCACGCGCTCTCCGCTGCTGTTGCTCGGCATGGCCTACGAATCGGCCTGGCGGTTGCCCAGCTGGGACCGCTTTGCGATCCCGCGGCCGTTTTCGCGGGTGCGGTTCTACGGGCGATTGGTGGAAACGGCCGCGCTGAATGATCGCGAGTCGGCGGCCAAAGAGATCGAAGCGCTGCTGAAAAAGATGAACCCCGACTCGGACCTCGAGCCGGAGTTCAGGATGGCGATCTAGCAAGACAATCACGCTGAGTTAGCGCGCGGTGTAGTCCTCGCGGGCGAGACCGGCATGACATCAAATCCGGCCGCACCGGGCCGGCCGGGTCTCGGCGTAAGGCGGCCGAATGCCGGCAGTCAGAACGAGAGGTTGGCCGAGAGGTGCAGGCGGTGGTTGTCGCCGGTGTCGCTGCTGCCGCTGTCGCGCAGCTGCCAGCCGAGCGCGGCCTGCACACTGCCGTGGCGGCCAAGCTGGTAGCGCAGGCCCACCCCGACGCTGTGCAGGTTGAAGGGGCGTTCGCCGGGGAGTTTGTCCACGTTCCACAGCCGCGCGTAGTCGTGAAACAAATACGGGCTGAGCGCGTCGCGGGGAGCGCCTTCAAAAAATCGTGGCAACGCGGTGAACGCCGGGAACACCAGCTCCTGACTGAAGAACAGGGCGTTGTCGCCGACGACTTCGCCCTGCTCGTAGCCGCGCACCGAGCCGGTGCCGCCGCCGCTGAATTGTTCGCTGCCAAGGAGGTTCCCGGAGGCGAGCTGGAGTTCGCCGCGCACGGTCCAGCTCAGACCGCGCATGATGGCGTCGAGCCGGGTCTGGCGGGTAAGGGCGAGCTTGGCGTAGGCGTAGGCGGCCTCGGCGCCGGCGCGGCTGCCGTTGAACGCGACGTCTTCGTTTTCCGCGGTGAGGCCGCCCGGCGAGGCGGTGAGTTTGAGGCTGGCGGTGGTCGCTCCGAAAACGTCGTTGAGCGTGCCGCGATACTCGGCGCGCACCTGGACGATGTGCGTGAGGTTGTCGGAGATGGGGATAATGAAGGGCGGCAGCGCGAACTCGATGTTGTTGTCGCTCGATTTGAAATCGGCGCCGAACTGGAGGTGGTGGGTGTAGCGCTTGGCGGCGGCGGGCAGCGGGATGTCGTAGTTGGCGCCGACCTGCCAGCTGGTGCCTTCGGTGGAGAGGCCGCCGGCGGGCACGCTGGCGATCTCGGAGTAGGCGCCGAAGAGGGCGAGGGTGTGGTTGCGCGGGAGGTCGGCGATGTAGTTGGCCGAGACGGAGCGGGAGTAGCGTGACTCGAGGTCGCTGGTCCATTGCGCGGTCATCTGGTGACCGAGGCCGAAGGCGTTGCCCCAGTTCACGCCGGCGTTGATGCGGTCCTCGGTGGTGGTGGCGGTGCCGGTGTTGCTGTAGCCGGCGAAGACGCGCAGGGGGAAACGTTCCTCGACCGCGATGACGACGTCGGTCGTGGCGGGAGCTTTACCCTTGCCGACGCGGAGCGCGGCCTGGCGGAAGGGGTTGCGGTTGATGCGTTCGATGCCGGTGTTCAGCGCGGCGGCATCCACCGCTTCGCCGGTGCGCTGTTCAATGCGGCGGAGGTAGTCGGCCTCGGAAAAATGGCGGGCACCCTCGACCCGCACCGCACCGACGGAACTCTCCTGGAAAACCAAGTGCAGTGTGCCGTCGGTGATGTCCTGCGGCGGGGTGTAGAGGATGGAAAACGGGCGTCCTTGCTGGGCGAGAAGAAGGCTCAGGCTGATGCGCAGGCGCTGGATGGATTCCTGGGAAACCGACTCGCCGATGAAGAGGTTGACCACGCCTTGCAGCGCCTCGGTATCAAGCTCGGGGAAATCACCCAGGTTGGAGGTCTGACCGGGGGCGAGAGTGATCGTGTTTATCCGGGAGGCGTCGCGCAGGAGCACGACACCCTTGAGTTCGGCAACCAGCACTTCCTCGCCTTCGGCCGCGCCGCCGAGCTCGGTTTTGAGTTGGGCAAAATCGGCGGCGGGATCGCTCGTCTCGGGGGCGTCGACGAGCGGCGGGACGGGCTCGGGCAGGACTTGCCGGAGGTCCTGGGCGCGTAGCGCGGGGATCAAGGCCAGGGTCGCGAGCAGGGCTGCGGAGTGGCGACGCTGCGAAAGGACGGAGAGGATTTGGATCACGGGTAGAGCATCCCGGCGAGCGCGCCCAGAAGGATGGTTTGGTTGATGATGTCGTCTTTGCCGGAGTCGTTGGTGAGCTCGAAGCTGGCGGGATCGACGGTGCCGGCGCTGTTGACGAGGCCGTTGTAGAGTTGTTGTTGCTCGATGTTTTCGCCGACCTGAATGCCCCGGGCGATGCTGCCCACGATGGCTCCGGCGACGATGGCCACGGGAACCGCGACGGTGGCGACGGCACCGGCACCGGCGACCGAGGCCCCGCCCGCGATCGAGCCGCCCAGGGTGGTGGCCGCGCCGGAGGTCGCGGTGGCGGCGATCGTGGTGCTGACGGCGTAAGGCAGGATCGCGCCGGTGAGACCCACCATCACCGCGCCGGTCCCGGCTGCGCCGGCCGCGGCGCCACCGGCGGTGAGGGCGATTTTGGCCTCGATGTTTTCGGCGACGTAGTCGGCACCGGCCTCGGTGAAGAACTCTTCATACGGCACGTCTTTGCCGTAGAGGTCGGCGAGGTTGTTGCCGCCGGCCAGCTCCTCGGCCACCCAGGTGTCGTGGCTTTCCTTCACCTGCTCGGCGAGTTCGTTGCGCGCCTTGGTCATGTGCAGGGACAACACTTGGGAAAACGCCGCCTCGGACTCGGTGTGGGTGGCGGGGTCTTTGTTCAAAAAGTCTTTCGTATAGTTGGCCAGGGGCTCGGCCAGCAGGCCCATCGCGGCAGGGTTATCGGCGTTGCGTTCGAGCCAGCGTTGAATGCGAAACGGGGTCACGTCTTCCAAGGTGCCGTTTTCGGAGCGGGTGATCTCGGCGAGCAGTCCGCCCTCCGCGAAGTTGTAGAGCAACCCGGATTCAAGCGCCCCCTCGAAGTAGGCCAGAATCATCTCGACGCCGAGGTCGTTGTTGCCGCCCGTGAAAAACTCCAACAAGCCGGGTGGGTTGGCGGCGCTGGAGACGGTGAGCGCGCCTTCTGCACGAAGCTTGGCCGCCCATTCGGGAGTCTCGGAGAGGGTGAAGTTGGTGATGCCATACGTGCTGGCGGCGTTTTCCGCGTTGGCACCGGACACGACGGTCGCGTTCAAGCGGAGGCGCACGTTGCCGTTGGAAACACCGCCGAGCACATAGTTGTCCTCGGTGTCGTAGCCGTCGAAGACGGTGCCGAATGTTTCGAGGACCACGCCGGCGTCGGTGAGCGTTCCGGGTTTGGCGCGCGGCAGGTTGGAAGTGGCGCCGCCTCCGGGGCCGCCGACGAGGACGACGCCGTTGCCGTTGCTGGAGGGGTTGTCGATAAGGCTTTGCAGCGTGGGCAGGACGACGTTTTCGATGGTCGGCACGACGGGCAGAGTCGGCGTGCTGTCGGTGTCCACGAGTTGGTAGCGGATGATCGGGAACGCGTCGTCGAAGTCGTCGCCATTGACGAGGCCGGAGGCGATGGCAGCGAGCACGAGGTTTTCGTTGGCGAAGTAATCGCGCACCTCTGCGGCCGTATCGAAGACCAGATTCACATCGGCGATGTCGATGCTCACCAAACGGGGCAAAACGGTGACCACCGAGGACGAGTCGGCGGAGATGCGGTAGTTGGTCGCATCGGTCAGACCGAAGCCGGCCAGCGCGTAGTAGCCGGCGCCGAGCGCGGGGTCGTTGATGTCAAAATCGCCGAGCAGCTCGGGCTGAAGCAACTCGGCGAGGGTGTCGAAGGAGGCCGGGCCGTCGCCGGCGGGAGCGGAGAAAACCAAGGCGGCTTCGCCGTAGGTTTTGTAGATCCGTCCCAAGTCGAGGACGCGTTGAGAGATGGTGTAGTCGGTCTCGCCGGCGAAGGTGAACGCGTAGTTCGTGTTGAGCGTTTTGACGACGGGATAAACGCCGGTGGCGGCCGTGATCGCGGGCGCGGCGTTGAGGCCGATGATGTCGGCCACGGTGTGAAAGTCGGGCAAGGGCTCGGCGGTGGTCACGGGCCCGAGATCGGGGTTGGCGTCGCCGTAGAGGCGGGTGAAGCCGGGCAGCGTGACGGTGACGGGGCGCGGCGTGATGGTGACGGTGGCCTCGCCGAAAAGCAGAGCGATATCGTAGTTCGGGAAGCTGTCGCGAAGGGTGTCGTAGGTGCCGACGGGCGTGAATTTGTCGGCGACAAACGAGAACAAAATCTCACGTCGGCGCTCGAGAGTGTCGTCGAACGACGCGAAGCCATCGCTCTCGCCGGCCACCTCGCTCACCGATGGGAAAACATCGCCGTCGCCGTAGCGGCCGGAGGCCGAGATCGCGCTGATAGCAAGACGGCGCGGATCGATGGTGATGCTGCCGCCGGACCAGATAGAGACGTCGTAGTTGGGGCTGGCGGTCCACGAAATGACGTAATCGCCGGCGTCGGCGCGCTCGTCGGGTAGAGGGCCGATGGCCAAGGCATCCGCGATGGAATCAAACGAGGCCAGGCCTTGGGAATTGTTGTCGATGCTGAGATCGACGGCGGCGACGGCGGGGTTGGCATCGCCGAAGAGACGGGTAAACTCCGGCAGGCCGATGGCGATGGGGCGCGCGTCGATAGTGACGTTGCCGTTCTCGATCACCGTCGCGTCGTAGTTGGGGTTAAGCGTGGTGTTGAAGCTATAGACGCCGGCATCGGCGGTGATGTCGGGCAACTGGAAGGTGATGACGTCGTCCACCTCGTGGAAGGGGGCGAGGCCGGAGTTTTCGGCTTCGGTGGAATTCAGCACCTGCACGGCGGCAACGGTGGGATTCGTGTCACCGTAGATGCGGCGGAAGCCGTCGGGCATCTGCAGCGTGATCTGGCGCGGCAGCACGCTCATCGAGCCGCTGAACTGGTTCAGGGTGTAGTTGGAGTCGATCAGCGTCGCGGTCAGCGTGTAGTTGCCGACGGTGGCCGTGTTCGCGGGAGCTTCGATGGCGAGCACGGTGTTGAGCGGATCGAAGGACATCAGGTCCTCGTCGCCGCCGGCGTCGCGGAAGCTGTCGTAGTTGAGCGGATTGTCCTGACCGAAAATACGCTCCAGCGGGTTGAGCACGACGGTCAGCGGACGCGGGGTGATGGCGAGGTCGCCGGTCACCGTGCCGGGCATGTAATTCGAATTCAGGATATTCACCGCCACCGGGTAGGAGCCGACGTTGCTGGCGATGTTGGTCGCGGTCGAAAGGGTGAAAACCTCGAAGGGGTTGTCGAAGGGCGAGACGACGCCGGAAAGATCGACGCGCTCGAACAACTCGAACTGGGAGAGCTCCGCGTCGCCGTAGCGCCGCGCGAGATCGGTGAAGGTGAGATTGAGCGGACGCGGGGAGATGCGAATCTCGCCCTCGACCGAGGTGATGATGTAGTTGCCGGAAAGGCTTTCGGCACCGAAGGCGTAGGTGCCCGTGCCGGTGGTGAGGTCGGTGGGGTTGAGGACGGAGACGATGTCGGTCGGGACCGCGGGAAACTTCAGGCCATCGACGAACACCGTGTAGGTGTCGGGGTTTTCGTCGGCATAGACGCGAAGCACGTCGCCGATGCCGACGGTAAGCGGCGCGGGCGTGACGGCCAGCCGGCCGCCCGTCGTTTCAAGCGCGTAGTTGGAATTCAATGACACAGCGTCATAGGCATAATCGCCCGCGTCGGCGGTCGTTCCGGGGAGGTTGACGAAGTCGAGCAAGAGGTCGGCGGCGGTATCCGCGCCCTTGAAGCCGAAGATCGTATCGACGCCCGGCGCAGGGTTGGTGTCGCCATAGACGCGGGTGAGGTTGTTCAAGCCCACGAGCAGCGGAGCCGGCGTGATGGTGAGCAGGCCCTGCTCGTAGCCGATGTCGTAGTTGGGGTTGGCGTTCGACGTGACGGTGATGCCGTAGCCGCCGTCGGGAATCACGTTGGAGGCGGCGGTGGCGGGAGTGCTGAAGGCCAGGCCGGTGATGACGGATTCCGTGTCAAAACTTGCAAGGTTGTCGAAGCTCGCCGTGAAGGTCGGGTTGGGGTCGCCGTATTCGCGGGTGAAGTCGTTGGCCGTGATGGTGAGCGGGCGCGGCGTCACGGTGAGGACACCCGGGTTGAAGGTCAGCGCATAGTTCGTGGCGGTGGCGCCGATGATCGAGATCGGATAGGAACCCACGCCCCAGGTCGGATTGGTGCTGTTGAAATTCAGCATCTGGATGACCGACTCCGTGTCGCCGTTCCTGAGTCCGCTGGCGACGACGGTAAACACGGGATCGGGTCCGCCGTAAACGCGGGTGGCCAGGGCCGGAGTGATGGTGAGCGGCGCGCGGTTCACCGTGAGCGTGCCGTTGGTGAAGGTGACGGCGTAGTTGTCGCTGATCGGCGTGCCGTCGGGAGTGATGGTGTAGGTGCCGACGTTGGAGGTTATGGTCGCGGCGGTGGCAAAGGAGACGCCCGCGAGGACGTCGGCCAGTGTATCCGAAAGTTTGAGACCGGTGGTCGTGCCGGTGAAGAGGGGATTTTCGGCGCCGTATTGGCGGGAATCGTTGTTGGCTCGCAAGGTGAGCGGCGCGGGCGTGACGGTGACCGTGCCGGGCACGACAGTCAGATCGAAGTTGGGGTTGGCCGCGGTGAGGTCGGCGATGGTCGTGGTGTAAACACCGACGTCGGAGGAGGCGACCGCGTCGGTGATGGCCGGGCCGCGCACGACGTTGTTGATATAAAAATTGCTCGTGCCGGCCGGGGCCACGCCGGTGACGCCGACGGTGATGACGGGGTTGTTTTCCCCGTATTCGCGCGTGACGGTGCCAATGGTGACCGTGCCCGGGCGACGGTTGATGGTGAGCGTGCCGGGGTTGACGGTGAGGTCGTAGTTGGCGGCGAGCGCGCCGGTGATCGAGGCGGTGATGGAATAGTCGCCGACGTCGCTAAATTGCGAAGCGGTCGATGAGGGGGAGAAGGTGTCGAAGTCGTCCGCCGATTGTCCGAGGACGAAGCCGCTGGCCGCGTAGGTGAACGACGGATTCAGGTCGGCGAAAAGCTTGGTCTGGTTGTCGATGGTGATGGTGAGCGGCGCCGGGTTCACGGTGAGCGTGCCGGGGACAAAGGTAATTTCGTAGTTGGGCGCGGTGGCGGCGGAGGGCGTGATGTCGTAGTTGCCGGCATCGGACGCGGCGGTGGCGGGCGTGGTGAGCGTGAGTCCGCTGACGAGGGATTCATTCTGGCCGAAAACGAAGCCGGCGTAGCTGACGCCGAAGGCCGGATTATCCCCGCCGTAAAAGCGGTTGACGCTGCCGGCGGTGATGGTGAGCAGCGCGGGGTCGATGGTAAGGGTGCCGTTGACGTAGCTGATCTCGTAGCCGGCGGCGGAGGCGTTGGCGGGGACGATGTCGTAGGTGCCGACGGGGGAGTTTGCGACGGCGGTGGAGCTGAGCGTAAGGCCGTTGACGATGCTTTCGTCGTCGCCGGAGCCGAAGCCGATGATGCGGGCGGTGAGGGTCGGGAGCGGCGCGCCGTAGCGGATGTCGAAACTGTCCGCGGTGATGAGCAGCGCGGGGATGCTGTTGACGGTCAGGGTGCCGTTGACGAAGGCGATGTCGTAGTTGGCGTTGGCCGCGCCGGACGCGGTGATGACGTAGTTTCCCACGGGCGAACCGGCGTCGGCCGTGGTGGCGAGCATGAGGCCGGCGATGTCGGCGGGGAGGTCGTTGTTGACGAGGCCGGCGAAGCTGGCGGTGAGCGGCGGGTTGGCTCCGCCCTGGGTCTTGAACTTGTCGTCGGCGGTGATGGTGAGCGGCGCCGGGGTGATGGTCAGCGTGCCCGGCTCGAAGACCAGGGCGTAGTTGTATTTGCTGAAGTCCGTCTCGCCCGCCTCGACGTCGATGGCGTATTGGCCGACGTTGTCCGCCGAGGTGGCGGCGGTGGATAGGACGGGGCTGCCGGAATAGGCCGTGGCCAGGTCGTCGCCTTCGAGGAGTCCGGTCACGGTGAACGCGAGTGCCGGGTTGGCCTGGCCATACAGTCGCGAGGCGTCGGCCGAAATCGTGAGCGTGGGCTGGAAGCTGTAGAACAAGAAACTGCCTTCCCAGTCGGAGACGTTGCGGGGGCTGTAGTCGGCATAGGTCGCGCCGTAGAAACGATTGCCGGCGAGGCCGCCCGTGGTGGTGTCGGCTGGATTGTCGGAGTAGATGAGGAAGCGGCTGTGCTCATCGAGCGTGACAACCCCGGCACCGGCGGCGGCGTTGTTGGTGAAGTTCCCCCCTGTGGCGGCGAGCACGACTTCGGCGCCGAGAACAAACTCGGGGTCGTCGCCTTCCGCCGGTATCACCAAGGCGGAGGCCGCGAAGCGGGCGTCATTTTCGAGCGTGAGCGAACCGGCGGTGGCGATCAAGGTGTTGGCCCCGTCCCGCATGTTGGAAAAATCGCCGGACACGGTGAGGTCGCCCGTGCTGTCCGCGATGTGGATGTTGCCGCCGATGTAGCCTCCGCCTACCGACGAGGTGATCGCGCCGATTTCGTTGGCTTCATTAAAGAGGCTGATCGCGTCGTCGATTTCGCCCCTGAACGGACCGGACAACTCGATGCCGGCGTTCTCGATCTTGATATCCAAAGTGCCGACTTTGACCGGCCCTTGGAAATCGATCAGACCGATGGAACGGTTTTGCGCGGGCGGGGGGATTGAAGCCGATGAACGCGGAGTCGGCGTTCTGACCGACGGTGAGCCGATCCGCAGTGATGGTGGCTCCAAAGCTGGTATAGACGGATTGCCGGTCCGAAGAGGTGTCAACCCCCATGACTTGGAATTCGATGGCACCAGCGGCGGCCGTGATGTCGGCACTCACGCGGACGTTGTTGCCGGACTTGAGCGTGAGTTGGTTGCCCGAATCCCACGCGAGGTCGCCGTCCACGCGGATGTTGCCGACATTCATGGTCTCTTGGTCGCCGAGGGCTTCCACAACCACGTTGGCGGAGCCCAGCATGGCGGAGAGGGCGGTGTTGCTGAAGATGAAGTTGGCGGTGTCGTTCGCGCCGGTGGCGTTGATGTTCGCCGACGGTAAAGCCAGCAGGATGGTGCCGTCTTCGCCGCCGGCCGAGCCGACTTGAAACGTGCCGGTGAAGTCGAGGCGCTCGCCACCCGCCACGATCGCGGTGCCGCCGTTTCCTGCACCGCCGCCGTCGGCCTCGGCCGTGATCGAGCCGGCGAATGTCGCGTCTCCATTCGCCCAAACCACCGCCCGCCCGCCATCGGTGCCGGCGACGTTGGCCGACACGTCGATGGTGGCACCGGCGGCGACCGTGGTGACCGCGGACAAGTTGACGCCGTTGTCGTCGCGGCCGGGGTCGAGTCCTCGGTAGTCGCCGCCGACGAGCACCTCGCCTCCGCTACCATCGGCGTTGCGGGCGCTGATGGTGCCGGCGGCATGAGTGACCGTGCCCTCGTCCGAGGTGAGCAGCACTCGGCCGTCGCGGTGGGCGACGCCGGTGGCGTGGACAAAGCCGGTCTGATTGATCGCGAGTGCGTAGAGGTTGCCGCCGGCGGCCTTCAACTCGGCCTGAATGGCGCTGATCGTGCCGGAATTGGAAACGCCCGTGCCGTCGGCAGCATCGGCGAGGATATCGGATTCGACGATGATGTGCTGGGCGTTCTGCGGTGCCAGCCAGACCTTGGTGCCGGCGGCGAGGCCGGCGACGCCGTTGGCGGCGGTGAGCTGCCCCTCGTTGGCGACCTTGTAGGCGATGAGGATGGCATCACCGTCGTTCGCGGTGATGGAGCCGAGGTTGACCACGCTGGCGGTGGAAGTGCCCTCGAAGCGCAAGCGGGCGCTGTCGCCATTGGCAAAATCGATGAACTCCGCATCGTCCACGCCGAGCGCGGAGGCCATGAACTCCTGCGCGTTGATCGAGGCGCCGGCCCCCACGACGACGCCATTAGGGTTGATGAGGAATACGCGGCCGGAGGCGTTGAGCTGCCCGAGCAGCTCGGAAGGGTTGGCCCCGAGCACGCGATTGAGCAAGGCGGCGTCGGCGGCCTGGTGGATGTTGACGATTTCTCCGGCCCCGATGCCGAAGTCCGCCCAATTCACGATGCCAGCCTGGCCGAGCTGGGTGATGTCCATGCTGCCGCCAGTGGCGATGATCGATACGTCGCCGTGGACGACCTGTCCTCCGGTGGGCAACGCGATGGCATGCGGCGGCAAGACGACGATCGGCGCGAGCGCCAACATCGCCAGAAGCTGACCACCGAGAGAAACCTGGCAGCGGAAGGAACGTTTACCCGTCATTTAACCTTATCATAAAGAATTTGCGCCAAGGGAGGGTATTCGCCTTTGGGCGAAGACGCCCGCGACACCTCGTGCCTTCGTCCAAGGACGAAGATGCGCAAAAGGGCATTGAGACACGCCCGCCGCCTCACCCAAGCTTTGCCCATATTGAGTTTATCCCGGCTACATACATGGACCGGCCTGCTCGTGACCGGGGTCGCCGGGTGGGCCGCGCCGATTTCCTCCGAACTTGGCCATGCTAATTTCCAGGAGCTGAGGGCGGACGTTTTGCCGGAAGGCACTGTCGTCGAACGCATCGGTCAACTACCCGACGGCCGCATGATCTGGGCGACCGCCGGCGCGGTCCTGGTTCACGACGGCAATGGCATGGAAACCATCCCCTTGCCGCCCGACGCCGGGCAACCGGTTGAAATCGAGGGCACCGCCGACGGGCGTATCCTCGTCACCTGCTCCGACTATGCCGGCGTGGCCCGTTTCGACTCACGCCTCGGCTGGCAACTGCAAGGCTGGCCGGGCGCCCGCAAAGCCATCAATTCCTTCAAGGAGGATTTCAAACTCATCGAACGCGACGGCGTCTTGATCGCGTTGAATCAACAGGACGGTTCCTGGTTTGACGGTGCGACTTGGCAAACCTGGCCGAGGCTCGATGTCGGCTCGAACGCTCCGCTCACCCACGCCTACTGGCCGACCAACCGCTCCCTCTACCGCCTGAGCGACGCCCGCACCCTTCATCGCCTCGTCGGACGTGAATGGAAACTCGACCGCACGCTAAAAGCTAACGCGCCCCATTACGTCGGCGATCCGCACGAAGACCAGGCGGGCAACCTGCTCATCGTGAAACCCGACGGCAAACTCACCACGCTCACGCCCGATGGCGAGCAACTCGAGCCAAGCACCGCCGCCCCCGATGCCGTCGGAGGCCTCCGCGTCGCCTGGCTGAACAACGGATCCGCCGCCGTGCGCTCGCTGGATGCCAGCATCCGCATCCAGGATGCCCGCAGCCACGTGGTCGCCCGCGTGGACCGAAGCCAGGGGCTGCCCATCGGCGACTCGCGCGGGTTGTTCGTCGATAACTCCGGACGCGTCTGGACCTCGCTGGGCGAGCGCGTGGCGTTCATTGATTTTCCGGAGCACATCACGCGCTTCGACCGGACCAACGGCCTCGAAACCGGCGAGATCATCACGCTGGTGCGCCATCAAGACCGCCTCTACGCCGGCACCGGCGGCGGCGTTTACCAACTCATCCCCGGTGCCCCCGACGATGCCCGTCAACCCGCGCGATTTGAGCGCGTGCCCGGCATCGGTTCGCGGACGCCAACCCTGTTGGTCCACGACGATCACCTTCTCGCCGGTCACGCGGACGGCGTTTCCCAACTCGGTCCCGAAGGCTTCTCGCTGGTGAGCCGCACCGACACCCCGGTCGCCACCCTCGTTGCTTCGCCCTTCGATCCCGCCCGCATTTACGTCGGCACCTCCGGCGGAGCGCGCAGCTTGCGAAAAACCCCGGACGGGTGGGTGCCCGGCGAAACCAGGGCATTTCGCCGCGACGTCACCGCCATCCTCGAATTTTCCCCCGAGGCATGGCTGGTGCGCCTGGGCAGCCGACAACTGGAGCGCTACCAACAATCGTTCGACTCCGGCTCAGCGCCACATCCGCCCGAGGAAATCAACGAGATCCTCCTCACTCCCATGCGAATCCCCCTGTTCGGGGGGTTCTACACTCCGGAAAACAAAACCCTGCCCGGCAGCAACGGCGCGCCGCTGCGCGACATCGCGCTCGACCGCTGGGGCGACACCCCGCTCATCATCACCGAGGAAGGCCTTTTTTCCACCGACCCCGAGCCGCAACCCCTCGACCTGCTCGACCCCGACACGCGCCGCAGTCTGCGCGAAAACCGTCATCTGCGCCTCCTCGCCCCGTCTTCGCCCACGCGAGCGTGGATCGCGCTGCAACCGACCAGTGCCTCCGCCCGCCTGAACCTCGACTGGCAACTGCGCGAAGTGGAGCGCGGCGGCGCCGAGCCCCTGCGCATCCTGCCCGCCGCAGCGACAACCCATGTCGGCGACATCCATGCGCTGCTCGCCGAGACCGCGCCCGACGGCGAAAACATCCTCTGGGTCGGCGGCGAAAACGGCCTCCTGCGCGTGCGGCTCGACGGCCTGCCGCCGCCCGCCGCGCCGTCCATGCCGCGCCTGCGCTCCACGCCCACGCTCGTCGCCAACCGCGACAAAACCGCCCTCACCGTGCCGCCCGGCGGCGAGGCGATCACCTTCACCTTCGCCTCCCCCGAAAACACCTTCGCCACGCTCGTCTATCGCTCACGTCTTCAACTCGACGGCACCGGCGAATGGACGCCCTACCAACCCGGCGCCACCCGCGAAATCAACTTCCCCGGACACGGCGACTACGTCCTCGAAGTGCAGGCCCGCAACGCCGACGGCCTCGTCAGCCCGATCGCCACGCTCCGCTTTACCGTGCCTCCGCCGTGGTGGCTGCGCACATGGACCATAGTCGCCGGCGTGGCCATGCTGGCCGGCGTATTCGTTTTTATCCTACAAGCGCGCTCCGCCCGGCTCCGCGGCCGCCAGCGCCGGCTGGAGGCCCTGGTGGACGAACGCACCGCCGCTCTCCGCGCCAACGAGCGGCAGCTCATCCACGCCAAAAACCAGGCCGAGCAGGCCAATCGCGCCAAGAGCACCTTCCTCGCCGCCATGAGCCACGAGCTACGCACACCGCTCAACGCCATCCTCGGCTTTGCCCAGATCCTTCGTCGCGAGGACGGTCTCTCACCCAAGGGGCACGACCAGCTCGCGGTCATCGACCGCAACGGCCAGCACCTGCTTGGCATGATCAACGAAGTCCTCGATCTCTCCAAAATCGAGGCGGGGAAAATGTCTCTGAACTCCGCGCCCTTTTCCCTGCGCGCCATGGCCTCCGGACTGGCCGAGACGTTTCAACTGCAAGCCTCCGAGCGCGGCCTCGATTTCCGTCTCGAACTCGGCGCCGGCGTGCCCGCCCGCGTGATCGGCGACGAGTCCAAGCTCCGCCAGGTTCTCATCAACCTCCTCGCCAACGCCATCGAGCACACGCCCGCCGGCGAGATCGTGCTCTCCCTCGGTTTCCACCATGGGCGCGTGCGCTTCACCGTCATCGACACCGGCAAAGGCATCGCCGCCGCCGAACTCGAGACCATCTTCGAACCCTTCCGTCAGGCGCGGCCGGACGAGACCGTTGTCGCCGCCGCGAGCCGAGGCAGCGGACTCGGCCTGCCCATCAGCCGCCGCCTCGTCGGGCTCATGGGTGGCGTCATCCAAGTCGAGTCGGAGATCGGGCGCGGCAGCCGTTTTTATTTCGATCTGTCCCTTCCCGTCGCGACCGACCGCGCGGGCTCCGCGCCGCCCTTTCGCATCACCGGCTACCACGGCCCCCGGCGCCGCATCCTCATCGTGGACGACATCGAGACCAACCGCGCTGTGCTCAAGGAACTGCTCACCCTGCTCGGCTTCGACGTCGCCGAGGCCTCCACCGGCGAGGCCGCGCTCGCCGCCCATCACGCCAACCCCGCCGACCTCGTGCTGCTCGACCTGCAATTGCCCGACCTCAACGGCCGCGACGTCGCCCGCGCGCTGCTCGCCTCCGACCCGCGTCCGCGCCTCATCGCCGTCAGCGCCAGCGTGCTCGACTTAGCCCCCGACGCCCCCACGCAAGCCACCGCCTGCGACGACTTTGTGCCCAAGCCCGTCGCCGAAAACCTCCTGCTCGAATCCATCTCCCGTCAGCTCCATCTCGAGTGGACCGCCCAGCCCCTGCCTCCCGGCCAGGCCCCCGCCGACCACCGTTCCCCGCTCGCCCTCGACGAACTGCTCGCGCTCGAACTCCCCGCGCCGGCCGAGTTGACCGCCTGGCTCGAACTCGCCCGCAGCGCCGACCTGCGAACCCTGCGCGCCCGCCTCGCCGCCGCCGACCCCGCCTCGCCCGGCGAAGCCTTTCGCCGCGAACTCGATCACCTCGCCGCCCGCTTCCGCACAGGCAGCATTCGCGAAATCCTCGCCGCCGCCCTTCGCACCAAATCCTGAAAACCACCATGCCAACCGCGACCCCGGCCACCCTGCTCATTGTTGACGACACGCCCGACAACATCGCCGTGCTCTTCGACTATCTCGGCGAGCAAGGCTTCCGCGTGCTCGTCTGCGAGAGCGGCCAATCCGCGCTCGACACCCTCGGCGTCGAGGAGCCCGACCTGATCCTCCTTGATGTCATGATGCCCGGCATGGACGGCTTTGAAACCTGCCGCCGCCTCAAACAACTCCCCGCCGGGCAGGACGTGCCCGTGTTTTTCATGACCGCGCTCGGCGACCCCATCGACAAAGTCCGCGGCCTCGCCGCCGGCGCCATCGATTACCTCACCAAGCCCGTTTACCCCGAGGAAGTGCTGAGCCGCGTGCGCGCCCACCTCGAAATCCGCCGCCTGCAAAAAAGTCTTCAGGAGCAAAACGACCGCCTCGACGCCGCCCTGCAACGCAGCCAACGCGCCGAAGAAGCCCTGCAACGCTCCCTCGGGCAGGCCCTGCTCATCCGCCAGCGCGACAGCGGCGACATCGTGTTCGCCACCCGCCAGGCTCGCGACCTGTTGTCCCGCCACGGCGGCGAGTCCGTCCTCGCCGACTGGCTCGCGCACGGTCCGCCCGCCGCGGTCACGTTGCAACGCCAGCCCGAGCCCGCCTCGCCTCTCACCGAACTCATCACGCTGCGCGAAACGCCGCCCGAACCCCGCGTCGCCGACCTGCGTTCGCTCGGCCTCACTCCGCGCGAAACCGAGATCCTCTTCTGGATCGCGCAGGGGAAAACCAGCCCCGAGATCGCGATCATTCTGGGCACGCAAACCTGCACCGTGAAAAAACACGTGGAAAACTTCCTGCCCAAGCTCGGCGTCGAGACCCGACTCGCCGCCGCGTTGCGGGCGCAGGAAGTATTGGCCGCCAATTGACTTCAGGCCCGGCGTCGACGACGCACGACCGCGCCGGTCAGGGCCAATCCGCCGAAGATCGCCGCATAGCTGGACGGCTCGGGCACGGCCACCGGCGTGTATTCATAGGTCAACGTCAGCGTTGCCACGGTCGTCACATCGAAGGTGGCGCCACCATACACCGTGATGGTCACCGGCGATCCATACCTCATCGTAAACGCATCGCCCCCGGTGGCCGCGGTCAAAATGGCCGGGTCGTAGGTGACGTTCGCATCGGACACCAAAAACGTGTTGCCGAGAGTCAGCGGAACCGAAAACGAAATCGGGGCTCCGGGAGGTCCGCCGTCGCCGAACGATTCGCCGGTTCCGCCGGAGCTGATTCCGGCAAAAAAGAATGTGCCGCCCAACGCCAGCGACACCGAGCCGCCGGCGTCGCCCAGCACACCGTCCACACCGACCGTAAGATCCAGGTTGAACGCATAGCTTTCCAACGTGCCCAGGCTCGGGTCAAACGGAGCAAAGGTGCCGGTGAAAAACGCCGAGTCGACGTGCTCAAAGGAACTTTCCCCGACGTCATACGTTTCGGTGAAGTCAAAATTCACGGTTTGCACCGCGGTCGCGGCGTGGAGCTTGGTCGCGACGGTCAGGGCCAGCGCTGATAACAGGAACGGGGATGTTTTCATTGTATCGAAAAAATGGTGACAAGGTTCGGGACTGCTTGACAGCCGCACTCAGGCCCGGCGTCGGCGACGCACGACCGCGCCGGTCAGCACCAACGCGCCGAAGATCGCCGCACTGGCCGACGGCTCGGGCACCGCGGCGCCCACGACGGAGATGGTCAGTTCCTCAAGGAAAAAACCCACCGAACCATCCCCGCCGTCATCCGAGTAGATATAAAGCTCACCGGCAAATTCGTTCGCGCTGTAGGGACCGCCAACATAGCCGCCGAGAAATCCGAACGTCATCTGGCCATCGACCGCGGAATCAAAGCCAAAACCCGTCGACTCAAAACTCAGCTCCAGCCCTTGAAAGGCAAAGCCGTTGACGAACAGGCCGGTGTCGCCGGCCTCAAAACTCGTGACATAGATGTCGATCCGGCTACCCGAAGTGCTGACGACCAGCGCTGAATTTACCTCCCCGTCCACCGCATCCACCGGAGACTGCCAGGTGCCGGTGATGCCGGTGCCGGTGAAGGAGTCGATCACCCGATTGGCGGGAGCACCGTCATCCTCCCACGCCAGCTCGCCCTCATCATGGAGTCCCGTCGCCGCATTCGACAAAAGGAATTCAAACGTGACCGGGGAGCCGCCCGCGTAGCCCGCCTCAGGGGAAAGTGCCAGGCCGGTGAAGGTAAGCTTGATTTGACTCTCGGCGGACAGGGAAACGGTCGCCGCAAGGACGCCGGCAAGGAACAGGCAGGATTTCAATTTCATGATTGGTGAGCGTGGACGAATACGGGCGCTCAACCGGATTGGTCTGTGCGACCCCGCAAGCGTAACCGAAATCCCCCGCCCCGGGTATTCGCCTATGGGCGAACAGCGCCGGATACGCGTCGGCCCACCAAGTCCGCGCCCCGCCGCCTAAAACGGCATCCGCACACTCAGGTCGTAGGTGCGACCCAGCGGGGAATATAGGCTCTGGTTGTAACCATACACCGTGTTGGCGAAGGGCGGTTGGCGGTCCGCGATGTTGCCCACGCCCACCTGGATGCGGGCGTCGCGGCCCCACCCGCGCCAAAGCCCGTTGCGAAACCTGTAGCCCACGCGCACGTCGACCACCGTCCAGGCCGGAGAACGCGTGCCCGCATCCAAAAACGCGCCCGTGGCGTTGGACTCAAACCCGCCCAAGTAAGTGACAAACGCCCCCGCGTCCCATGCCCCGCGCACCCAACGCGCGCTGCCCGCGACCTTCCAGGCCGGCGGCGCCCCTGTGTCGTCCCCGCCCGAGAGCGTCGTGGCCGGCGCGGCCGGTGTGCTCAGTGTGCTGAACTCCAACAGCCGGGACGCATCCACCTGCAACATCACCCGCCCGACCGAGGGAAACTCCCGGTCGAAGGCCAGCGACACGTCGACGCTGCGCGTGTAGATCTGCCCGTAGTTGATCGTGGTGGCATTGACCGAAGTGATCGTCCCCGCGCCGCCGCGCGTCACCCGCCCCGGGAACAGCCCCTCCGCGTTCACGATGGTCTGGGCCGCCAGCGTGGTGAGCTTGTCGTCGAAATACGTTTCGTTCGACGCCACCCGCAGCGACAGCCCCGGCAGCGCCGGAGGCGTCAGCACAAAACCGAACTGCCAGGTGCGCGACGTCTCCGCTCCCACGTCGGGATTGCCCCCGCCGACCACGTTCGTCGCATAGCTTGTTCCGAGCATCGGATCA
This sequence comes from Verrucomicrobiota bacterium, assembly GCA_043815125.1. Classification (GTDB taxonomy): domain Bacteria; phylum Verrucomicrobiota; class Verrucomicrobiia; order Opitutales; family Opitutaceae; genus JAUWBF01. The sequence goes on from JBDRJH010000453.1 coordinate 27,743, forward strand.
TTGACGGTCGCCACCGACACGCCGGTCGTGTCCTCGATTTCCGTGAGCGATGGCGCCCGAAAACCGCCCGCATGTTTCCCGAAAAACGTAATCGCCGGCACCGGCGCCCACTGCAGGCCGATGGAGGGCGAGGTTTCCGCAAAAACATCCGCGCGCTCATGCCGCGCCGCCAGGCTCAACGACACCCGGTGCAGCCCGGCCCGTGCCTCCCCGCCGCCGGCCAGCGGCAGATGCAGCTCGCCGTAAAACGCCGTGTTCGTGCGCGCACTGTCGATCACCGCCGGCTGGCCAAAGAGCGGATCGGTCGACTCGCGACGGCGCGTCGCCCGCAGACTCTCCGCACCCAACGCCAACCGCGCATCGCCGCCCGGCAGCGCAAAGACCGGTCCCTGCGCCCCCGCCTGCACCAAGACGATGTCCGATACGCCCTCGATCCGCGCCTCTGTCTTTAAATCCGGATACAAGGCCGCGTTGATCGGACCAGTGGACGGATCGCCAAACGGATTGAACGTGCCGTTCACCAGCGCCGCGTCGAACAACGCCGGATCAAGCTCCTGCGTGCGGCTGTCCAGCACCTCCCGCGAATAGGTGGCGGCGGTGCTCCATTCCCAGTCCGCGGGCAACCTCCCCTCGAGGCCCAGCGTAAACCGCGTCGAGTCCACATCCACTGTCTGCGAGCGCGCGGGCGCCTCCACATGCACCATCGAGACGATCACGTCCTGCCCGAAAGGATTGAACGGACTGCCCGCGGGCACGAGGCCGCCGGCCCCGCCGAATCCGCCCGCCAACGTCGCCGGCGGCTCGTTGGCCGTGACGGTGCTGCGCGACGAATGCGAGAGCCGGGCAAACCCGTCGAGCACCGGGCTCAGCGCGTGGTTGATCGCCAGACTGAGCCCGGCCATGTCCTCCGCGCCGATCAGGTCCTTGTATTCCGAAGTGGCGAACCGGCGCAGCCCCGCCGCGGTGAATCCGTTCGCGCCGGTGAAATCGCCCGGCACCAAACCCGTGCCATCCTGCCCGGCCGGCACCAGCGCGAAGTTGGCCGGTCCGCCTCCCGGCGTCGTCACGCCGTTCAGATTGCCCGCCACCGCGCCCACCACCGCCGGAGAACCGATCGACAGGCGGTAATCAAAACCGCCCGACGTCGTGAGGTCCTGGCTCGAGGAAAACCCGCGTTGCGACGCCTTCAGCGCATCGCGCCGCGACCCCGTCAGCGCGATCAACACGTTGAACCGCTCACGCGTCACTCCCGCGGTCAGCGTGGCGTGACGCTCGAATCCCCCGCCCGCCTCGGCCGCGCGAAACCCGGTCTCGAACTCGGCGCCGGTGTAGTCGTTTTTGAGGACGATGTTGACCACTCCCCCGACCGCGTCCGAACCGTAGATCGCGGAGGCCCCGGACGGCAGCACCTCCACGCGCTCCACCAGGCCGAGCGGGATGGTGGACAGGTCATAAAAACCGGTCCCGGTGGAACTCGCCGTGTCCTCCTGCACCGACAAAGGCAGGCGACGCCCATCCACCAGCACCAGCGTGCCCCCCGCCCCCAGGCCGCGCAGTCCGACCGACGACACCCCGGTCTGCCGCAAGGGCGCGGATGCGCCGCTGAAATTAAAAAGCGCCTGCGCGTTGCCATAGGCGGGCGAACCGTTGGGCACCGTGGCCGAACCCGAGCCCGCGCCCCCATAGGACTGCGGCAAACGCTCCAGCAGCTCGGACAAATTGGTCGCCCCGCTGAGCGCGATGTAATCCCGGTCCAACGACACCACCCCGTCGGCCAGATGATCACCGGCTTCACCAAGCCGCGACCCGACCACGACCACCGGCTCCAGCACGGCGACACCCGGCGACTCCGCGCTCTCCGGCCGGCCCAAGGCGGCCTGACAAAACACCGCCGACAACACCAGGCGAGCCGAGGAAAAGGAAACCGGCCGAAACATCAGACTACGTTGCGGTGGAACATAGGGCTGAGGTCATAGAGCCTGCCCCTCTCAACACCACCGCAGAATTCACAAAAAAACTGCGCGTGCCCGGGCACGCGCAGTTCAAAAGACGAGGAAACCCGACGGGGCCTCAGAAAGTCGGCTTGAGCACGACGCTGGAGCCGGCGGGCACGATGTAGTCGTTGCCGACGCACCAGGCGACGTCGTTGAGCAGGAACTTGCACTCGATCGGCTTGGAGGACTCGGCCAGGGTGATGGTCCAGCTGTCGTCGGCGACGCAGTCGAGCAACACGCCCTTGTCCCAGCTCAGACCGCCGCCTTCGCCGCGCAGATAGAGGGAGTTGCCGAAGCCGACATCGATGGCCGCGGTGATGCGGGTGACGGCGGACGGAGCCGGGGCGGCCTTCTTGACGGCCGGTTTCTTGACGGCGGGCGTCTTGACGACGGCTTTCTTGGCCACCGGCTTCGGCGCGGGGACGACCGGAGCGACGACGGCTTTCTTAACAGTCTTGGCGGGAGCCTTTTTCGCTGGGGCGGGCGTCTTGGCGGCGGATTTGGCGGTGGTTTTCTTCATATGCTTGGCGATGTTTGGCTGAGTCCAGTGGTTAAGCGAAGGCAGGCTTCATAAAAACATTCATACCGACAACAGCAATTTGAAGACCAACCGCCCCGGACGGTCTTTTTTTCCTGTTCGTAATATGCGCGGGAAGCGCGACTGTCGGCGAGTCGTCACCGCACGGTAAAAAGGTGTTTACTCCCCGGGACGGATTGCCCACAACACCCCTTCCCCAAGGGGCAGTAGCTCAGTTGATAGAGCGCTTCGTTCGCAATGAAGAGGTCGTGGGTTTGATTCCCATCTGCTCCACCAGTTTTTACCCGGTCGGCCCTCGTGGCGGCCGGGTTTATTTTTGTCCGGCCTTTCGCCGGTGCACCGATTTTATCCACAGCAGCTCGCAGGCGCCGCCGCGGGTG
>JBDRJH010000454.1:0-3202 GCA_043815125.1 Verrucomicrobiota bacterium
CGCCTTGCTGCCGCCCGTTCTTTGCCTGATGATATGCTCCCGCTGGACTTACCCTCCGGAGGAGACCCCAGCCATGCCGACGGTCAGTCTTCGCCGGTGTCCGCGGCCGCGCCGGACCTCAAGAACGGTTCGCGAGGACCCGGCGCTGGAGCCGCCGCGATAGAGGGCTGGTGCGCGGGATGAGTGCCAGGGGCGTATGTGTGTAGTCGTCGACGAGCTTCGGTTCGCGATCCGCATGCTCTGGCGGCGCAAGCTGCTCGCGGCGGTCGCGATTCTCACGCTGGGCCTGGGCATCGGCCTCACCGCGACGATGTTCAGCGCCTTGAACGGGGTGGTGCTGCGCGGGCTGTCGCTCGAGGCGCCCGACCGGCTCCGCTACGTCGAGCGGGCGTTCGCCCCGGAGCGGGACGAGGGCCCGGCGTTGCCGACGGCCGACTTCCTCGAGATCGGACGCGCCCAGCGATCGTTCGAGGACCTGGCCGCGTTCCGGCTCGGCACCGTCAACGTGAGCGGCACCGGCGTCAGGCCGCAGCGCTACGGCGGCGCGTTCGTCACCGCCAACCTCTTCGACGTGCTCCGCGCGAGCCCCCGGCTCGGGCGCCCCTTCCTGCGCGGCGAGGACCAGCCGGGGGCGGCGCCGGCCGCGATCGTCAGCGATCGGGTCTGGCGCGATCACTTCGCCGGCGCGTCCGCCATCGGCGGTGAGACCCTGCGCGCCAACGGCGTGACCTACGCCGTCGTCGGCGTGATGCCCGCCGGGTTCGGCTATCCCGTCAACGAGGACATCTGGATTCCGCTCGGCCTCGATCCCGGCGCCGGCCCCGACGGCGGCGTCGCGGTCGAGGTCGTCGGCCGGCTGCGCGACGGCACGCCGCCGTCCGAGGCGCAGGCGGAGATGAGCGGGCTGGCCGCGCACCTGGCCGAGGCGTTCCCCGAGAGGAACCGGGACGTGGGCCTCGCGCTGCGCACGCACCTCGGCAGGTTCCTCGGTGACGGGGTAGTCCGCGTCTTCGTGTCGGGGCTCCTGGCGGTCGTGGCGGTGCTGCTTATTGCGTCGACCAACGTGACCAACCTGCTGCTGGCGCTCGCGTCGGTCCGCGCCCGCGAGCTCGCCATCCGCGCGGCGTTCGGAGCGACCCGGCTGCGCGTGCTCGGGCAACTGATGGCCGAGGCCTTCGCGCTCGCCGTGGCGGGCGGTCTCCTGGGCTTGGGCCTGGCGCGGATCGGCGTCTCATGGTTCACGGGCGCGATTGCCGAGACGAACCCGCCGTACTGGGTGGATGTCAGGCTGGACGCGGGCGAGGTGCTGTTCGTGGCCGGGCTGGTGGCCGTCGTGACCGTCATCGCCGGAGCCGCGCCGGTGGTGCGCGCGTCGGGCGCGCGGGCGGGCGAGATCCTCAAGGACGAGGTTCGCGGCTCGACCGGCGGGCGGCTCGGCCGGATCAGCCGCGTCCTGGTGATCGTCGAGGTGGCGGCCTCGTTCGGCCTGCTCCTGGCGGCCGGTCTGATGGTGCGGACGGTGCTGACCGTCAACGCGACCGACTTCGGCTTTTCACCCGACGACGTGCTCACCGGCAGCGTGACGCTGCCGCCGACCTCGTACCCGGACCCGGCGCGCCAGCAGCGGTTCTGGGACAGCCTCGTGGACCGGCTCGAGCGCTACCCGGGCGTGCGCGCGGCGGCGCTGACCTCGAGCTTGCCCGGCACCGGTACCGGGCGGACGTCGATCGGCGTGGACGGCGTCACCTACGACTCGCCGGGCGCCTACCCGCGCGTGCGATCGCTCGTCATCGGCCCGCGGTTCTTCGAGACCTTCGGACTGCAGATGCTGGAGGGACGCGAGTTCGCGCCGGGCGAGACGTCCCGTTCGGGCGCCGTCGCCATCGTGAACCGGCGCGTGGTGGATGGGCTCTACGGCGGCGAGAGCCCCGTCGGCCGCCGCCTGCAGATCGTGGCCGGAAACGCCGCCCCCATGCCGGCGACGGTGATTGGCGTCGCGCCGGCCATCGGGCTGGGGGGCGTTCACGATCTCGATACGGACGCCGTCTATCTGCCGCTCGCCCAGCACCCGCAGCCCACGATGACGGTGGCCATGCGCACCTTCGGCGATCCGGGCGCGCTGGCGCCGGCGCTGCGCGACGTGGTCACGGTGCTCGACCCCGACCTCCCCGTGTACGCGCTGCAGGACATGACCCGCGCCCTTCACCTGACGACGTGGTTCTACGGCGTGTTCGGCACGGTGTTCATGGTGTTCGGCGGGGTCGCGCTCGTGATGGTGGCGGCGGGGCTGTACGGGCTGATGACGTTCTCGGTCGCGCGGCGCACCCGTGAAATTGGCGTGCGGATGGCGATGGGCGCGCGGCCGGCCGACGTGTTGCGCCTGGTGTTCGGCCAGGCGGCGGGGCAGCTCGGCGCCGGCCTGCTCGCCGGGATCGTGCTCGCCGCGTGGCTCGCGCGCCTGCTCGGCGTGCTGCTCGTCGGTGTTCAGCCGTGGGATCCCGGTGTGGTCGCCGTGGTCGTCGTCAGCCTGGTCGCCACCGGCCTCGTCGCCTGCCTTGGTCCCGCGCTCCGCGCCGCGCGCATCGCGCCCATCGATGCGCTACGGCACGACTAGTGGAGTGTCCGCGGATTGCCCACCGAATGCCCGCGGAATGCCCACCGAATGCGCGACCTCGTCACTCACCCGTCTCGTGCGGTAGCGTGCCCCGGGGGGAGCGGAGGTAGGCGAACGGGGTCGGGTAGAGGAAGTTCGACACGCGGGACGTGTACACGTCGGCAAACCGCTCGACCTGCCAGGCCAGATGGCTCTTCTCGCCGCCGGTGCGCATGAGCGGACCCCACGTGGCGTTGAACAGCCGGCCGAGCGAGGCGGCGAGCGGCGCGATCTCCTGGTCGAGCCGCTCGAGCCGAAGCCGCAGCTCGACCTGCCGACCCTCGAGGGCCGCGACCGGACGAGAGGGCGGCGGTCCATAGCGGTGCTGGCGCCGCTGCAGCTCGAGCCGCGCGCGCGCCTGCTCGAACTCGAGCGCCGCCTTCTCGGCCATCAGCTCGTCGAGGCGCACCTGGTCGGGCGCGGCGTCCGCGGACTCGGCGACCTCGCGCTCGAGTTCCCGGACCAGCAGCGCGGTGCGCCAGCGGAGGATGTCCTTCGTCACCCGCACGTCCACGTAGAGATGATCGCCGACGTAGAGGATCTCCGCGC
>JBDRJH010000455.1:0-9602 GCA_043815125.1 Verrucomicrobiota bacterium
GTATTGCTTGGCGACGAGCGTGGCCATCGGGCCGAAGTCGGCCGCGAAGTCCGGATCCTCGAACGCGAGCAGACCGGCCGAGCGCGTGAAGTAGCCGTAGTGGAAGTGGTGATCCACGAATTCGTGCGAGCCGTAGGAATCATTGAAGCCCACGAGCGCGCCCCAGCTGTCATAGGCAGCGAAGTAGTTCTCGGTCTCGCCCGGCGTGTAGGTGAACCAGTCCGAGAGCGCGGCGCGCAGGTGGCTCTTCAGCGTTTCGTAGTGCGCGGTCTGCCCGGCCTCCTTGGCCATCAGCATGTATTCGGCGAACTGGGTGAGCGATTTGCCGCCCCAGTAGGTGTCGCCGCCGTAGCCGCCGTCGCTCGCGTAGTCGGCGAGGTAGTGGTTGAGGATGGCGGGATCGAAGTCGTTGGGCTTGCCCAAAACTTTCGGCAACGGAAACGCCGGGGCGATGCCTTCAAAGCCGTAGTCGATCTCCCAGCCGTCGTTGCCGATCACCGACTGCATCGGCCCGCGCGGGGTGGCGTAGGTGAGGCCGGAGACAAACGAGAGGTTGTGCTCCGTCTCGCGGTAGTGGTGCGGCAGCCAACCCTGGATGGTGTCGAGGTTGCCGCCCTCAAGCGCGATGGTGTCGAGCGTCCAGGACGTGGTCACCTTGCCGGCGGCCGGCGAGTAGCTCCAGGCGAGTTGCGAATCGCGAACAACCGCGAAGGCGCGGGCGTGCAGTGTATTCAAATCACCGATACTTGGCAGCGCGCTGACCACCAGGTGGTCGTCGGCGAGGTCGGCCTGCACGTCGGTGCCCACCAGGGAGAACACGGAGCCGGCGGGCGCGTGGACGCCAAAGGCCTTACCGTCGATGACCACCACGAAGCGGTCGGTCGTGGCAGGAAACACCAGCGGAGCGCCCGCGGCGTCGAAGAACGTGGCGCCCGCGCCGGGCTTGAGGCGGGGGTTCACGCCGAAGGTTTCAATCCACACGTAGGGCACGCCGCGCGCGAGCGAGACGTCCATGTAGGTGCCGGTGGAATGCTCCATGCGGAAGGCCACGTTCCAATCGCCCCAGCGCAGCGCCTTGGCCGACTCGGGACCAAAGCTGGTCGAGTAGCGCGCGGCCGGATCATCGGTGCTGTCGGTGCGGAAAACCTGGTCGGCCAAGATGTGACCCCAGCCGCCGGTCGCGTTGTCCACGATCTCGATGTGCGCGGTCTGGCCGGCATAGGCGGTGACGTCCCACGTCACCCAGCGCAGCGCCTCGGAGTTTTCGCCGGTGGCGGCCTCGACCGCGACGCCGCCGATCACCAGCCGCACCTCGGCGACGCCGGGATGATTGCCGCCGCCGACCAGGAAGGAAATGTAGTCGCGATCCACGGTGAAGGCCGGCGACACCAACGAGCCCGTGGGGCCGTCGCCGCCGTTGAAGGAGTTGGCCAGGCCCGCGCCGTAGAAGCCGGTCACCGCGCTCTGGCCGGACAACGAGCCGCCGGCCGGCGTGGCGGGAAAGGCCGTGCCGGTGCGCGTCCAGCCGGCGGGGTTTGAGCCGCCCTCGAAGTCGGCCATGAGAATGTCGGACGGGTCGGGAATCGGCACCACCTCGCCGGTGATGTCGAGCGGCGCGCCCAGCGCGAAGGCGGTGCCTTCGGCGTTCCACGTATTCGGATAGCTGATACGAATGCCGGCCGGGTTGGCCGAGACGGTGAAGGGCCGCGCCCAGAGATCGCCCGAGTAGGGGCTGATCATGAGGTCGGTCCACCACTCATTGGTCGGCACCGGCAGGCCGGCGGCGGAGGAGTCGATGTAGAGCTGGCGCGTGAGCACGCCGGAGACGTCGTGGCCGGGACCGTCCTCGGAGGGGAGCGGGAAGGTCGCGTAGGAACCGGCCCCGACGGGGACGGCTGCGGGGGTTTGGGCCATCAGGCCCGCTGATGCTACCGTGAACAAGACGCCGAGTGACGCCAGAATCGCGCCCTGACGGGCCGGATTGGTCGGTTGATGGGACATGGGGGGAGGAACAGCAGTGGAAAACACCGGCCGGAGCCGGGCGCGAACATGCGCGTGGAACGTCGGCAGGCACCGCGGGGGACGGTCACATCCGGGATCGCAGGGGAAACGGTCTGAATGCACTGACAACGCGACCTACGCTGACGTTTGCTTACTGAAAATTCAATGCAATTCTATGCAATTTTTACAATTTCAGCAATTAGTTGCATTAGGATATCTTTTGCAACTTCGATAACACTAACCTGCGTCACGGATTCAGACGGCGGGGGACGTCGTTTATCGTGCACGCAGATCGGCGCGCCCGCGGCACCAACCCGTGCAGGCACCGGAGATTTCCGGCATGGCGACCTGAAAGGAGGGATGATCGTGAATTGAGCGCAACCGCCGCGTGCCCGGCAAGGCTCGCCGGCGCGCACCGCGCCTTGCCGTAGCGGCTTCCTGCCAAGGCCGCCGGCCGTTCCCTTTCGGGAAACCGGGATGTTTCACGTCCGGGCAGATCAACGCCCGAGCCAACGCTCAGACCGGCTGATAGACCCGCACATAATCCACGACCATCTCCTGCGGGAACACCGTAGACTCGTCGGGATTTCCCGGCAGTCCGCCACCCACCGCGACGTTGAGCAGCAAGTGAAACTTGTGATCGAAAGGCGCCGGATACGGCGCCGATTCCGTGTGCCAGACGCGCTGGGTTTGCACGTGCCGGCCATCGATAAACCAACGGATCTCGCGAGAGCCCCACTCGATGGCAAACACATGGAAATCATCGGCAAACGTTCCCTCCCCCGCCGGCAGACGCCAGGTCTCGCCAGAGTGAACATTGCGCGGCCAGGCGCCGCCGTAGTGCAGGGTGCCCAGCACCTCGTCGGGCCGGTGGCCGACCAGCTCCATGATGTCGATTTCCCCTCCGGCCGCCCAGCCGCCGTGGGGGCTGTCCGTCGGCAGCATCCAAATCGCCGGCCAGAGTCCCTGCCCGCTCGGCAGCTTGGCGCGGATCTCGAAACGACCGTATTTCCAATCGCCCTTGCCGAGGGTGCGGATGCGGGCCGACGTGTAGGCGCGGGTGCCCTCCGGCCCGGTGAATTCCTCGCGACGCGCGACCAAGTGCAACCGGCCGTCCTCGATGAAGGCGTTTTCCGGACGGTCAGTGTAATACTGGAGCTCGTTGTTGCCGCCGCCCCAGGCATTCACCTCGAACGACCACTTCGCCGGGTCGATCACCGGACCATCGAATTCGTCGGACCAGACCAGACGCCAACGAGACAAATCCACCAACGAATTCGCGCCGACAGCCGGCGATAACGGATCAATGGAACGGGGGTTGGCAGGTGAGATCATGATGGGGGGCAGAGCGTGCGCACCGGCAACCATGCCGGCACAGAGTGGAGTAGACTCCATCATGGGTGAATGATCGCCGAATACGTTGCGATATTTTTATGCAACTTCATGCAATTTTATATTGACCAAAATGTGTCGATAACGTTCCTTTGGTCCAGTCCCCGCAATCCCTCACCCCCCAAACCCTCGTATGAATACCATGCGCACCTCGCTCGCCGGCCTACTTGTCGCCGGTTTTTCCGTAACCCTCCCCTCCGTCGCGTCCGCCCAGACTACTTGGACTTGGAACGGCGCTGACGGTGAATACACCGTTGGCTCCAATTGGGACCAGGGCACCCGGCCCGACCTGACCGCGACCGGCAACACCGCCATCATCAACTCCGGCGCCGTGACCTACACTCCGGGCGGCGACCTCGCCATCAACAACGGCGGATCCCTCGTCATTAACGGCGGTAGCTGGACTCAGGTTGACTCAGTCGCTTGGATTCAGCTTGGAGGCGGCAGCCTCGTGGTTGCCGGCGGCACCTTCAACCAAGGCACTGCGGGTAATATCGTCCGCAATGCCGACACCAGCATCACGATCAGCTCCGGTGTGGCCAACTTTAGTGGCAATCTCATCAATGACACAGCCACCTTGGGTTCCCTCAACCTGTCCGGCACCGGAACGATTGGCGTGCAAAACGAATTCAAGCCGATCGAGACATTCACCGTATCGGGAGGCACGCTCACCGTCGGCAACCTCATATCCTTCGCCGACGGCCCCGGTGGCATCGATTTTGCGGCAGGCACCATCAACTTGGATGGCTCCGGTGGTAACAGTGGCTTTTACGGTGGCGGTTTAGGCAAGGGCCTCAACTTTGTCACCGGCTCCACTGGCACTCTGTTCTTCAGCAGCTACTCGGCCACCGAACTGAATGCCGACGGCTTCCTGACTAATGGCACCATCCAGTCCAACGGCGCCATCGACGCCGCCGGCTTTAACATCGTCGAGGCTGATGGTGGCGTCTACGTCAGCTTGATCGGCGCCGCCATTCCCGAGCCCTCCGCCTTCGCGATGCTCGCCGGCGTGGCCGCCCTCGGTTTCGTCGCCTCGCGTCGTCGTCGCGATTGATCGACGCGCTCATCTGAGCCAACGTCTTCGTCGCTTTCGAAAGCCCCAAGGTCGAAAGCCTTGGGGTTTTTCATGCCCGTTTCACTCGCCCGCCCCCTTCCCCTCAAGCCCATGAAAACCTCGCTCGCCCTCGTCACCCTCGCCTCGCTCGGCACACTTGCGCCGCTCAACGCCGCCACGGTCACCTACCTCGTCGACCTGGGCGCGCCCAACCACCAGCCCTACGTCTTCAAGGAAGGCGACTTCGGCCTCTACAACGCCCCCGTCGTCGTCTCCGCGCCCGACACCGGCGATCACGCCGGCTTCGGCTACAAAAACGCCCGCTACCAACTCGGCTCCGCGCAACTCGCCTTCCCCATGACCGGCGCCTACAACCTCGGCGAGGACGGCGCCTCCACCAAGGCGCTCATCGGCAGCTTCTTTTTCTCGAACCCCGGCCGCGAGGAAGTCGGCTCCCCGGTCAAATTCACCCTCACCACCGCCTCGCGCGCCGATAAGGTCAGCATCGCCGCCATCGGCAGCGTGCAGACCGCGCAGCACGCGCTCATGACCGTCGAGGGCACCCAGGTCATCGTCGACTCCAGCGAATCCTTCATCCCCGTCGTCGGCCAACTCACCGGCAAGAGCGCCTACGAAGGCTCCTTCGCCACCGAGTCCGGCGAAGGCGAGGCCAACCTCGGCGGCCTGCTCATCACCATCGAATCCCAATAACATGCCCGCCCTCCGCGCCGCCGCCGGCCTCGCCCTGCTCCTCAGCCTCGCCGCCACGCCGGTCCGCCTCGGCGCGGCCGAGGTCACCGTGCGCGCCGCCGCCGACGGCGCGCAGGCCAGCCTCCTCGTCGACGGCCAGCCCTTCCCCGTGCGCGGCATCACCTACGCCGGCCCGGCCAAGGGCGGCGACCTCGACACCGACCTCGCGACCATCGCCTCGCTCGGCGCCAACGCCATCCGCACCTGGGGCACCAACCCCGTCGAGACCCCCAAGCTGCTCGACGCCGCCGAGCGCCACGGCCTCAAGGTCATGCTCGGCCTCTGGCTCCGCCACGGACGCCCCGGTGCCGAAGGCATCGACAACTTCAACTACGTCACCGACACCGAAGGCGTCGAAAAACAATACACCGACACCCTCGCCCAGGTCCGCGCGTTCAAAGACCACCCCGCCCTCCTGCTCTGGGGTGCCGGCAACGAGGTCACCCTCAACATCGAGACCGACGCCGAAAAGGAGGCCTACGCCAAATTCCTCGAACGCGTCGTCCGCGGTATCAAGGAAATCGATACAGACCACCCCGTCGCCTCCGTCTCCGCCTGGAGCACCGACTGGACGTGGTGGCTCAAGCACACCCCCTCCCTCGACGTCTACGCGATCAACACCTACGGCTACGGCGCCGCCGCCGTGCCCGGCGAGATCGAGCGCCTCGGCGTCACCAAGCCCTACCTCGTCTGCGAGTTCGGCGCCTCCGGCGAGTGGGAGGCCCCCACCGACGCCAACGGCGTGAAGATCGAGCCCGACGATGCCCACAAGGCCGCCATCATCCACCCCGGCTTCAACGACCTCATCGCCTCCAAACCGCAGTCGCTCGGCGGCTTCGTCTTCCACTACGGCAACGGCTTCGACCACACTGGCCTCTGGCTCAGCCTGCGCGTCGGCGGCAAGCTCCGCCCGCAATACTGGGCCACCCGCCAGGCCTTCACCGGCCGGGCTCCCGACAATTACGTTCCCGTCATCGACTTCTTCGCCATCCGCAAGTCCCCCGACGGCCACCGCGCCGGCCAGTGGGTCGAGATCGGCGTCTCCTACGACGATAAAGAAAAAGCCGATTGCGACGTTACCTTCGCCGGCAACCTCCGCTCCCTGCCCTGGCCGGAAAAGGACGAGGTCCACCCGCTCGAATCCAAGCCCGGCTCCGCCGCCAACCGCTACCTCGTCAAGATGCCCGCCACCCCCGGTGCCTGGAAACTCTACGCTCTCGTCACCGATCCCGCCAACAACCTCGGCGCCGCCACCACCTCCATCGTGCTGCAACCCGCCGAGTGAGTCGGCCGCGTCCGCCTGCTTCTTACTTCATAATTCCTGGTTCTTACCACTTACTTGCCGTCCCCACTCACGCCATGAGCACCGACCCCACCCCCTCCGCCTCCGACCTCGAGGCCATCGAGACCGTTCAAAACGCCTGCCACGCCATCCGCCACGAACTCTCCAAGGTCATCGTCGGCCAGGAACAGGTCGTGAACGAGATCCTCATGGCCATCTTTACCCGCTCGCACGCGCTGCTGGTCGGCGTGCCCGGCCTCGCCAAGACGCTGCTCATCTCGACCCTCGCGAAGACGATGCAGATGTCGTTCAAGCGCGTGCAGTTCACGCCCGACCTCATGCCCTCCGACATCACCGGCACCGAGGTCATCCACCAGGACCCCGTCAGCGGCGAGCGCACCTTCAAATTCCTCGCCGGCCCCCTCTTCGCCAACATCGTCCTCGCCGACGAGATCAACCGCACCCCTCCGAAAACCCAGGCCGCCCTGCTCGAGGCCATGCAGGAACACCGCGTCACCGTCGGCGGCACCACCCACGTGTTGCCCAACCCGTTCTTCGTGCTCGCGACCCAAAACCCGCTGGAGCAGGAGGGCACCTATCCGCTGCCCGAGGCGCAGCTCGACCGCTTTCTGTTCCTCATTTCCGTCGGCTATCCCAGTGCCGACGAAGAGGCCGAGATCATGCGCCGCAGCCTCGTGCGTTCCGACGACAAACCCGGCCCCGTGCTCGACGCCGAGGGCGTGCTCAACGCGCAGGAAATCGTGCGCCGCATCCCCGTGCCGGAGCACGTCGTGCTCTACGCCCGCGCCCTGGTCCGCGCCACCCGCCCGCAGGAGGCCGACGCGCTCGACTTCTGCCAACAGTGGCTCTCGTTCGGCGCCGGCCCGCGCGCCAGTCTCAGCCTCGTCAGCGCCGCCCGCGCCCACGCCCTCATGAACGGCCGCGCGTTTGTCGCCACCGAGGACGTCGCCGCCGTCGCCCCCGCCATTCTCCGTCACCGCATCGCGACCAACTTCGCCGCCCAGGGCGAGGGCATCACCACCGACGTCATCGTCGCCCGCCTGCTGGAGTCCATCCCCGCCAACGAGCCCCTGGCCTGAGCGGCCGGCGCCTCCGGAGCAGCCGCTACGCCGGCCCCCGCTCCCGACCACTTCGGACTTCTTACTTCATCCTTCTGACTTAGTTCGCCCCTCCGTGTCCGCCCCCGAACACCAAGCCTTCCTCGACCCCGCCGCGCTCAACCGCGCCGAGGCGCTCGGCTTGCTCGCGCGCCGTGTCGTCGAAGGCTACAAGGTCGGCGAACACCGCTCCCCGCTCAAGGGCTTCGCCATCGAATTCGCCCAGCACCGCGAATACGCCCTCGGCGACGACGTCCGCCACCTCGACTGGAAGGTCCTCGGCCGCTCCGACAAACTCTACCTCAAGCAATACGAGCAGGACACCAACTACGTCGCCCACCTGCTCGTCGACACCTCCGGCTCCATGGCCTACGGCTCCGGCGCGTATACAAAACTCCACTACGCCAAGCTGCTCGCCGCCACCCTCGCCCACGTCATCCTCGGCCAGCGCGACGCCGTCACCCTCGGCCTGCTCGGCGAGGGCCCGCCCGTGCTCCTGCCGCGCACCGACACGCCGCAGCGGCTGCCGTTGATTCTCGACACCCTCGCCCGCGCCGAGGCCGCCGGCACCGTCGATCTCGCCGCGCAGATCACCCGACTCGCGCCCGCCATCAAGCGCCGCTCCATCGTCATCCTCATCGGCGACTTCCTCGACGGCGACGAGGCCCTGCTCGCCGCCCTGCCCCGCCTGCGTTTCCAAAACTGCGAGACCATCGTCTTCCACGTGCTCGACCACGCCGAGCTGGAGTTGCCCTTCGACGACAACGTCCGCTTCGACGGACTCGAGGGCGAACCGTCGCTGACCACCCGCCCCGCCGACTTCCGCGAGGCCTACAAGTCCGAGGTCAAGGCCTTCTGCGACAACCTCCGCATCGGCTGCGAACGCGCCGACGCCCACTACGTGCTCGCCGACACCTCGCAGCCCCTCGCCGAGGTGTTGGGCGGCTACCTCGCCTTCCGCAACCGCACCCGGACCTGAGCCATGTCTTTTCTCGGTCCCGCCTTTCTCCTCGGACTCCTCGGGCTCTCCCTGCCCGTCCTGATCCACCTGCTCAAGCGCCGCCGCCTGCAGATCGTCGCCTGGGCCGCCCACCGCTTCCTCCAGGCCACGCTCAAAAAGCAAAAGCGCCGCGTCCAGTTCGAGGACCTCATCCTGCTCCTGTTGCGCTGCCTGGTCCTCGCGCTGCTGGCGTTCGCCTTCGCCCGTCCGGTCTTTCAGGACAACGCCGGACCCGGCGACGGCAACGCCGGCCAACTCGTCCTCCTGGTCGACCTCTCCGCCAGCATGGGCTGGACCGACGGCGTGCGCACCTCACTCGACCGCGCCGCCGACGAGGCCGCCCGCGAACTCGCCGCCGCTCCCGCCGGCACCGCCGCCGCGCTCCTCGGCTTCTCCGACCGCGTGCATCCGGTCGTCGCCCGCCCCACCACCGACCTCGCCGTCGTCCGGCGCGAACTTTCCCGCCTGCGGACCATGGGACGCGGCACCGACCTCGCGCCCGCCCTGCGCGCCACCATTGACCTCTTCGACACCCTGCCGACCGCCAGTCGTCGCATCGTCGTCATCGGCGACAAACAACGCCTCGGTTTCCGCGACCAGGACAACCTCACCGCCCTCGTCGCCCGCGCCCGAGAAGCCGGCGTCGCCCTCGCCTTCCGCGACATCGCCCCCGAACGCCCCGCCAACCTCGCCGTCACCCGCCTCGTCGCCGACTCCGACCAGGTCCTCGCCGGGCAGCCCGTCCGCCTCCAGGCCGAGATCTTTAACGGCGGCTCCACGCCCGCCGCCAACCTCCGCGTCACCCTCCATGCCGGCGACGAACTGCCCGTGGCCGAACGCCTGCTGCCCGGCCTCGCCGCCGGCGAGCGCGCCACCGTCGAGTTCACCTACCTGCCGCCCGCCGCCGGCTTCCAGCCGCTCACCGTGCGCGTGCCCGCCGACCCGCTGGCCGCCGACGATTTCCGTTCGCTGGTGATTCGCGTGTCCGACGGCACCCGCGTGCTC
>JBDRJH010000456.1:0-36588 GCA_043815125.1 Verrucomicrobiota bacterium
TTGATCAGGGCGAGCGCGGCGAGCACGGTGGCGGCCTCGCCGTGCAGGCGGTGCGCACAGGGCAACCCGCGGCGGGTCCAGGCGTCGTCCATGCAGGGCAGATCGTCGAAAAGCAGCGAGGCGATGTGGAAATACTCGATCGCGGAGGCCAGCGCGGCGGCCGGACCGTCTTCAAGGCCGTGCGCCCTCGCCCCGACATAGACCAGCCGGGCGCGCACCAGTTTTCCGGGGTTGCCGGACGCCTGAGCGAGCGCGGCTCCCAGACGCGGATCGGCGTCGGCGGCGACGGGCAGGTTTTCCGACAGGGCGCGGCCGATGCGAGCATGGAGCGTTTGGAGATTCATGGAACGTGGACGGGGTTATTGGGGGAATCGGACGCCTTGGGAACGCCCTGCAGGTGGAAGCGCACGACCACCTCGGGATCGACTTTGAGCAGTAGAAATTTCCGGATGATCGGCAGGCCAAAGTCACGCGTGTCGAGGCGGGCCACGCCGTCGACGGCCATGAGCGAGCCGTCGCGCGTGATCGAGACGGGGAAGTCGATTTCACGAACCAGCCCGTGCAGCGCGAGAGTGCCGCTGGCCCGCAGCCCGCCACCGTCGGCGGCCGGGGTAAGCGACTCCAGCTTGAACACGCCGTCCGGGTGGCGGTCGGTTTCCTGCCAGACGTGCATCTGTTCGTCGCGTTCGGCCTTGCCGGTTTTTACGTCGATGAACTTGAACGACACGGTCGCGGAGGTGACGTCGCCCCGTTCGTCCAACAGGATGACCGGTGTGTAGTCCTCCAACCGTCCGGTAAAGGAGTCGACCGTGGCCTTCACGTCGATTTCCACGCGGGAGTTTTGCCGGTCGAGAACCAAACATTGCGGTTCGGCCGCGGCCGCCAGCGGAATAAGGGCGAGCAGGCACAGGAGGGCTTTCATGAGGATGAAGGGACTCTAGCCGCTCTTCATGAACGGAGCGTGAACGCTGGATGAATTTGCGTTCATACTGGTGGTCCGCGTTGCCTGCGCGGTTTGCGGGCGTATGCCTGAAGCGCCATGTCCGATCCGATTCACCCGTGGATCCAGCCTCTCCGCGCCGACGGCCGTTACGCCAACCCGGGGGCGAGCGCCAACCGCGGCTGGGCCGAGGTGCTGCGCTGGAAACTCACCTCGAAGCCGACACCATGGCCGCGCACGGTCGCCGTCGCGGTGACCGACGCCCCGGCGGAGCCGGCGCGGGGCGCGCGCGTCGCGTGGGTCGGGCACGCGACGTTCCTGATTCGTGTCCCCGGCTGCACCGTTTTGGTCGATCCGGTCTGGAGCGAACGCATCGGACCGTTCGGTGGATGCGTCGGCATACGCCGGGTGCATCCGCCGGCGATTCGCTGGGGAACGCTGCCCGACATCGACGCGGTGCTGCTCAGCCACGACCACTACGACCACTGTGATCTCCCCACGCTGCGGCGGATTTCCCGCCGCTGGCCCCGCGCCCGACTGGTCACCCCGGAAGGCTACGCGGACCTGGCCCGGCGCGCCGGCTTCGCCGCCGGACGCCACGCGGAGTTGAGCTGGTGGTCCGAAGCCGTCCTGCCCGGCGACGTGCGCCTGACCGCGACGCCCGCACGCCACTGGACCAACCGCCTGAGCGGCAAGCGCAACGGCCGCCTGTGGAGCGGCTGGCACCTGCGCGTCGGCGACGGCACGACCGTGCTGTTCACCGGCGACACCGCGCGCGACGATGTTATGTTCAAACAAATACACGCCCGTCTCGGCGCGCCCGGACTCGCGCTCATTCCCATCGGCGCCTACGAGCCGCGCTGGTTCATGTGCAACCAGCACTGCAACCCCGCCGAGGCCGTGATGATTCACCGGGACCTCGGCGCCCGACGCAGCGTCGCCATGCACTGGGGCACGTTTCAAATGACGGACGAAGGCCGCGAGGAACCGCGGGCCGAGCTGCAAAAAGCATTGCTCGCCGCGGGCGTTTCACCGGAGGTGTTCATTGCACCGGAGCCGGGGGCGGTGATCGAAGTCGAGCGGACTGCTCAATAGCAAACGGCGAGTTCAATGATTTATTTTGAACAACTTATACATTGAATTTATTTCAATACACCCACCTACTCGGACGTGACGAGCGTGCCAATGAACCTGTTGAAGCAAAGGCTGTTGCCGTGGATCCTGGTGAGTCTGTTCGCATCCGGCTGCGTTCGTTGGTCGACTCAGGACGGAGCCGTTCAACACAGCTTGGGATACACCCGCATTGAGGAGTCTCCTCCGTCCGGCCAAGGGACCGGGCGCGACATCAGCAGCACCGGCATCGTGTTCTCCCTGCAGCAGGGACTGCTGGTCGGCTACGTCCACGAGCAAAGACTGGCCATCCCGCCCGGCCAGGGCGTCATTCTCATCGTGTCAGACCAGAGGACCGCCGAGCAACTGGCATCGCGACTCGGATCCGCCGACGGCGCGGGCCTGCGCATCATCAACCATCTCTCCGCCACCGAACCCATGCCCGAATCGCCATGAAAACACAGCTCCTGATCGCGCTCGTCGCACCCATCGTGATGCTCACCGGCTGCCAACATCACGACGCCATCGTATTCGCCACCAATACCCAGATCGGCGCCCGCATCGGCGTCGGTGTCCAGCAGGTCCCCGAGATTCAAGTCGGCTTCAACCGCCAGGAAGGTGCGCTCGTGCCGCTCTATCTGGCGACGCCTGATGATCGCGCCGGCGAGCATCACCCGGTGATCAGCGGACAATTGATCGAAGCACGCGACCGGTTGTCCAAGGCGGCCGAAACACCGGCGGACAGGTGGACGGACGAGGGGCTTCAGTCGCTGAAAAACGCCGCGGCCATCATCGCCGCAGCCACAGAGTTCAATCGCGACCAAAACGGAAACACCGTCTCCAGTCTGCTGACAGTCATCCATGACAAGGCGACCGAGCTGGTCGCCGACGCCCAGACCACCAAGCCCGCGGTCGAGCACTTCGCCGTCATCGACTCTCTCATCAACACCGAAATCAACAAGCCCGCCCTGCTTGCGCAGTTCGACGCGAGTGCCAAATACATCGGCAAGGAGACCGGATCGTCACGGGAGGATGCCTATTCGGTGATCGCCATCCTCGACGCCGGCGGCTCCGCCAAGGCCAGACGAGGCGAGCTTCAACAAACCGAGGCTTCGGGCCGCGTCGCCCAATACTTTGCGACCGGGGTGGCCGCCCAAAAGCTCGCCAGCCAAGGCCCCGGCGTTGTCGGCGGCACCACCACGGTCACCATACAGCAACTGGAGAAGGCGCGCAAACAAGGCATCATCGACGCCGCCTCCCTGGACACGGCTGCGAGTCATATCTGGGGACAGGAAGCCGACAACGCACAGCAACGCACCGCCCGCGCCACCACCGTCCTGAACGACGTGGACCTGGGAGGCGAGAAACCGGAAGACGCCGCCGCCCATCTTGGCGGGCAAGCTTCGAAACAATCTCTGCGCAAGGCGTTGGAAATCTACAATACTCCGACCGACACCGCCCGCATGTTGCTTAACATCAAGCAAAGCTAGTAGTCCCCATGACCACCCACATCCACACCTACATCCAGAACCTCGCCGCCGCCCAGTTGGAAGAACAGCGGCTGCAATCCCAAGGCTACGAAACCCGCCTTGTTACCCTCGCCGCGGGAGACTCACGCATTGTTCGCATCCAGAACCAGCCCTACCGGATGCACAATCACACCGCGGGCGAACTAATCCAGCTGCTGGCCGTCCAATCGTAAATCGCAACGGCCCAAGGGTGCCGACAGGCCCCGGACCGCTTACTCGAGCACCAGGTCCATCGGTTCGCCGGGCTCGGGCGGGAGGTCGATGAAGGCCGTGTAGCGCTCCAGCCAGTCGGTGAGTTTTTTCAGGTAGTAGTCGGGATCGTAGGGCTCGGTCGCGGCGTCGTAGGCGGCCAGCGGACGGGCGCGCTGCCAGTCGGCGGTTTTGCCCTTTTCCTTTTTCGTGATGAAATACTTCACGCGCTCACCCATGCGCGGACGCGGGTCCATGCGGAGCGCGACCTCGGCGGCGGCGCGGCGGGGCTTGCCGCCGCTTTCGATCATGCGTTCGTAGGCGTCAGGGTTCATGCCGAGTATCTCCGACTTGGCCAGCTCGCCCACCGGCACCTCGTGACGCGGCAGGCGGCGACGGTAGTCGGTGATCAAATCGACCGGCGAAACCGTCTCCACGCCGAGCAGGTAACGGATCAACTGGTCGCCGAGTTTTATCAGGAACGGCTCGATGCCGCGCGAACGCAGCGCGCTGCCGCGGATGATGATTTTTTGGCCGTCGTTGAGGGCGTAGTTCTTGGCCTTGTAACAGAACATGGCGGCATAGCGGCCGTCGTATTCGAGGTCGATGCCCTTGGGCAAAACGCCGGCAACCTTGGCGAGCAAGACCTCGGGTTGGTCGAAGTATTGCGGCGACGCGAGGTAGATGCCGTCGGTGTCGGCCTCCAGGATGGTGCAGCCCTCGGCGGTGAAGGCGTCGATCAGGATTTGCAGCAACTCGCGTCCGCGGCGGGTGACCTCGGCGGCGAGCTCGCCGTCACCAAAGCGCGCGCCGGCAAAACCGAGGTAGCCGTAGAAGGAGTTGATGAGGATTTTGAAGTTGGTCTGACGCGCCTGGTATTCGGCGCGCAGTTCCTCGGTGTCGGCGGTGCGGGCGAGCTGCTTGTAGCGCAGGCGGTAGTCGCGCAGCTCGGTGAGCAGCGGGATGAAGACGCCCAGCGTGTCGTTGCGGGGATTGCGCGCGATGGACAGCAGGAGGCTCGGGTAGAGCGAGGCGACGTCGAAGTGCAGGACGTTTTTGAAGACGCCTTCCTGAAAGCTTTTCGTGTATCCACCTTCGAATGACGATACCTCGACCGGCACGGGGGTCGCCTGGCGGGCGTGGTAGTAGTGTTCGAGGAAGAGCAGGTCGATCTTGCCGGTGGTGCCGCGCAGGGTCGCCTCCTGGAAGAGAATCGGAAAGGTCTTGGTCTGCTCGAAATAGGTCGGCAGCAGCAGATCGGCCACGCCGCGGGTCTCGCGCAGGTCGTCGGCGAGGTAGGCGATGAAGCGCTCGCGGTCGTGGGTGTAGGCGGCGTGGATCTCCGAGCCCGGCAGGTAGGTGCGCTCGTCGTCGTCGGAGGTGATGCCGAAGTAGACGGCGACGTCCTTGAGTCCGTAGGACGTGAGTTCGCGCGTGGTGATGTCGTAGACCTGCACCAGCAGGTAGGTGTCGATGACAGTGCGGCCCGGCAGGTCGCAGCGCGGGAAGTCGATCCAGCGCTCGGCGATCTTCATGCGGCTGCTGCGGAACGACGCCTTCTGGCCATAGCGCCCCCAGGCGCAGGGGACCTTGTAGCGCTTGCAACGCACACGCAGGTAATCGAGGTCGAACTTGAAGAGGTTGTGACCCTCGATGGTGTCGGGGTCTTCCTCGGCGAGCACGGTGTTGAGCTCGGTGAGCAGGGCTTTTTCGGCTTCGTCGGTGGGCTCGGCGAGCACGAGGATACGGTTGCGTTCGCCGAAGCGCAGGCCGATGGCGAGCACGCGGTCGCCGGGGTTGTCGGCGTTGCTGAAACCGCCGTCGGTCGAGCCGGTTTCGATATCGAGCTGACAACGGCGGAGCTGGGCAAACGTGAGGTCGGCAAAAAGATGCCGACGCTGCTGGAGCATATACTGGCTCTCCAGCGGGCGGATCGCGTCGACGCCGCCCGACGAGCCGGCGCGGACCTCCTTCAAAAAGACGTCGTAGGTCGCGAGGTCGTCGGCGTGGGCGAGTCGGGTGAAAACGCCGGGGCCGTTAAGATCCTCAATGGCAAGATCGGCGACCGAGGCCGGCAGGGCGGCGTGGGCGGCCAGCCAGGCGAAGGGTCGCAGGGTGGCGGTTTCCTCGCGCCGGCCGCCGTCGGGCGTGGCGACGCTGGTGTGAACTTGGCCGGCCTTGTCGACCCAGACGCCGCAGAGGGTGGGTTCGCTCATGGCCGGAAACGCCGGTTCAGAAGGGGCGCACGTAGACCATCACCAGCGCGATGGCGGTGAGGGCGAGGCTCAGATTGATCCAGAGGCCGGCCTTTTCGCGCTTGCGGTAGGCGATGCCCGCGAAGGCGGATAGACCGAGCCAACAGACGATCTTCACGATCGGCCAGATGCCGGCGAAGGAGTAGATCGCCTGCCACATGCGTATGCCGGTGAGCAGGACCAGCAGCGTGGCGATGCCGCTCCACATCATGACTTTTTTCTTCGACTCGACCGAGCCGGCGGTGGCGAGGAACACGGTCGCGACCATCACGATGGCGGCGAAAACGTGGATGACGTGAAGGGCGTTGTATTCGGCGGGATTCATTGAGGATTTGGAAAAAGAAAGATGACACTCCACCTGCGCCGTATGCCCAAAGGCTCAGGACCTTTTTAGGTTTAGGTGGGCACCGCCAGACGACTTTGCGCTGTCCGATTTACGGCCTAGCACGCCGCCGCCAGATTCGCGGCTCCCGGTATAATTCAAAGGAAAGAGCAGTTATTGAAAGCAACTCGAACGCTGCAGAGTGTCAGGGGAGGAAGGTAGGTCGCCCGCCCCCTCCGTCAATGGCCTTCGGCGGGATTTTTGACGGGCGATTTTGGTGGCGTTGGCCGTCTCGGCCAAACGGCTGGTGGTCATGCGCCGGGGACGGCGCAAGCTACACTCGGCGCCGCCGAAGGAATCCGCGCAGCGTCCAGAGCGTCAGACCAATGGTCGCGCCGGCGGCGCAGGCGGGCGAACGGGTCGCCAGGCCCAGCAGGATGCCGGCGGCGGTGAGCGCCAGCACGACCACGTCGGCCGCGGTGCGGCGGCCGTCGACGCTGAGCGCCCAGACCAGCAGGCCCCAGATGGCGGCGCCGAGCGCGATCGAGGCGTAGCCCGAGGCGACCGAGAGCGCCGCGCGGTCCTCGCCGCGCAGGAGAACCTGCAGCAGCCAGAAAACGCCTTGGTTGAACAACGCGAAGCCGGTCAGCCAGGCGCCGGTCTGCAGCGGGGTCAGATCGCCCTCGGCATCGGGCTTGGCGGCGAGCCGGTGGGCGAAGGCGCAGCCGGTGCAGCAGAAGACGGGGAGGGTCGGGTCGGCCGACGCGGGCACGAATGTCGGCAGGCCGCAGTGTTGGCAGGGTTGCTTGGGCATTGGGGGAAAAAGAGGTCCGCCCCGTTGGACGAGAGTGCGCTGAAGAGGCGTTATGAGTTGTATCGCATCGCTCCGGGCGGACAGGAATGTCCACCCTCCTTCGTCAGGAGTCGAGGATGGCCGAGTCGAGGTGCTGGATGATCAGCTCCTGCACGGTGGCGAGGAACAGGTAGCACATGAAGGCCTTGCGGACCTCGTCGTCGAGGACGGACAGCTCGACGTCGCCGCCTTCGAGGATCTCGTCGGGCAGCTTGGTGAGGTAGCGCTCGCGCAGGCGCAGGCGCACGGCCGAGCAGGCGCGCACGATCACGATGGCGTTGGACTCGTCGAAGCCGACCACGCCGGTCGCGAAAAACTCGCTGTCGAACAGCGCCAGCAGGGTGTTGATCTCGGCGGTTTGCTCGGCGAGCAGTTCCTCGCGCCACTCGCCGCGGAAAGCGGCGTCGACGTCGTCGAGCGTGATGGGCGTGGCGAGGCGGTCGCCGAGGTTGTCGGCGGTGTTCTTGATCACGTCGAGCAACGGCGCGACCACGGGCAGGCTGAGTTTGACCTCAATGCGTTTCATCTTGGGGTTCGAGGATGGCGCTGAGGTGCCATTGTTGAAGGGTGAACGCGTAGTGCTCGGCCTGCTCGCGCAGACCGGTCCACACGACGGAGCGGCCGGCCTCGTGGACCTCGAGCATGTGCTTGCGCGCAGTGGGTTCGTCGAAGCCGAGGACCTTGCGGAACACGAGCACGACGTAGGACATGAGGTTGACCGGATCGTTGAGCACGACCACGCGCCAGAGTCCCTCCGGCTGGACGGCCGGGACGGTCTCCTTGCGCGGCGCGATCTGCGGCGCGGTGCCGGTGTCGACAATGGTCATCCCTGCGAAGCCGCCTCCTGGACGGCGGCGACCAGCGCGGACTCGGCGTCGGCGAGGGCGATTTTGACAACGTCTTTCTTGGCGCGCCATTTGAGTTCGACAATGCCTTCCTTGAGGCCCTTGCCGCCGATGGTGATGCGCAGGGGGATGCCGATCAGGTCGGCGTCCTTGAACTTGAAACCGGGACGCTCGTCGCGGTCGTCGATCAGCACGTCGGCGCCGGCGGACTCGGCGGCCTTGCCGAGTTTTTGCGCGAGCTCGGCGGCCTCCGGCAGGCCCGGGTCGAGCAGGCAGACGAGCACTTGGAACGGCGCAACCGCCCAGGGCCAGACGATGCCGTTCTCGTCGTGGCTTTGCTCGATGACGGCCTGCAGGGTGCGGCTGATGCCGATACCGTAGCAGCCCATGACCATCGGGTGGTTTTCCTTTTTGTCGTCGGTGTAGACCGCGCCGAACTTTTCGGAGTATTTGGTGCCGAGCTTGAAGATGTGGCCGACCTCGATGCCGCGTTTGCTTTGCAACGGCTGGCCGCACTGCGGGCAGGGCTCGCCGGCGCGCACGCGGCGGAAGTCGCCGAAGCGGGTGATGGCGAGGTCGCGGGCGACGTTGACGTTGCGCAGGTGGAAGCCGTCCTTGTTGGCGCCGGTGACGCCGTTGCCGATCAGGCGGATGGCATGGTCGGCGAAGATGCCGGCGAGCGCGGCGGGATTTTTGATGGTGCCCTTGACCGCACCGAGGCTGCCGGGCTTGGCGCCGAGCACGGGCTCGATCTCATCGGGCGTGGCCGGACGCAACAGGCCGAAGCCGAGCGAGCCGAGCTTGGCCTCCTCGAGTTCGTCGTTGCCGCGCAGGATGACGAGGAAGGGTTTGTCGTCGCCGATGTAGACGAGGGTCTTGAACTGGGTGTCACCAGGAACTGAATACGGCTCCTTGGACAACGCGTTGATGGTGGTGACGCCGGGCGTGGCGAACTCCTCGACGTCGCCGGCGGGCGCGGCGTCGGCGAGGTCGGCGGGCACGAGGCCGCTGGAGGCTTTTTCGCGGTTGGCGGCGTAGCCGCTTTGCTCGCAGTAGATGACGTCGTCGTCGCCGATCTCGGCGGGCACCATGAACTCGTGGGAGAAGCTGCCGCCCATCACGCCGGTGTCGGCCTCGACGGCGATGGCGGTGACGCCGATGCGTTTGAAGAACGACTCGTAGGCGGCCTTCATGTTGAAGTAGCTCTTCACGGCGGCGTCGTCGTCCACGTCGAACGAATAGGCGTCCATCATCACGAACTCGCGGGCGCGCATGAGGCCGTAGCGCGGGCGGATCTCGTTACGGAACTTGGTGCCGATCTGATAAAAATTTTTCGGCAGGTCGCGGTAGCTGGTGATCTCCTGCTTGACCAACGGGGTGATGATTTCCTCGTGGGTCGGGCCGAGCACGAACTCGGGTTCCTTGCCCGCGCGCTTGCCGTCGCCGGCGTGGTCGGCGCGGAACATGATCTCACGGGCGGCCGCCCAGCGCGGACCCTGTTCCCAGTTTTCAACCGGGTGCACGTGCGGCATCCACAGCTCGATGGCGCCGGCGGAGTCGAGCTCCTGGCGGCAGATCTCGGAGATCTTGCGAAACGCGCGCAGGCCCAGCGGCATGTAGGTGTAGAGACCGCCGCCCAGCTTGCGCACGAGGCCGGCGCGAACCAGCAGCTTGTGCGAGGCGATTTCCGCGTCGGCGGGGCTTTCCTTGAGCGTGGGGATAAAAAACCGGGACCAAGTATTCATTGAAATAGCCGCTCACGGAAGCATCCCGCCCCACCCTCCGCAACCCGTATTTGCGGGGCTGCGCCTCGCCCGATCTTTCTCTCTTCCTCTTTATCTTTCTCCTGCGCAGCCCTCCTCCGACATCCCGGCCAAGTCAAAATAGAGAACGGGAAAGATAAAGAATAACGAGAAAGACTCATACTCCCCCCAGCTCCCCGCTTGCCGCCGACCGCGGCGCGTCGCTTACTGCCCGTTTTCCCATGTCCGCGCCCAATAAAAAACCCTGGCCCATGAAGTGGATCGTCGTCGCGATCCTCGCCTGCATCGTGCCCTACACCTGGCTGACCGTGCAGTTCCGCAAGACCGACAAACCCTTCGAGCCCTACGCGGACATGAAAAACGAGGCCAACGTCATCCGCCTGCTCGCCCACGGCTACCAGCGCGTCTCCGTGCCCGCCGAGCGCCTTGAGACGCCCCCCGCCCCGCCCGCCTCCGGCGCCGCCAACTCCGCCGCCGCGCCCGCCGGCTACCCGGCCAAGCTCGCCGAGGCCCTCGCCGATCCGCCCGCACTGCCCCTCGGCTACCGCACGGTGGCCGCGCCCGCCGAGGTCACCGCCGGCCAGCCCTTCATGATCGCCTTCA
The DNA here is from genome assembly GCA_043815125.1 of Verrucomicrobiota bacterium. Lineage (GTDB taxonomy): Bacteria > Verrucomicrobiota > Verrucomicrobiia > Opitutales > Opitutaceae > JAUWBF01. The sequence continues at coordinate 10,410 of JBDRJH010000456.1, forward strand.
CCTGCCGCCTGCCCGACGACCACCACATCGTCGCCGGCATGGAACTCTACGTGAAGGACGGCCAGCTCACCCTCGTGCCCGCCTTCGAGTCGGTCGGCGGCCTCAGCACCCGCACCCGCGAGTTCTCCGCACGCATCACCGTGCCCGGCCACCTGCTGCCCGCCGGCACGCATGAAATCCTGCTGCCCGGCTCGGAGGCTTCGCTCGGCTGGGCCCTGCAAGTGCATTGACGCACCGCCTCGCTTCGCCGACAACTCCGGCCAACCCAATCTCGATGAGCAACGGTCCCGCCCAGACTTCCGCCGCCCACACCGCCGTGATCAAGCCCACCGATCTGCGCGGCATCCTGAAATACGTCCCCCGCTTTCAGGGCCAGATCTTCGTGCTCGCGCTCGACGGCTCCATCGTGGCCGACGAGAACGTGAGCAACCTGCTCGTCGACATCGCCGTCCTGCGCAGCCTCGGCATCAAGGTCGTGCTCGTCCACGGCATCGGCCTCCAACTGCGCGAACTCTCCGAGGCGCGCAACATCCCCCTCACCAACATCGACGGCTCCGGCGTCACCGACGCGGCCACCCTTGACCTCGCCCTGCGCGCATCCGCCCGGGTCTCGCACCTCATCCTCGAGGGCCTCACGCAGAACGGCCTCAAGTGCGCCATCACCAACGCCGTGCGCGCCCTGCCCACCGGCATCCTCAAGGGCGTCGACCAACTGCACACCGGCAAGGTCGAGCGCATCGACAAGGACTTCATCGGCCACCTCGTCGAAAAGGACATCATCCCCATCATCCAGCCCATCGGCTACGGACTCGAAGGCCAGTCCCTGCGCATCAACTCGGACCTGCTCGCCGCCGAGGTCGCCGAGGCCCTGCACGCCTCCAAGATCATCTACCTGACTCCGCACGCCGGCCTGGAGATCAACGGCGAAGTCCGCCGCGACATCTCCGGCGACCACCTGCGGCTCATCCTGCGCGACCACCTTGAGTCCATCGCCGAGCCCGGCCGCAGCAAGGCCGCCAACGCCATGCGCGCCCTCGAGAAAGGCGTGCCCCGCGTGCACATTGTCGACGGCCGCATCTTCGACGGCCTCATCAACGAGATCTTCTCCAACGAAGGCGTCGGCACGCTCATCTACGGAAACGACTACCAGCAGATCCGCCAGGCCGCCAAACGCGACGTGCGCATGATCTACAACCTCACCCGCAACGCCGTTAAACGCGAGGAGCTGCTCTACCGCACCCAGCAGGCCATCGAGAAAAACATCGACCAGTTCTACGTCTTCGAGATCGACGAAAACATCGTCGCGTGCGTCACGCTGTATTTTTACCCCGACAAACCCGACGTGGCCGAGATCGGCTCCCTCTACGTCATGCCCTACAACCAGAACCGGGGCATCGGCAAAAAGATGGTCCAGTTCGCCTGCATGAAGGCCAAGGAACGCGGCGCCAAGACCATCGTCGCGCTCTCCACGCAGAGCTACTCGTTTTTCATCGCCCAACTCGGCTTCGAGGAAGCCTCCGCCGACATCCTGCCCGAAGCGCGCCTCAAGTCCTACCAAGACAGCGGCCGCAACCCCAAGGTGATGATCAAGCACGCGTAAGGCGCGCGAACCCGACAGGTAGGGGCTTCGCTCGCGAAGCCCGTTGCGCGCGCCGAGAGCATGACGCGCGACCCGAGTTCACTCGCTCAACGGACTCCACGAGCAAAACCCCTGCCTGCACCGCTGCTCTCCGCGTCTTTACGCCTCTGCGTTAAAATCCGGCTTTCGTGTGCTTCGTGGTTGATCAAACCACCTCGACCACCAGCTGCACTTCGGTCGTCGAGTTCTTCGGCAGGCCGGCGACGGCGACAGCCGCGCGGGCATGTTTGCCGGCCTCGCCGAGCACCGCCACCAGCACGTCGCTGGCACCGTTGATCACCGCCGGGCTGTCGGCGAAGCCCGCCACGCCGTTCACGAAGCCGTTGACCATCACGATGCGCTTCACCTTCGAGAGCTCGCCCAGGTAGGCCTTGATGTTCGCGAGCGAGTTGAGCGCGGCGACCTTGGCCGACTCGTAACCCTCCTGCACGGTGCGCTCGCCGCCGACCTGGCCGGTGTGGGTCATCTGGCCGTTCACCATCGCCAGCGTGCCCGCGCAAAACAGCAGGTTGCCGGTCTGCACGATCGGCAGGTAGTTGCCGGCCGCCGGAGCGGGCACGGGCAGTTCGATTCCAAGTTCAGCCAGACGTTGTTCGGGAGTGCTCATGGTATGGATAAAGAAAAACCCAAACCCTTGGCCCCCGCCCCGCCCCCGGCAATCTCAAGTTACAATCCCTCCACGCCCGCCTCCGTGCCCTCTGTGCCTCCTCCGGATTGCCTCTGTGTAACCCATCTGGAAAATCACTTCCTCCGCGACGCCTTCGCCATGCGCTCGACCAACTGCCCGACCAGCGGATTCGGAAAACGCCGGCTCGGCGTGATCGCGTAAAAAGTCTCGCGCAACTCCGGCAGCCGGTGCGTCTCCACCAACACCCCGCTCTCCAACTCGTCGCGCACCACCACCGGCGGCACCAACGCCAACCCGTCCCCCTCGCGCGCCAGCAGACGCAAGAGCGCCATGTCGTCCACCTCCGCCAGAATCAACGGCCTCACGCCCGCCGCCTCCAGCAACCGGTCAAATCCCGCCCGCGTGTTGCTCTCCACGCTCGGCAAGATCACCGGCACTTCGCCCAACCCGCCGGGAAATTTCAGCCGCTTCTTTTTCCATGCCGGCACGCCCACCAGACTCACCGGCAACTCCGCCAGCAAGTGCCCGTGCCACCCCGTGCCCGCATCGCCCGGCGCCGCCTGATTCGACAGCACCAGGTCCACCTGATGCGCCGACAGCATCGGCAGCAAATCCCGCAACCCGCCCGACCGCACCACCACCTCGACCTCCGCGCGGTGCAGCGCCGGCTGCAGGAACTCCAACAAAAAATTCCGCGACAACGTCGCCACCGCCCCCACCCGCAACACCTGACGCCCCCCGCGCGGACGGTGCCTCATCACATCCACCAACTCCTCGCCCGCCCGCCCGATCGACTCCGCGTAGTCCAGCGCCAGCCGCCCCGCCTCGGTCAACGTCAGCCCGCCATGCTCACGCTCAAACAACGCGTGCCCCAGACTCTCCTCCAGCTGCTTCAACTGAATGCTCAACGCCGGCGCCGATAAATTCAGCTTCTCCGCCGCACGCGTCAGGTTCCCTTCACGGGCGATCTCCCGAAAATACCGCAGGTGATGGTAATTCAAAAAGGCCATGCCCAAGCGTTAAATAAAACCTAACGATAACTTACAATACATGTAATCGTCTAAAACGCTCCGTTCCGATAATCTGCGGGCTCCAGCCACATGAACACCGCCGAACTCCTCGCCAACCTGCTCTCGCCCCCCGTGCTCTGTTTTGCCCTCGGCCTGCTGGCCGTGGCCCTGCGCAGCGACCTCGAGCTGCCCGCGCCGCTCACGAAGACGCTCTCGCTCGGCCTACTCTTCATGATCGGACTCAAGGGCGGCTTCTCGCTCTCGCAAAGCGGCCTCAGCCTGGAAGTCGCCAAGGGTCTGTCCGCCGCGCTGGCCGCCTCGGTCATCGTGCCCGTCTGGACGTTTTTCGCCCTGCGCGCCCGGCTCGGCGTCAACGATGCCGCCGGCGTCGCCGCCACCTACGGCTCGGTCAGCGCGGTCACCTTCATCACCGCCTGCTCCTTCCTCGCCCTGCGCGATATCCCCTGCTCCGGCCACATGGTCGCCGCCATGGCCCTCATGGAGTCGCCGGCCATCGTGCTCGGCGTGTTCTTCGCCCGCCACTATGCCAAACGCTCCGAAGGCGGCGGCCCCGTCGACTGGTCGCACCTCGCCAAGGACGCCTTTCTCAACGGCTCGGTCTTCCTCCTGCTCGGCAGCCTGCTGATCGGCATGCTCACCGGTGACGGTCAGGGCACCACCTTGAAACCCTTCATCAGCACCCTCTTCCCTGGCATGCTTTGCCTCTTCCTGCTCGACCTCGGCATGGTCGCCGCGCGCCGCATGGGCGGTCTGCGGGCGGTGGGCGCGCCTGCGCTCGCCTTCGGCCTCGTCGCCCCGCTGATCAACGCCGCCCTCGGCCTCGGCCTGGCCGCGCTGGCCGGACTAGGCGAAGGCGACGCCCTCCTACTCGTCGTGCTCTGCGCGAGCGCCAGCTACATCGCAGTGCCCGCTGCGCTGCGCACGGCGCTCCCCGAGGCCAACCCCGGCCTCTACGTCTCCCTGTCCCTGGCGATCACCTTCCCCTTCAACATCATCTTCGGCATCCCCCTCTACCACTGGGCCGTGAGCGCGCTTTAATGCGATCCACTGCCACCAAAATGGAAATTTGACACCACTACGCCTTCACCTATGGTCGTAACCATGAAAAAGGCCTCCACTTTTCGCCTGCACGAGGACCTGCAAGCCGGTTTGGACCTCATCAGCCAGCTCCAGCACCGCCCCAAGAACAAGTTGGTCAACGAAGCCGTGGCCGAATACGTCACCCGCCACGCGCTCCAGACCGAGGAGGAGCTGCAAACCGTCTTGAAACGCGTGAAGGCCTACCGAAAGACGGACCCCGATTTCAGCCAAGCCATCGCCGCCTTCGCCGACGCCGAGGCCGCCCACGGCAAATCCGAAGACCCGATGGAAGGCCACCCCGCCTCGGCAATCGGCCCGGTGACCCAGCAACTCCGACACCTCATCAATGCCTGATTGGGACGCCGACAGCCCGCGTCTGCGGAAAAACCTCATCAAGGTTCTGACCGGCATCCGGGACCAAGCCTGCGCACGCCACATGCCCGGGCTCGCCGATGCCCGGCGCTGGCACCGCGAAATGATGGCCGGACTCACCCCGCCCGACCCGGCCATGGTCGGGCGATTCCGCGGCGTTGATCCGCTCTCCGACATTGAAATTCTTGTCGGTTCATACCCCGGCGTTGCCGCCGCCCAAGTCACGGCCGAGACCTCTCGCTTCGCCGACACCCTCGCACAAATCCTCACCCACCTCGACGGCCACGTTCCTCCGGACTCAGCCCTCACTCCGGACCAACTCTCCGCAGTCATCGAGGCCTGCGCCTGGGCGCACGCCGAGTGGGTGCGCATCCACCCCTTCGCCAACGGCAACGGTCGCATCGCTCGACTCTGGGCCAACGCCATCGCGATGCGCTACAACCTCCCGCCCTTTATCCGCCTGCGCCCGCGCCCCAACTTCGGCTACGAAACCGCCTCCGGCCAAGCCATGCTCGGCAACCACCAGCCCACCGCCCTGGCCTTCCGTCGCATGCTCGTCGCCTTCCTCGCCAACCAGTGACACGAGACCACCTCCGACCATCGGCGGCAGTCCCGTCACCCGCCGAACCGTTTGTCACTTATTAAGTGACAAACTCGCGGTGCCCGCGCCCGCCTGAGAAATCCCCCGCGGCCCCTGCCCCCGCCTTGCGCCGCGGATAGAGATTGCCCACAAACGGGTTACCCATGGCCGCTCCCGACGAACAAACCTCCGCCGCAGCCGAGAAAATCCGCGCCGGACTTGAAGCACTCGGTGCCAAAAATCGTCACCCCTCCGCCTCCTCCCACACCGCGCCTCAAGCCGCCGGACGCTGGCGCCACTTTGCGCTGTGGGCCCTGGCCGCCCTCGGATTCAACGCCGCCGTCGTCGCCGTGCTGCATTACTCGCTCGCCAACCCGCCCGTTCCGGCAACGCCCGCCATGCCGCCCACCGCCGAGACCCCGATGGAGATCGTCGACTACCCCGCACCCTCGCCCGCCATCAACGCCCCCGACGTCCACCAGTTCCAGCCGACGCAGCCCGTCGCACCCAAGCCAACCAAAGTCGGCACCATCACCGTCAACGGCCAGACGCACACCTTCCCGCTCACCCCGGCCTTGGCCCAATACCAGACCTACAACACCTATCCGTCTCCGCCCGTCGTCGTCCGCCAGCCCCGCACCAGCACCAACACCTACCGCCCGCCCGTCGTCGTGCAGCCCGCGCCCGCCACCTCCGGCGCGACCACCAGCGCACCTGCCGAGCCCAACGCGGCCGCCCACGCCGCCGTCGCCAAGGAATACGCCTACCAACACTTCCGCTACAGCTACAAAGTCGGCTCGCAAAACTACGAAGTCACCTCGCTCAACATCACGACCACCGGCACGACCGAGGTCACCGGTTGGGGCACCCGCCACCGCACCACCGGCACCGCCGGCCTCAGCTACTACGCCAACGACGGCTTTAAGCGCACCACCCGCAAATTCGAGGTCCTCACCGAAGTCCAAAACGGCCAGGTCACCGCCAACGAGATCGACGTGAAATACTGACAAATTCGCCACACCGCCCGCCTCCGCATTTCGCTCCGCCGCACTTGCCCCCAGACTCCCGCCAGCCCACAAACGCCTTACGCATGGCCGACTCCGACGCGCAACCCTCCACCCCGGTCGACACCGCCGTCGCCAAATTCATCGCCCGCTGGTCCAAGGCCGAGGCCGCCGAACGCGCCAACTACCAGATGTTCCTCACCGAACTCTGCGACCTCCTCGGCGTCGACCACCCCGATCCCGCCGGTGCCGACAACGCCTTTAACCGCTACGTCTTCGACCGCTCCATCGTCCGCACCAAACACGACAGCACCACGGTCACCGTTTACGCCGACCTCTACAAACGCGGCTCCTTCATCCTCGAAACCAAGCAGGGCGCCAACGCCAAGTCCGGCGCCGACTCCGCCCAACTCGGCCTCCTGTCCGAAGACCCCGCCAACACCAAAACCGGCCACGGCGTCCGCGGCACCGCGCAATGGGACCGCGCCCTCGAACGCGCCTACAACCAGGCCCGCGGCTACATCCGCGACCTCCCCGCCCACGAAGGCCGCCCGCCCTTCCTCATCGTCTGCGACGTCGGCTACGTCATCGAACTCTACTCCGAGTTCACCTGCACCGGCGGCACCTACGTCCGCTTCCCCGATCCCAAGAGCCACCGCATCCACCTCGACGACCTGCGCGACGAAAAAATCCGCCAACGCCTCCGTGCCGTCTGGACCGATCCCCTCTCCCTCGACCCCTCGCGCCACGCCGCGCGCGTCACCCGCGAAGTCGCCGAACACCTCGCCCGCCTCGCCGGCTCGCTCGAGGCCGACGGCCACTCCCCCCAGGCCATCGCCACCTTCCTCCAACGCTGCCTCTTCACCATGTTCGCCGAAGACACCGGGCTCCTCCCCCCGGGCGCCTTCATCGACATGCTCATCAAGCTCAAAGACCACCCCGAAGGCTTCGCCATCACCGCCCAAAACCTCTGGCGCGACATGGCCTCCGGCAACCCATGGTCCGTCGCCCTCATGCAAAAGATCGCCTACTTCAACGGCGGCCTTTTCGAAAACGCCACCGCCCTCCCCCTCTCCTCCGCCCAGATCGCCCTCCTCATCGGCGCCGCCAAACCCGACTGGTCCGACGTCGAACCCGCCATCTTCGGCACCCTCCTCGAACGCGCCCTCTCCCCGCGCGACCGCCACAAACTCGGCGCCCACTACACCCCCCGCAGCTACGTCGAACGCCTCGTCAAACCCACGATAATAGACCCCCTTCGCGCCCGTTGGGACGACGCCAAGACCGCCGCCGCCCAGCTCGACGCCGCCGGCGACCGCCCCGGCGCTCTCAAGCTGATAAAAGCCTACCACCACGAACTCTGCCGCATCACCGTCCTCGACCCCGCCTGCGGCTCCGGCAACTTCCTCTACGTCACCCTCGAGCACATGAAACGCCTCGAAGGCGAAGTGCTCGAACTCCTCGAAGCCCTCGGCGACACCGAGCTCACCTTCGAAATGGAGCAGTTCAAAGTCCGCCCCCAGCAATTTCACGGCCTCGAAATCAACGCCCAAGCCGTTGCCATCGCCCAACTCGTCCTCTGGATCGGCTACTTCCAGTGGCACAAAAAAAACACCGGCCAGGCCGACACCGGCGACCGCCCCCTCCTGCCCAAGGAACAAACCATCCGCGCCCAGGACGCCGTCCTCGCCTACGACAAAAAACTCCCGCGCAAAGACGCCGACGGCCAGTTCGTCACCATCTGGGACGGCCGCACCACCAAACCCCACCCCGTCACCCAACGCGAAGTCCCCGACGAATCCGCCCGCATCCCCGTTTACGACTACACCAACCCCCGCCGCGCCGACTGGCCCAAGACCGACTACATCGTCGGCAACCCGCCCTTCATCGGCGCCTCCCGCATGCGCGACCTCCTCGGCGACGGCTACACCGAAGCCCTCCGTGCCACCTGGAAAGGCGACGTCCCCGACTCCGCCGACTTCGTCATGTTCTGGTGGGAAAAAGCCGCCGCCCTCACCCGCGCCGGCCACGCCCGCCGCTTCGGCTTCATCACCACCAACAGCATTCACCAAACCTTCAACCGCCGCGTCCTCGAAAAACACCTCGGCGACCCCAAGACCCCGCTCACCGTCGCCTACGCCATCCCCGACCACCCCTGGGTCGACAGCACCGACGGCGCCGCCGTGCGCATCGCCATGACCGTCGCCACCACCGACCCCGTCATCGGTGAACTCAACCGCGTCACCGAAGAAACCGAAGTCGAAAACGGCGAACACCGCGTCGAACTCGACACCGACCTCGGCAAGATCGCGGCTAATCTGAAGATCGGTGCGGATCTGACATCGGTGTTTTCACTCCAAGCCAATCAGGGACTCGCATCCGAAGGGATTAAGCCACACGGCATGGGATTCGTGCTCAGCAGGGCTGAACGCCAGAAATTCATCGAGTCCGACGCGACCACAAAGCCCTACATCAAGCCTTATAAAAACGGGCGCGATATGACACAGACTGATCGCGACGTATTTATTATAGACTTACATGGCCTCACCGATCTGGAAGTCAGAGCCAAAGTGCCGTCGATTTACCAACACGTCTACGACAACGTAAGACCCGAGAGGCTTGAAAACAAGGAGGCCTATCGACGTGAGAATTGGTGGCTGTTTGGTCGGAAAAACACCGACATGCGGAATGCGATTTCCGACCTCACTAGATATCTTGTCTCGGTTAAGACCGCAAAACATCGCGTGTTTCAATTTGTGGAGGCACCAACGCTTCCAGACAGCAAATTGATATGCGTGTCGATGGATGACTCAACGGCATGCGGAGTATTGTCCTCAGTTATTCACGGCATTTGGACACTCAATATCGGAGCCAGACTAGGATTCGGAAATGACCCAACATATGTGGTTGGCTCTAGCTTCAATAAGTTCCCCTTCCCCGACCTCCCGGAAACCGAACCGCTGAAGGCCAAAATCCGCGACCTCGGCGAGCAGTTGGATGCGCACCGCAAGCGCCAGCAGGCGGCCCATGCCGACCTCACGCTCACCGGACTCTACAACGTAGTGGAAAAGTTGCGACGCGAGGAACCCCTCACCGACAAGGAGCGCCAGATCCACGACGACGGCCTCGCCGCCGTGCTCAAACAGCTGCACGACGAGCTCGATACGGCGGTCCTCGCCGCCTACGGCTGGGCCGACCTCGCCACCAAGGTGCCCCTCGCCGACCGCCTCGCCCGCGGCGACGAAACGCTTGAGCAGGCCCTGCTCACCCGCCTCGTCGCCCTCAACCACGCCCGCGCCGCCGAGGAAGCCAAGGGCACCATCCGCTGGCTCCGCCCCGACTACCAAAACCCGCAGGGTGCGACCAAGGCCGCCACCCAAACCGCCCTCGACGTCGACGACGGTGAAGCCAAGCCCGCGACGCCCGCCGCCAAGCTCCCCTGGCCCGCGACCCTCCCCGACCGCGTCGCCGCCCTCCGCGCCCTCCTCCCCTCGACCGGCCCCGACGCGTCGGCCCTCGCCGCCCACTTCGGCAAAAAGACCAAGCTCCGCCTCCAGGAAATCACCCAAATCCTCACCACCCTAAAACAACTCGGCCAGCTGTAAGCTGTCTCCTTCATCACCATGGCCATTCCCATTCTCGATGACATCCGCCGCCCGGCCCTCGAGCTACTCGCTGAACACAGCGAACTCACACGCGTGCGAGACGTATTTGAACTCCTCGCACCGCGTTTTCACCTCACCGACGAGGATATGGCGCAGATTCTCCCAAGTGGAACTCAACTCACGTGGCACAACCGGGTAAACTGGGCCTGTTACGATCTATACCGTGCGGGTGCTCTCAATCGGCCACAGAAGGGTCAGTATCAGATCAACGATTTTGGTCGGAAAATTTTGGCCGAAGGCCCGGAGCGACTTACTCGCACTTATCTGACCAAAGTATCCGAAAAATTCGCCGCATTTGCATCGCCCTCACGCGAAGACGCCAACGTAAGTCATACCCCCGAGACAAAGGATGAAGCCCCCGTCAGCACTACCCCCGATGAAGCTATTGGTGACGCGTTAAAAACGTTGGAAAAATCGCTGCGCGCCGACTTGCTCGAACAACTCGCGGCCGTCGACCCATTCCGCTTCGAGCAGATCGTTTTGGACCTGTTGGTTAAGATGGGCTACGGTGGCTCCCGCGAGGAAGCAGCGCGCAGAACCAAAGCGTCCAACGACGAGGGCATTGATGGTGTCATCAACGAGGACCGCCTGGGTTTGGACGTCGTCTATGTGCAGGCCAAACGTTGGCAGGGCACCGTAGGACGAAAGGAAATCCAGGCGTTCGTGGGGGCATTGGCCGGACAGCAAGCGACCAAGGGTATTTTCATCACCACGAGTTCCTACAACCAGAACGCCATAGATTACGCGGCCAAGGTGAACCAACGCGTCATCCTGATCGACGGACTGCGCTTGGCTGACCTCATGATCGAGCACAACATCGGCGTCTCCACCGTGCGCACCATCGCCATCAAGCGCCTAGACAGCGACTACTTCGAGGCGGAGTAACTCCGTTAAAACCCATGACCTATCCCTACACGCCATCGCATATCCACGAGTTTGTGCAGGCCGCCAAGGTCGTGCGCGAAAACACCGAACTGTCCGTCGTGCGCCGTGGCGATGCCGGGGCGGGCTTTGATGTTACGCTGGATATCGTGGGCGGGGCCTATGTCGACATGCGCTACCTCGGCAAGGCCACCGATGTCAGCCAGCCACCCAGCTACGAGGGCAACTTGATTCTGGCCGGCCACCGGGTGCGTGGTGTCGGCCATAACCACGTAGGGCGAAACAACCTGCGGGCCAAGCAACGCATCCCCGCCGGCTGGCATCAAAACCGCGTAGACCCCAATTTGCCGACGACCGACGCTGAATACAATCGGCACGAACCTTTGAGCAACTTTGCGCCCACCGACTTTGCGGATTTTATTGGCAAATGCGCCCTGCTCTGGGCGATTGACTTGAAGACACCGGAGGTGCTGCTGTGAACCCTGTCGAAACCACGCCTTCCCCCTCAATCCTGCGCGATAGCCTCCAGAACTTCTGGCAGGATTCGCTGGAAATCGCCCAAACGCCCTACGGTCTGGAATTTGCCGTGCCGCAGTCCTACCCCGACGGCTGGCAAATCGTCCTGAAGTTGACCATGCCCACCGCCACCACCGCCCGCTTGAGCGATGGTGGCAAGACGCTCTGGCAGTTGGCTCAGACAGGCCAAAACATCGACGATGGCGTGCCGGCCCAGCGCATTCGGGAATTGTGCGATGCCTATCAACTCAAACGCGACGGCTGGGAGCTGTTCCGCTTTGTGCCGTGGCCCGTTGGTGGAGCTGAGATTCACCTCTTTACCGAGGCATTGATCGGCATTGCCTACCTTGCCTACCTGCACGAGCCCGCGGCCAAGACCATGAACGTCGCCCGGGAGACCGTGGAAAAGGTTTTCCGGGAGCGTCACATCGAGGCCAAGACCAACCACCGGCTCGCCGGCAAGTTGGAGAAACGTATCACCGTGGACTACTTTGCCACCCCGCGTCGTTCCGTGGCCGTGCAAGTCCTGGGACGCCGCGGTGTGGTTACCAGCTACATGGAGCAATGGGGCTTTCGCTGGCGCGATCTGCACGACGCCCACCCCAGCCTGCTGCGCGTGATGCTTTACGATCCGGCCGTGCAAGACGTCGACTCTACGGCAACCGCCATCGGTGAAGCGGTCTGCGACTACTTCGGTCCGTATGACAACGTCACCCGTCTGCACGATCTGCTGGACGTGGCGTCACGCCATTAAGCAAGACAGACGATGAAGGAGTGGTGGATTTTAATCCCGATCAGTATCTATCTGACTGCAGTCATCGGTTCGCTATACGGTGCCCGTAAACTCCGGCCAACGCGTTGGCCGTTTAAGGCAGAAGACCGACTGCTGCGTGGCCCGGGTGAGTCGCTGCGCAAGGAAGTAGCGCAAATCGATGAGTCCATGATCTTCGAATTAGCCGGCGGAACGATAGTCGCTCTACTGGTTTTACCCGTCTCTGCCTGGGTGGCGAAATTCTTAGGCTTCGGCACCAAGCAGGTAATCTTCACCGCAACAGTTTGGTTTCTGGTCGCTACGCTTCTCAGCACACGGCGAATCTTTGCGTTATGGAAGAAACGCCAAAACTACTACCTCGGCTGGTTCGGTGAGCGAGTCGTAGCCGAGAAGCTGGCCCCGCTGCGGTTCTCCGGTTGGCGCGTGTTTCACGACGTTCCGTTCGTCAGCAACGGCAAAACGTTTAACATCGACCATGTCGTGGTCGGTGAAGGCGGCCTGTTCGTCATTGAGACCAAGACCCGCCGCAAAGGCGGTAACCGAGGCCCCGAGCCCGACGACGTTGTCCATTTCGACGGTCACGCTTTGCACTGGCCGCGCTGCAAAGACGACACCGGCGGTCTCGATCAAGCGGAAACCAACGCGAAGACGCTCACCAAGTGGCTGGCTGAAGAAATCGGCGAAAACGTGCCCGCCAGCCCTATCTTGGTCATCCCCGGCTGGACACTGAAATTCACCGGCACCGGCCCACGCCGCACCTGCCGTGTCGATAGCGCCAATTGGATTCAAAACACCTTCAAGGATCTGAAACCCATTCTTTCCCCCAAGACCGCCGACCTCATCACCCGCCGCCTGCTCGCCAAGTGCCGCGACGTGGAGAATTGATCGATCTGTTCCCTGTCTGCAGACAGCGCACTGGGGACCATGCGCTCCATCTGCGCTACACGGGCCGAGCAAGCTCGGCCCCTACAACGGAACCCCGGCTGTTTTTCTGCGTCGAGCCAGTGAGTTTGAGCTCACGATAATCCCCCACCGTTGCAGATTCGGCATGGCGTGACGCTTCTTTGGAACGAGCCGCACGATGTCGTGCACGAAGAAAACAACATCGGTTATCCGAGGCATCCGCGGTCAAAGTCTGAAAGGAACGGGTGTTTGGTATCAGCCGGAATTTATGGGTCTTTCGGAAGCGGGATTTTGAACGCGGATTGCGCTGACTCGGCGCGGCTGCGCCGTGTCAGCGCCTTGGGGACAAGTCGCTCCACCTGGATCGGCGAACCTCTGATCACAAAAAAGAGACGCCGATTGCGGGCGTCTCTTTTGCTTTTCAGGCAGCGGCGGATCTACGCTGCGGGTTACTTGCGGACTTGGTAGCCGGCAGCGGCGGCCTCGTCCTGGATCTTGGTGAAGACGGTGTTGACCTCGGCGTCGGTCAACGTGCGGTCGGCGGCGCGGAAAGTCAGGCTGAAGGCCAGGCTCTTTTTGTCCTCAGGCAGGCCCTTGCCCTGGTAGACGTCGAACACCTGCACGCCCTCCAGCGCGAAGGTGTTGCCGACGGCGGCGCGGGCGATCTTGGTCAGCGCCTTTTGCACCTCGCCGGCCGTGGTGCCGGCGTCGACGACGAGCGCGAGGTCGCGCAAGGCGGCGGGCATGAGGTTGAGCGGCTGGTAACGTTTCTTCGCGGCGGCGCCGCCGATCTTGGCGGGCAAAACGGCGACGGTGCCCGCGTAGATTTGACCGGTGAGGCCGAGTGCTTTGACGAGCTTGAGGTTCACCAGACCGAAGCTCGCGCACCAGCCGTGGCGGATCTCGCCGGCGGTGACCGCGTGGCCGGGCTGCCAGGGCGAGCCGGCGTTGGCGACGGGGGTCAGCGGCTGGCGGGCAAAGTCGATGCCGGCGGCGCCGGCGAGCGTCTCGATGAGGCGCTTGGCGGTGTAGAAGTCGGACGCCTCGCGGTTGCGCCAGGCGCGTTCGCCGGTCTCCTCGGCGAAGACGAAGCCGACGGAAACGCACTCGGTGAGCTCGCTGTCGCGCTCGGCGAAGACGCGGCCGGTCTCGAAGAGGCGGGCGGCGGGCACGTCGCGGCTTTGGTTGAGCTTGAGCGTGTCGAGCAGGCCGCCGATGAGCGAAGAGCGCAGGTGCGACTGGTCCTCGACGAAAGGGTTGGCGAGGCCGAAGGCGGCGGCCTGGTCGGCACCGGCCCAAGCGCCGAGCTCGGCGGCGGAGCGCAGGGTGTAGTTGACGCACTCGACGAAGGACTGGCCGACGAGTTGCGCGGACACGGCGCGGTTGAAACGGGCGATGGGATCATCGTCGGTCACGAGGCCGGGCGCGGTGACGGTGCTGACGGGAATTTTTTCCGTGCCGTAAACGCGCAGGGCTTCCTCGACGAGGTCGATGGGACGGTCGAGGTCGTCGCGCCACGAGGGAATGGAGAGCGTCCAGGCGGGGCCGCGGCTTTCGGTGGGCTCCTCGCGGACGACGGTCAGCTCCAGCGACTCAAAGGCGGCGTGGATGTCGTCGGCGGGGATGTCGAAGCCGAGCTTTTCGTTGATGTAGGCGGGCGTGACGGTGATCTCGCGTTCCCACGGGATGTCGGAGCCAACCTTGCGGATGGGGCCGGCGACCTTGCCGCCGGCATGGGCGAGGATGAGGTCGATGAAGCGATGCAGGGCCTCGTCGAGCATGTGCGGATCGACGGAGCGTTCGTAGCGGTAGGACGAGTCGGAGGAGAGGCCGAGGCGGCGCGAGGTGCGGCGGACGCCGAGGCGCTCGAAGACGGCGACCTCGAGCACGAGGTCGGTGGTGTCAGCGGAGACGCCGGAGTTGATGCCGCCCATGATGCCGGCGATGACGACGGGCTTTTCGCCGTCGGCGATGACGAGGTCGGTGGCGGTGAGGGTGCGTTCCTTTTCGTCGAGGGTGACGATTTTTTCACCCTCGGCGGCGGGGCGCACGATGATCTCGTGGCCGGCGAGCAGGCGGGCGTCGAAGGCATGCACGGGCTGGCCGTATTCGAGCTGACGTAGTTGCCGATATCGACGACGTTGTTGATCGGGCGCAGGCCGACTGCCGTCAGGCGCTGCTGCATCCAGTCGGGCGACGGGCCGATCTTGACGCCGGTGACGACGGTGGCGGTGTAGAGCGGGCAGGCCTCGGGAGCGTCGACGCGCACGGACTTGAGCAGCTCGGAGTGCGGGTCGCTGTCGACGGAGGCGGGCGTGAATCCAACTTTTGGATACGCAAGGTCCTGGCGGAACCAGGCGGCGAGTTCGCGAGCCACGCCGAGGTGCGAGAGGCAGTCGGGGCGGTTGGGGGTGATCTCGATGTCGAAGACGGTGTCGCCGGGGGGCAGCACGTGGTTGATCGGCGTGCCGACGGCGGGTTCGCCGGAGAGCAGGTGGAGGCCGTCGGAGGTCTCGGCGAGGGCTAGTTCGCTGGCGGCGCAGAGCATGCCGGAGGAGGGTTGGCCGCGGACCTTGGCTTCCTTGATGGTGAAGTTGCCGGGGAGCGTGGCGCCGGGGAGGGCGACGGGCACGCGGTTGCCGGCGTCGCAGTTGTGCGCGCCGCAGACGATGGTGCGCACGCCGCCGTGGATCTCGCCGACGTCGACGGTGCAGATGGAGAGCTTGTCGGCGTTGGGGTGTTTGTCGCGGGTGAGGATGTGGCCGACCACGACGAGTTCGAGCGCGGGCGCGCCGGTCTTGATGACCTGCTCGACCTCGAAGCCGAGGAAGGTGATGGCGCGCGAGATGTCGTCGTCGGAAACGGCGCTGAGATCAACGTAGGTCTGGAGCCAGGAACGGGAAACTTTCATTGGGAGGTGAGTCGGAAATCGGATTTTTTAACCACGGATTTCACGGATGGGCACGGATTGGTCGGTATTGAATCCGTGTTAATCCGTGGAATCCGTGGTCAATTCTTACGCGAATTGGCGGAGGAAGCGGGCGTCGTTTTGGTAGAAGAGGCGGATGTCATCGATGCCATACATGAGCATGGCGAGGCGTTCGAGGCCCATGCCGAAGGCGTAGCCGGACCAGACTTCGGGGTCGTAACCGACCTCGCTGAACACGGTGGGGTCGACCATGCCGCAGCCGCCGATCTCGATCCACTCCTTGTTGACCTTGGGCAGGTGCTTGGCGGAGAGATCGACCTCGAAGGAGGGCTCGGTGTAGCTGAAGTAGTGCGGGCGGAAACGGGTCTTGGTGTCCTTGCCGAGGAGCGACGCGAAGATGTAATCGAGGAGGGCCTTGAGGTCGCGGACGGTGACGTTCTTGTCGACGTAGAGGCACTCGAGTTGGTGGAAGTTGGCCGAGTGGGTGGCGTCGGTGGTGTCGCGGCGATAGACGCGGCCGTGCGAGACGATGCGGATGGGCGGCTTGCCCTTGAGCATGGTGCGGATCTGCACCGAGGAGGTGTGGGTGCGGAGCAGGTATTTCTCGGCGGGGTTTTTCTTGGCGACGTTGGTGAAGCGGGCGTCGCCGGGGAGGTAGAAGGTGTCCTGGGCGTCGCGGGCCGGGTGGTCGGCGGGGGTGTTGAGGGCGTCGAAGCAGTAGTATTCGGTCTCGACCTCGGGGCCTTCGACGACGGTGAAGCCGACCTTGGCGAGGATGCGGGTCATCTCCTCACGGACGAGAGTGAGCGGGTGGAAGGCGCCGGGGAACGGATCGGGCGACGGCAGGGTGGCGTCGACGGGCGGACCGAGGCGGGCGGCGAGTTCGGCGGACTCGATGCGGGCGAGCGCGGCGTCGAGGTGGACCTGGAGGGCGGTCTTGGTCTCGTTGATGAGTTTGCCGACGACGGGCTTTTGCTCCTTGGGCACGGAGCCCATCTGCTTCATGAGCTGGGTGAGGCTGCCGTTGGGGCCGACGTAGCGGGCCTTGGCGGCCTCGAACTCGGGGCGGGTGGTCAGCGCGGGCAGCTCGGCCGAGGCCTGATCGAGGAGTGCGGAGAGTTGGTCTTGCATGGAAAAAGGAAGAGATTGCCCACGAAATACACGAAAGGGCACGAAAAAATACGGGGCGGCGGTGGACTGATTTTTTGACGCGGGGCGTATCAAGGTAGGGCGTGACCGCCGGGCACGCCGGTTTGGGAATGCGATTCCAGTGGAGACGCGCGGCAGGCCCGGCCTACTCTCTGCGTTAAAATCCCGGGCATAAAAAAGGACGGTGTCCCGCGATGCGGGAACCGTCCTTTGGAGAATTGACGTGGCGCGGACCGGGATGGATGCGCCCCGCTCGGAAATCAAGCGGCGGCGGCGGTCTTGTTCTTGAGCGCGGTCTTGACCTGCTCAACCACGGCGGCGAAGGCGGCTTCGTCGCGGATGGCCAGATCGGAGAGAACCTTGCGGTCCATCTCGATGTTGGCGGCGTGGAGGCCCTCGATGAAGCGGCTGTAGCTGATACCGTTGGCGCGGCAGGCGGCGTTCAGACGAACGATCCACAGGGCGCGGAAGTCGGCCTTCTTCTTTTTGCGGGCGATGTAGGCGTGCTGCCAGGCATGCTGGACGGCATCCTTCGCGTAGCGGAAGAGGCGGGACTTGTTGCCGAAGTAGCCTTTGGCATACTTCAGGACTTTTTTATGCCGCTTGCGGGAAGCGGGTGAGTTTGTGGCACGAGGCATGTTGGATTATTTTGTTTTTGGGAGCCGTCGGGTCGTCTCGTTAGGATTCACCCGACTGGGCTGTTGCGGTTGGATCAAGCGCTCTGATTGCGTTACAGGCCGAAGGGCAGGCAACGTTTGAGCGGCTTGGCATGGCCTTCGGCGACCTGCTTGTCCTGAGAGGCGCGGCGCTTGGCCGAGGTGCTCTTGGAGGCTAGCAAGTGACGGAAACCAGGCGTGCGACGCATCAGCTTTCCGGTGGCGGAAAGTTTGAAGCGCTTGGCGACGGACTTTTTGGTCTTTTGCATGGAGAGAGTTGGCCAAAACAGAGAGTGTCGGGGCGCTTGGCAAGGGGATTTTAGCGGCAAGTGAACCGCGGCGCGGGCCCGGAGCAAAACGTGGTTCGGGGGAAAACCAGGGGGGAATGAATTTTTCCGCGAAATCGTCATTGACAGATAACCGTCGATCCTGAGTGTTTCGCCCTCCTTCGTTTTGGTTTCCTAGCTCAATGGTAGAGCAGTTGACTCTTAATCAATTGGTTCAGGGTTCGAGTCCCTGGGGAACCACCACTTTCCAACCCGCGCAGGCGGCGTTCTTTGTCGATTTTTCGTTTGGCGCGGGCCCTTTGACCGCAATTGTTCTCGGCGAATCGTTCTTTTCACGCCGGCGTAGCTCAACGGTAGAGCACCTGTTTTGTAAACAGGCGGTTGCGGGTTCGAATCCCATCGCCGGCTCCATCTCCAAACGACAATCAACCCTTTTTCTTGCTCGATGGTGTAATGGTAGCACAAGCGACTCTGACTCGCTTTGTCTAGGTTCGAGTCCTAGTCGGGCAGCCACTTTTAAAGTCATAAAAAAGCCGGTTGGGCGTGATGCCCAACCGGCTTTTTTGCGCCCCCGTGGGAGCGCGCCGTCTCAGTGTTTGAAGTGGCGCAGACCGGTGAAGACCATGGCCATGTCGCGCGCGTCGGCGGCGGCGATGACTTCCTCGTCACGGACCGAGCCGCCCGGCTGAATGGCGGCGGTGGCGCCGGCCTCGGCGGCGGCGATCAGACCGTCGGCAAACGGGAACAGCGCCTCGGAGACGACCACCGAGCCGTGCAGGTCGAGCTTGGCCTCGCCGGCCTTCCACACGGCGATGCGCGAGCTGTCCACGCGGGCCATCTGGCCGGCGCCGACGCCGAGGGTCTGCTCGTTGTGGCAATAGACGATGGCGTTGGACTTGACGTGTTTGCAGACGCGCCAGCCGAACATCATGTCGGCCCATTCGGCCTCGGTGGGCTGGCGCTTGGTGACGACCTTGAAGTCGGCGACGTTGCCGAGAACCTTGTTGCGATCCTGCACGAGCAGGCCGCCGACGACGGAGCGCACGTCCTGGAGGGAGTCGGCGCCGATGCCGTCCTTGGCGATCATGAGCCGGAGGTTCTTCTTTTTGCCGAGGATGGCCAGGGCGTCCTCGCTGAAGCGGGGCGCGATGATGACCTCGGTGAAGATGCCGGAGATGGTCTGGGCGAGTTCGCCGCCGAGGGTGCGGTTGACGATAATGATGCCGCCGAAGGGTGCCTGACGGTCGGTGGCGTAGGCCTTTTCCCAGGCGGCTTCGAGGGTGTCGGCGCAACCGACGCCGCAGGGGTTGGTGTGCTTGAGGATCGCGACGGTGGGACGCTCGAACTCGCCGATCAGGTAGGTGGCCGAGGTGATGTCGAGGATGTTGTTATAGCTGAGTTCCTTGCCCTGGAGTTGCTCGAAGTGCTCGTGGAAGGTGCCGTAGAGGGCGGCTTGTTGGTGGGGGTTCTCGCCGTAGCGGAGCGACTGGGCCTTGTCGTAGGTGAGCGTGAGCTTCGCGGGCAGGCCGCTGAGGGCGGCGAAGTCGGGCGCGTCGGCGGTGGCGGCGGCTTGTTTTTCGAGGTAGGCGGCGATGGCGGTGTCGTAGGCGCCGGTGCGTTGAAAGACCTTGAGCGCGAGCTCGCGGCGGAGCGTCTGGAGATTGGCCGGCACGTTCATGGCGGCGAGCGCGCGGGTGTAGTCGGCCGGGTCGCAGATGACGGTGACGCTCTCGTGGTTCTTGGCCGCGCTCCGCAGCATGGAGGGTCCGCCGATGTCGATGTTTTCAATGGCCTCCTCGAAGTGCACGCCGGGCTTGGCCACGGTGGCCTCGAACGGGTAGAGGTTGACCACCACGAGGTCGATCAGGCCGATGCCGTGCTCCTTGGCGGCGGCGAGGTGGTCGGCCTTGTCGCGACGGCAGAGCAGACCGCCGTGGATTTTGGGGTGCAGGGTCTTGACGCGCCCCTCCATCATCTCGGGGAAGCCGGTGTGTTCGCTGACCTCGGTGACGGGCAGGCCGTGCTCGGCGAGGAGCTTGGCGGTGCCGCCGGTCGAGAGGAGCTTGTAACCGTGCTCGCGAACGAGCGCGGTGGCGAACTCGGCGAGTCCCTGTTTGTCGCTGACGGAGAGGAGGGCCAGTTTTTCCATAATAAAGGGGCTGTTCTTGGTCCCGGTCAGGCAACAGGCAAGCCTCCACTGCCCCGCCCTTCGGGATCAATGTCCCTCGTGACCGGAATGGTCGTCGCCGACATCCATCGGTCCGCCCGGCACCACCGTGTGCTCGTGAAACCAGTGGTGCACCGACGCATCGCCGCGCACCAGCGTCAGCACGCCAAAAGCCACCAGCAGCACGCCCCCCGCCCGCACGAACCAACGCCGCGCACGCACGCTCACCCGGTGGCCCAGCAGCGCCGCCGCCAGCAACGCCGGCATGGTCGAAAATCCAAACACATACGCCCCCGCCGCGACACCCGCCACCGAGCCAAAACTCGCCAGATACAACAACGCCGTCAGCGCCAGCCCGCAGGGCAGGAAGCCGTTCATCCAACCCACCAGCAACGCACGCGCCAGCGACGGCGAGCGCCACAGCTCCCCCGCCAGACCGCACAGCCGGCCCCCGATGCCGCCGCGCTCCCCCGCGAACCAGCCGGACAACCCCCGCCACTCCAGCGCATAGGCCGCGCCGGCCGCGATCATCGCCCCGCCCGCGATCCACGCCAGCACCGTCTGCATTCGCCCGACCGAACCGGTCAGGGCCACTCCCGCCTCGCTCGCCAGCAGCAACAAAAGTCCGATGAACATGTAGGCGGTCGCCTTGCCCAGCTGGTAGGCAATCTGCCTGGCAACCACCCGCCCCGCACCCGACGCCCCCGCCGACACCGCCAGCGAAAACGGCGCGCACATGCCGAGGCAATGCCCGCTGCCCAGCAGGCCGATGACGACGACGCCCAACATGTCCGCAACTGTCATGATTGCCCGCAACATCCGCCGTCGCCCCGCCGCGCGCAACCCGTATCTGCGCCGCCGATACCGCCGCCCCGCCCTCTTCACTCTAACGGTTGCAATGCCCGCCCCCCTCCGTTTGCTGTGGAACCTTTTCGCACCGTGTCCGCCTCGCAACAACCACCCGGCCTCACCGCCCGTCTCGATAAACTCGTTTATCACCACGGCGGCAAATGCCTGCCCGCGGACAAGCCCCACGCCTTCGTCTACTTCATCACCATCCGCAACGGCTCCGACCGCACCGTCACCCTGCTCGGGCGCAAATGGGTCATCACCCACGTCGACGGCACGCGCATGATCATCGAGGGCGACCGCATCGTCGGCGAGACCCCGCGCCTCTCCCCCGGCGAGGCGTTTTCCTACAACAGCTACCATGTCACCGACCGCGACGCCCTCGCCCACGGCTGTTTCCACGGGGTCGACGAGACCGGCGCGCGCATCCACGTGCAACTCGCGCCGTTCGAGCTGAACATTCCCCCTGACTGATTGGCGGCGCTCCCCGACGGCCCCTTGCGCAAGCCCGCCGCAAGCCCGCAGGTTGCGCTTGCGCTCGCCGCTGGAGTCCTACCTGCTGACTGTTTATATCTAATGAAGTTAACTGATTTGAACAGCGCCGGCGGTATCGGTGCCAGCGCCATGCACCTCGAAATCGGGGGCATCAACATTCTCGTCGACAGCGGTCTGCACCCCAAGATGCCCGGCCTCGAAGGAGTGCCCCTGCTCGCGAAGATCCGCGACAAGCACATCGACCTGATCATCGTCACCCACTGCCATCTCGACCACATCGGCAGCATCCCGGTGGCCATGCGCGAGCACCCCGAGGCGGCCGTCATCATGAGCCAGCCCAGCCAGATGCTCATCGAGCGCATGCTGCACAACTCCGCCAACGTCATGCTCCGCCAGCGCGACGAGGCCAACATCCAGGGCTATCCCCTCTTCACCCACGACGAGATCGACCGCATGGCGAAGCGCTTCACCGGCTTCCCCTTCAACGCCCCCCGACTCTTCCGCGGACGCAACGACGAGATCGAGATCACCCTCCACCCCGCCGGCCACGTCGCCGGCGCCGCCGCCATCGAGATCCGGCACAAGCACCGCCACATCTTCATCACCGGCGACGTGCTCTTCGAGAACCAGCGCATCCTCCCCGGCGCGCGTTTCCCCGCCGGCCACTTCGACACCGTCATCACCGAGACCACCCGCGGCAACACCGAGCGTCCCGCCGGCAAGGACCGCCTCAGCGAGATCACCCGTCTGATCGACTCCATCAACGACACCATCAAGCGCGGCGGCTGCTTCCTCATCCCCGTGTTCGCGCTCGGCCGCATGCAGGAGCTGCTCACCGTGCTCAACGACGCCCGCAAGTTCGGCCACCTCATCGAGTGCCCCATCTTCGCCTCCGGCCTCGGCATGGACATCGCCGACTACTTCGACCAGATCTCGCGCAAGACCAAATACATCAACTTCAACCGCGGCGTCATCAAGGAGCTCAAGATCAAGCCCACCCCGCGCAAGCTCAACCCCGGCCAGGACCCGAAGACCAACGCCATCTACATCATCGGCTCCGGCATGCTCGTCGAGCGCACCCCCAGCTACACCCTCGCCTCCGGCCTGATCGGCAACGCCAAGAACACCATCGGCTTCGTCGGCTTCTGCGACCCCGACAGCCCCGGCGGCAAGCTCCTCGCCACCAAGCACGGCGACACCTTCCTGTTCGAGACCGCCAACGTCTCGTCCAAGATCAACGCCAAGGTCGACCGCTTCGAGCTTAGCGGTCACGCCGACCGCGAGGAGCTGCTAGAGTTCGCCGTGCAGACCGAGGCCCGCAGCATCATCCTCACCCACGGCGACCCCGAGGCCCGCCAATGGTTCGAGAAGGAACTCACCGCCCGCCTGCCCAACAGCAAGGTCCTCGACCCGACCCCCGGCCAGACGTATCAGGTTTAAAACTACGCGCCTCCGCGGACCGTCGCGCCCTCAAAAAAAGCCCCTCCTTGCCGAGGGGTTTTTTTGCGCCCCCCCAACCCAAGCAGCGCCGCCCCTACTCCGGCAGCAACCCCGCCAGCTCCGCGCACATCGGCGCGCCGCCCGCGTAGTAGCGGATGCGCGCCTGCTGCAGGTCGAACACCCGCAGCGGGAACAACTCCGTGTTCAGATAGCGCAGCTCGCCGCCCGCGCCCAGGCACAACGCCACCGACGCCGCGATGTCCCACACCTTCACGTTGTGATCCACCGTGCCGTCGAACAACCCCGCCGCCACATAGGCCAGATGCAGCG
Organism: Verrucomicrobiota bacterium; assembly: GCA_043815125.1. GTDB lineage: Bacteria > Verrucomicrobiota > Verrucomicrobiia > Opitutales > Opitutaceae > JAUWBF01. The sequence continues at coordinate 33,784 of JBDRJH010000456.1, forward strand.
TGCTGCTGCCGAGCCCGCGGATCTTGAACCGCTCAATCAGGATCGCCGCGTCGCTTGCGAAGCGCTTCTCGTGCGGACTGTGGAAACCCAGCAGACTCTGGCGGTCGACCGGCGAGGACTTCACCTTCACCGGCTTGTCGTTGTCGAAACAGCCAAAGGCCGGCCCGCCGTGCATCAGGCAGCGGCGCGCATAGTCGTAGACCACGCCATAGACCGGCATCCCGTCCTCCAGCAACGCCAGCGAAATCGCGCAGTAAGGGATGCCCAGCGCGAAGTTGTTCGTGCCATCGATCGGATCGAGCACCCAACAAAACCGCGACGTCACCGGGATCGGCGCGTCGGCCTTCGTCAGCTCCTCGCTGAAAAACTGATCCTCCGCGAACTCGCCCTCGATCACCGCCTGGATCGCCTCCGAGATCGCGATGTCCACCGGCGTCACCCGCGAGCCGTCGCCCTTCCAATTGCTCTCCGCCCGGCCGAACCCGGCGATGAGCACGTCGGCCTGGGCGGACACGACACGTTTGGCGGCGGCGATGCGGGCAAGAAGTTCGGACGAATGCATACGCTTAAACCTTCAACCTCCCGCGTCCGCAGATCAACGCAGATAAACCGGCGTCCAAGGAACTCCCCTTTCCAAGCGGCGCCCCACTCCGTCCTCACAACTGATGCCCGTGCTTCACCCGGCCGCCCTTGCCAGTGTTGAGCCGGTCCAGCACCGCCGCCAGCTTCCGGCGCTTCTCCTCGTCGACCACCACCGATCCCTCCCCGCCGCCGCCCGCGGCCGCGCCGCCAAACAAATCCAACTGCCGCGGCCCGTCGTCCACGCCCGAAAAACGCACGCCCACCAGCCGCACCGGCCCGGGACGCTTCCACGCCTGCCGCAGCAGCGCCGAGACCAACGGATAAAACGGCGCCTCCAAATCCGACGCCTCCGGCAGGCTGCGCCCGGCCGAGTCGTGCCCAAAATCCGGATACCGCACCTTCACCGTCACCGTGCGCACCCGTTTGCCGTCTGCGCGGATCTTCCGCATCAACTCGTCCACCATGCCCTTCACCGTGCGCTCCAGCGCGGCGAGGTCGCCCACGTCCTGCGCGAAGGTTTCCTGCTGCGAGTAGCTCTTGGCATCCTCGCGCTCCGTCTCGACCACGCTGTCGTCCTCGCCCCGCGCCGCCGCCTGCAGCCCGCGCCACCCCGCACCAAATACCGACGCCAGCTCCCGCTCCGAACACCGCGGCACGTCGCCGATCTTCCGGATGCCCCGCGCCTCCAGCGCCGCCTCCGTCTTCGCTCCCACCCCCGGCAATTTGCCGATGCCCAACGGCGCCAAAAACGCCGCTTCGTCGCCCGGCGCCACGACGACAAAACCCCGCGGCTTGCGCAGCTTCGAGGCGATCTGCGACACTAGCTTGTTGCTCGCGATGCCCATCGAAACGGGGATCTCCAACGCCTCCCAGATGCGCGCCTGCAAACCCCGCACCGCCGCCACCACCGCCTCCGTCGACCGCAACCCGCACGGCCCGAGATCCAGATACCCCTCGTCGATCGAGTTGCGCTGCACCAGCGGCGTCAACGCCTCGCACAGGTCGAACATCCGCCGCGACACCGCCCCGTAACTCCCCTTGTGCGGCAGCAAAATCAGGTCCGGACACACCCGCAACGCCCGCGCCGTCGGCATCGGCGTGTAAACCCCGCAGGCCCGCGCCTCGTAGCTCGCCGACGCGATGATGCCGCGCTCGCGACCGCCCACCGCGACCTTTTTGCCCCGATACTCCGGCTGCAACGCCAGCTCCACCGACACGAAAAACGCGTCGGCATCCAAATGCACAATCCTCGGCACCCCTTCCGGCATGACGGCATCCTCCACCGCCACACCCAGCCGGCACACGCTCAAAATTTCCTCAAACTCACCCGCTTTAACGCTTGCGCCAACTTGTGAGACGGATTCTCAATTTCAATTTCCCATGCATCTCCCGACTCTTCCGATCGCCTTCCTGATGGGCATGTCCCCTATGGAGCTCTTCGCCCATGGCGGCCCGATCATGTGGCCCATCCTGTTGGTCTCCTTCGTCGCCATCACCGTCGTGCTGGAGCGCGGACTCTTTCTCTGGCGCGAAAACGCCCACCGCGAGCCCGAGGTCGTCGAAAAGATGCTCGAAAAGGTCGAAAATCAGGACATCGACGGCGCGCTCGCCCTCGGCGGACGCAGCCAGGACTACGTCGCCCGCATCATGGTCTACGCGCTCACCCACAAGGACCACTCCCTCACCAACGCCTTCACCCGCGCAGCCAACCAGGAGCTCAACCGCTTTCAGCAGGGTATCGCCATCATCGACACCTGCATCACCGTCGCGCCCCTGCTCGGTCTGCTCGGCACCGTCGCCGGCATGATGAACACCTTCGGCGCCCTCGGCGGCGGCGACATCGCGGCCAACGCCGGCCAGATCACCGGCGGCGTCGGCGAGGCGCTCATCGCCGTGTTCGCCGGTCTCATCATCTCCATCCTCGGCCTGCTCCCGTTCAATCTGCTCAACACCCGCGTCGAGGAGGCCCGGCACAACATCTCCGACGCCGCCAATGCCCTTGAGCTGATCCTCAACAAGTGCGGCTCCGGCACCTGCCCCAAGAAGCTCTAACCCGCCCGCCCGCCCGACATCCGCCATGTCACTCGCCGCCGGCATCGTCCCGGGTCAGCGCCGCCGCGCCCGCATCGAGATCATCCCGCTCATCGACGTGATCTTCTTCCTGCTGGCCACCTTCGTCCTGTTCACCCTGTCCCTCAACCAGACCAAGGGCCTCAAGGTAGC